>CAZNRZ010000074.1:2311-11094 GCA_964575535.1 uncultured Lysobacter sp. | reverse complement strand
CCGACGATGGTCGAGATGTTCGGCTTGAGGAAGCCCACGCCCATGATGATCAGCGCCAGCGAGAGATAGAACACCTGCAGCGCGCCTTCGTCGCGCTGCACCGCGCCGCCGACCACGCGCGCCTGCTCGCCCTCGAAGGCCATGCCAAGGTGCCCGAGCACGAGCAGCACCGCGCCAAGCACTACCGCCTTGCGCATGCCGAGGTAGCGGTCGGCCAGCAGGCCGCCGATGACCGGCATCGCGTAGACGAGGCCACCGTAGGCGCCGAGCAGGTCGTAGCCGGCGTCGTCGCCGAACAGGTGGTATTTCAGCAGGTACAGCAGGAGCAGCGCCTTCATCCCGTAGAAGGAGAAGCGCTCCCACATCTCGGTGAAGAAGCAGACGTAGAGGCCCTTGGGATGCCCGAGGAACTCGTGGCGGGCGTGGTCGGCGATCGCTTGCGACACGCGCGGCTCCGGCGTTTGGAAGGAGGCCGAGTATATCCAGCGCTCGTGCCGTGACCTGCCGCGCTTCCGTGCATGCGGCTGCCGGCCTACCATCGGCCGCTCGCCCCCGTTGCGGAGTACCGATGAGCCTGCGCCACGCCCTCCTGCCCTTGTTGATCGCAGCGGCCCTTCCGCTCGCCGCCCACGCCGCCCCGCGCGGCCTGGGAGCGCGCGATCTCGTCACGCTCGATCGCTTCGCCAGCCCGGTACTCACGCCCGACGGCCGCACGCTGCTGTTCACCAGGCGCAGCGTCGACTTCGACGCGAACAAGTCGAGCACCGCGCTATGGGCGCAGGACGCCTCGCGCGCCGGCGCAAAGGCGCGCCGCCTCACGCCGGACGGCTGGAACATCAATTCGCCCGAGGTCTCGCACGACGGCCGCACCGCCTACTTCCTCAGTGCGAAGTCGGGCTCGATGCAGCTCTATGCCGTGCCGGTTTCCGGCGGTACGCCCCGGCAGGTCACCGCGTTCGGGCTCGACGTCGGCAGCTACGCGCTCTCGCCCGATGGCAAGCGCGTCGCGGTCAGCCTGGAAACCTTCCCCGACTGCGCCGGCGACATCGCGTGCACGCGCAAGCGCAACGATGCAAAGGGTGAGGACAAGCGCAGCGGCATGGTGTTCGACCGCATGTTCGTGCGCCACTGGGACTCGTGGAACGAGGGCCGGCTCAACCGCCTCTTCGTCGCCACGCTGGGCGACAGGCCGGCGACGCAGGCGACGCTGGTCGGCAGCGACATCGTCGCCGACGTGCCCTCGCGCCCGTTCGGTGATGCGACGGAGTACGCGTGGTCGCCCGACGGCGCATCGATCGCGTTCACCGCACGCAATGCGGACCGCGTCGAGCCGTGGTCGACGAATTTCGACATCTACCTCGCGCCCGCCGATGGCAGCGCCGCGCCGCGCAACCTCACCGAGGGCAACCCCGCCTGGGACACCGTCGGTGCGTTCAGTCATGACGGTCGCAAGCTCTACTACCGCGCGATGAAGCGCCCCGGTTTCGAGGCCGACCGCTTCGCGCTGATCGAACTCGACCTCGCCACGTCCACGCGCCGCGAAATCGCGCCGAAGTGGGACCGCTCCGCCGACAGCGTGCACCTCTCGCAGGACGGCCGCACGATCTACACCACCGCCCAGGACATGGGCGAGCATCCGCTGTTCGCGGTCGACGTCGCCAGCGGCGCGGCGACGCGCGTGGTCGCCGACGGCAGCGTCTCGGCGGTCGACATCGAGAACGGGCAGCTGGCGTTCTCGCGCAACACGATGCAGTCGGGCGACCAGCTCTTCGTCGGCGGCATCGGCGGCACGCCGGTGCGCGCGATCACGCCGAGCGCGGCCGAGATGCTGCCCGACGTGCGCTTCGGCGACTTCGAGCAGTTCGATTTCAAGGGCTGGAACGGCGATACGGTGCACGCCTACGTCGTCAAGCCGTGGAACTACCGGGAAGGGCAGACGTATCCGGTCGCGTTCCTGATCCACGGCGGTCCGCAGGGCAGCTTCGGCAATGGCTGGAGCTATCGCTGGAACCCGCAGACGTATGCGGGGCAGGGCTATGCGGTGGTCATGATCGACTTCCACGGCTCGACCGGTTACGGGCAGGCCTTCACCGACGCGATCAGCCAGCACTGGGGCGACCGCCCGCTGGAAGACCTGCAGAAGGGCTGGGCCGCGGCGCAGAAGCAGTACCCCTTCCTCGACGGCGATCGCGCCTGCGCGCTCGGCGCGAGCTACGGCGGCTACATGGTCAACTGGATCGCCGGGCGCTGGAACGCGCCGTGGAAGTGCCTCGTCAGCCACGCCGGCGTATTCGACCAGCGCATGATGGGCTACTCGACGGAAGAGCTGTGGTTCACCGAGTGGGAGAACGGCGGCACGCCGTTCGATGTCCCGCAGAACTACGAGCGCTTCAATCCGGTCAACCACGTCGACAAGTGGCGCGTGCCGATGCTGGTGATCCACGGCCAGCTCGACTACCGCATCCCGGCGGAGCAGGGCATCGCGGCGTTCCATGCGCTGCAGCGGCGCAACGTGCCGTCCAAATTCCTGTACTACCCGGACGAGAACCACTGGATCCTCAAGCCGCAGAACAGCGTGCAGTGGCACGAGGCCGTCAACGGCTGGCTGCGCCAGTACATCGGCCAGTAATCCTATCCAACGATCGGCAGTCAGCGCCGGGTGCTCTGCATCCGGCACGGAGCAGTGCATGGCAATCGAGACGGCAGGGGCTTCCACGGCCCTCATCACCAACGACGCGGTCGTGCTCGGCCTTCTGGCCGTCACACTGGGCCTCGTGTTCTGGACCTCGTCACGCGAAACAGGTTTCTGGAAGAAGTTCTACGGCGTCGTACCGGCGCTGCTGCTGTGCTACCTCCTGCCCGCGATCTACAACAGCATCGGGCTGATCGACGGCGCGGCATCGGGCCTGTATCCGATGGCGCGTGATTACCTGCTGCCCGCGGCGCTGGTGCTGCTGTGCGTCGCGATCGACTTCAAGTCGATCGTGCGGCTGGGGCCCAAGGCCGTGATCATGTTCCTCACCGGCACCGTCGGCGTGGCGCTTGGCGCGGTCGTCGCCTTCCTGGCGATGGGGCTCATCCACCCGCCGACGGTGGCAGGCGACACCTGGCGCGGCATGACCACGGTGGCCGGCAGCTGGATCGGCGGCGGCGCGAACCAGGCGGCGATGAAGGAAGTCTTCGCCGTCGACGCAACGCTGTTCGGCCAGTTCGTCGCCGTCGACGTGCTGGTGGCCAGCGTCTGGATGGCGGTGCTGCTGTTCCTGGCCGGCCGCAGCGAGGCGTTCGACCGGTGGACGCGCGCCGACCTCACGGCGATCGACGATCTCAAGCGGCGCGTCGAGGCCTATCAGGCCGAGCACACGCGCATCCCGACGCTGACCGACCTGATGGTGATCCTGGCGATCGGCCTGGGCGCAACCGGACTGGCCCATGCGATCACCGATCCGCTGGTCGCGTGGCTGACCACGCTGCCGGCCGAGTGGCGCCTGCAGGACTACAGCCTCACCGCGCGCTTCTTCTGGATCACGGTGCTCGCCACCACTTTCGGCCTGGCACTGAGCTTCACCCGCGCGCGCCGCACGGAAGGCGTGGGCGCCTCGCGGGTGGGCTCGCTGTTCCTGTACGTGCTGGTGGCGACCATCGGCATGCAGATGGACCTGGCGGCACTGCTGGACAAGCCGCTGCTGTTCCTCATGGGCGCGATCTGGATCACCACCCACGGCGTGCTGATGCTCGTCGTCGCCAAGCTCATCCGCGCGCCGCTGTTCTTCGTGGCCGTCGGCTCGCAGGCGAATATCGGTGGCGCGGCCTCGGCCCCGGTGGTGGCATCCGCGTTCCACCCGGCGCTCGCGCCGGTCGGCGTGCTGCTCGCCGTGCTCGGCTATGCGCTCGGCACGTATGTCGCCTACATGACGGGGCTGGCGCTGCAGGCGATGGCGGGCTGACCCGCGGCTGGCGATACCGCAAGGCGCCTCGAAGCGCCCTTGCGGTGCGCCTGCCGCGTCAGATCCAGCGCGCCTTCCGGAACTTCCAGTACAGCCCGAGGCAGACGGCGGCCACCACCGCGACCAGCACCGCATAGCTCCAGCGGCCCGGCAGCTCCGGCATGTGCTCGAAGTTCATGCCGTACCAGCTGGCGATGAGCGTGGGCGCCGCGAGCAGCGCGGCCCAGGCGCCGAAGCGTTTGACCACTTCGCCCTGCTGCACCGTCACCAGCGAGAGGTTGACGCTCACCGCGGTGGTGAGCATTTCGCGCAGCATTTCGGTGCTGACATCGACACGCACCGCGTGGTCGAGCACGTCGCGCAGGTGGAACTGGATCTCGTCGTCGAACAGTGGCCCACGCGCCCGCGCGAGGTGACCGACGATGTCCTGCAGGGGCGCGACGCCCATGCGCAGGCGGATCAGCTCGCGCTTGAGCATGTAGAGCCGCTGCACCGTGTCGCGGCTGAAATCCTCGGCGAAGATGCGGGTTTCCAGCTCGCCGAGCAGGCGGTTGAACTCGTCGACGATCGGCGCGTAGTTGTCCACGACCAGGTCGAGCACGGCATACAGCGCCGCGCCCGGGCCGCGCACCAGCATGTCGGTCTCGCGCTCCAGCCGCGCGCGCGCCGGCGCGTAGCTTGCCGATGCGCCGTGGCGCACCGTCACGATGTAGCGCGGGCCGACGAAGATCTGCGTCTCGCCGAACAGGAGGCGGCTGTCGACCTGCTGCGCGGTGTGCACCGCGATGAACATCGAGTCGCCATAGACCTCGAGCTTGGGCCGCTGGTGCGCGTTCTTCGCATCCTCGACCGCGAGATCGTGCAGCGCGAACTCCTCCTGCAGCGTGTCCAGCACGGCTTCGCCGGGCTCGTACAGGCCGACCCAGACGAAGCTGCCGTCGTCGACGGCGAGCACGTCGCTGATCTGCTCGAGGGAGATGTCGCGCCGGCTGCCGTCCGTCGCGTAGGCCGCGCAGTTGACGATGGAGCCGGGCGGCAGCGGGGTGCTCATCGCGGGGCTATCGGCTGTGCGACGTGCATCCCTTGCAAACCCGTCCAGAGCCCGAGGTGCACCGGCAGCAGCAGCGCGATCCAGTGGCCGTTCGCCTGCGGGAACAGCGGCAGCCACGACAGGAAGAACGCGGCGGACGCGAGCGCCGCGGCAGTCACCAGGAAGAAGCCGAACAGACGGCCCGCCGCGCGGCCACGCAGGATGCGCCAGGCGCCCGGCAGCATCAGCCACAACAGCGGATGCAGCAGCAGCAGGTTGTGGTTGGTCCAGCCGAATACATGCGTGGTCCCGAGCCAGATGAAGAGCATCAGCGCGCCCAGAAGGCCGCCGACCCCCCAGAACACCAGCGCCGCTGCCGCGACGCCGCGCGGCCGCCGTCGGCCCGCGTACGCCAGCGCGACGCCGAGCGCGATGCCCGCCACCAGCCACGGCCAGAATGCGCGCGGCGCGTCCACCGGCTCGGGCGCGATGCGATGCGGCAGGATTTCCGCCTCCGACGCCACGAGGGGCCGTCCGTCGATGCGCACGTCGCGCAATGCCGCGGCCAGGCGCATCGGCACGAAGGCTTCCTCCCACAGCGACAGCGGCACGTCGGCGCGCGGCCCGAGGCCGATGTCGAAGCCCAGCCACATCCACCAGGCGGGTGACGCGAGCCGCACCGACTCGCTGCGATAGCTCGAACCGCGCGAACGCGATTCGAGCTGGCGCCGCAGCGCGCCGCCGAGCGCCGCGTCCAGCGCGTCGCGCACGCGGGTGGAGCAGTTGTCGCGGAAGTAGTCGTAGGTGTAGACGGCGTTGCCGGGCCGCGCGTTCGTTTCCAGGCGGCGGGCGAGGTCGATGGCCTGCGCGTCGGTGAGCGCCAGCCACTGGATCGCCACGCCCCGGCCTTCGTCGCGATAGAGGACGAGGTCGTCCTCCAGCGGCAGCGCCACCAGCCGGTAGCGCATCTTTCCGCGGATGAAGTTGCCGACGAAGCCGGGTTCGGCGAGGTCGAAGAAGCCGAAGTTATAGGACGTCGCCTGCCCGGTGGCGGGGTCGGCGACGACGATCGCGTCGTGGCCGAAGCGCTCCCAGAAGATCTCGCCAGGCTGCATCGTGGCCACGCCGATGCGCGGTGCGGCGGCCTGCGCGGCGGCGGCGAACGCCAGCAGCGCGAACAGCGCCAGCAGGCGCGCGAAGCCGGCCACCGCGCGGCGCGCGCGCGGCTCAGTCGTCGCCATGCACGCCCACGTGGAAGGCGTGCACGCGGCGCGCATCGGCGCCGGCGACGCGGAATACGAACCGGCCCAGGCTCAGCTCCTCGCCGGCCTCGGGGAGGTGGCCGATCGCCGCGGTGACGAGCCCGCCGATGGTGTCGTACTCGTCGTCGTCGAAGTCCGCGCCGAAGCGCTCGTTGAAGTCGGCGATGGGCGTGAGCGCGTCGACCACGAACTGGCCGTCCGCATGTGCGGCGATCAGCGCGTTGGGATCGTGCGCGTCGTCGTGCTCGTCGTCGATGTCGCCGACGATCTGCTCCAGCACGTCCTCGATGGTGAGCAGGCCGGCCACGCCGCCGTGCTCGTCGATGACGATGGCCATGTGGTTGCGCGACTGGCGGAACTCGCGCAGCAGCACGTCCAGGCGCTTGGATTCGGGGATCAGCACCGCCGGGCGCAGCAGCTCGTGGATCGTCTCGACGGCGTTGTCGGCGACCACGCCGCGCAGCAGGTCCTTGGCCAGCAGGATGCCGAGGACCTCGTCCTTGTCCTCGCCATGCACGGGGAAGCGCGAGTGGCCGCTCTCGACCACCATCTTCATCAGGTCGATGAAACGCGCCTCGGCGGGGAGCGAAACCATCTGCGAGCGCGGGATCATGACGTCGCCGACGGTCATGTCCGACACCGCGATCGCGCCTTCCATCATGCGCAGCGTGTCGGCCTCGATCAGGCCGTCCGACTGCGCGTCGCGCAGGAGCTCCACCAGGTCCTCGCGGGTGGAGGGCTCGCCCGACAGCGCGGAGCTGATGCGGTCGAACCATGAGCGGCGGTCGGCGCCGCGCTCCGCGGCATGGGTACTACTGTCGTCCTCGGACATGTCTCGTTTCGGATTGCGCCGCCGGGAGGGGTGGCTTCACAGTCTAGCCCGTCGGCCGGGCCGGCCCCGGCACGCAACCGGCCGGGCGGACGACATGGGGCCGCGGCCGGTGCTCCGCAAGCGCTTCAGTACGGGTCGGCGACGCCCAGGCCGGCGAGGATTCCGCGCTCCAGCGCTTCCATGGCCTCGGCGTCCGCCTCGTCCTCGTGGTCCCAGCCCAGCAGGTGCAGGGCGCCGTGGACGGTGAGGTGGGCGTAGTGGTCGTTGAGGCGCTTGCCCTGGTCGCCGGCCTCGCGCGCAACGACCGGCGCGCAGATCACCAGGTCGCCCAGCAGCGGCAGGCGGACGCCCTCGGGCAGGCCCTCTGGCAGATCGGCGGGAAAGCTGAGCACGTTGGTGGCGTAGTCCTTGCCGCGGTAATGCCGGTTGAGCGCGCGGCCTTCGTCCTCGCCGACGATGCGGATCGACAGATCGGCCTCGCGGATGCGGCTGTCGAGTGCGGCTGCCACCCACTTGCGGAAGCTGGCCGACGCCGGCACGCCGCGACGCTCCGTCGCGTACGAGACGATCACATCGAGGCGGACCGGTCCGACGGTCATGGCAGCTCCGGGATCAGGCGGCGCCGGTGGCGGCGTCGTGGGCGTCGCGCGCATCGTAGGCATTGACGATGCGGGCCACCAGCGGGTGGCGCACCACGTCGCGCGACTCGAAGAACGTGAAGCTGATGCCGTCGACGCCGCGCAGCACTTCGATCGCGTCCTTGAGGCCGGACTTCACGTTCTTGGGCAGGTCGATCTGGGTCATGTCGCCGGTGACCACCGCGGTGCTGCCGAAGCCTATGCGGGTCAGGAACATCTTCATCTGCTCGACGGTGGTGTTCTGCGCCTCGTCGAGGATCACGTAGGCGTCGTTGAGCGTGCGGCCGCGCATGTAGGCCAGCGGCGCGATCTCGATGACGTTGCGCTCGAGCAGCTTCACCACCTTCTCCACGCCGAGCATCTCGTAGAGCGCGTCGTAGAGCGGGCGCAGGTAGGGGTCGACCTTCTGCGAGAGATCGCCCGGCAGGAAGCCCAGCTTCTCGCCGGCTTCCACCGCGGGGCGCACGAGGATGATGCGTTGCACGCGCGCCGTGTTCAGCGCCTCGACCGCGCTCGCCACCGCGAGGAAGGTCTTGCCCGTGCCGGCCGGGCCGATGCCGAAGTTGATGTCGTGCGTGGCGATCGCGTGCAGGTATTTCGCCTGGTTCTGGCCGCGCGCGCGCAGGTTGCCGCGCTTGACGCGGATGACCACCTCCTGCGGCTCCACGTCCTCGCCCATGCGCTGCTCCACGCCCGATTCGCTCAGGCGCAGGTGGATGGCGTGCTCGCTCAGCGTCTCGTTCTCGGCGTCGTCCCAGAGTTCGGCGATCAGGCGCTCGGCGTGCTTCACGGCGGGCGCGCGCCCGGCGATGCGGAACACGTTGCCGCGGTTGGCCACCTCCACGCCCAGGCGCAGTTCGATCATGCGCAGGTGAGCGTCGAACGGCCCGGAAAGGTTGGCGAGCCGCTCGGGGTCGGCGGGGTCGAGGACGAATTCGCGGGTGAGCTGGTCGGTCATGCGCAAAAGAGGTGTGGAAGGAACCGGCAGACGATGCACCCCGCGGCCGGGACGGCGCGTGAGCTTGCGCGCCGCGGCCGCATTTCGCAAAGTCCGGTGCTCCCGGCACAGGCGAC
>CAZNRZ010000074.1:0-2211 GCA_964575535.1 uncultured Lysobacter sp. | reverse complement strand
AGCTTGCGCGCCGCGGCCGCATTTCGCAAAGTCCGGTGCTCCCGGCACAGGCGACGACGATGGCGAACCGAACGATCCGTACCACCGTGCTGGGCCTCGTGGCCGGCGTCGCGCTGCAGGCCGGCGCGCAGACCACGCTGGTCACCGCGGCGCGCGTGCACACGATGGACGTGCGCCAGCCGCGCGCCGAAGCCTTCGCCTTCGATGCCGACGGCCGCATCCTCGCCGTGGGCATGCGCGACGCGCTCGCCGCGCGCTGGCCGGACGCGCGCCGCATCGACCTGGCCGGCGCCACCGTCGTCCCCGGCCTGATCGACGCCCACGGCCACGTCGCCAGCCTCGGCCTCGCGCAGCTGCGAGCGGAGCTCGACGGCACGCGCAGCAGGGCCGAGGTCGTCGAGCGCCTGCGTGCCTTCGCCCGCGACCTTCCCGCCGGTGCCTGGCTGCTCGGCCGCGGCTGGGACCAGAACGACTGGCCGGAGGCCGAGTTCCCGACTGCCGCGGATCTCGATGCCGCCTTCCCCGACCGCCCCGTCTGGCTGCGCCGCGTCGACGGCCACGCCGCCTGGGCGAACACCGCGGCCCTGCGTGCGGTGAAGGGAAACCTCGCCGGCATGCGCGATCCCGAGGGCGGCCAGATCCTGCGCGACGCCGCCGGCGCGCCCACCGGCGTGTTCATCGACAACGCCATGGATCTCGTCGACGCGGCGGTGCCCGCGCTCGACGACGCCACCGCCGAGCGCGGGCTGGTGCTGGGCATGCAGGCCGCGGTGCGCCACGGCCTCACGGGCGTGCACGATGCGGGCGTTTCGTCGACCGAACTCGCGCGCTATCGCCGCCTCGCCGACGCCGGCCGCATGCCGCTGCGCGTGCACGCCATGGCCGATGGCGATGGCGCCGCTTTCGCGCAGCTCTGCCGGGACGGTGTCTACCGCCATGCCTCGGGCCGCCTGCAGATGCGCGCCGTCAAGCTGTACGCCGATGGCGCGCTGGGCAGCCGCGGCGCCGCGCTGGTCGATCCCTATAGCGACGCGCCGCACAGCCACGGACTGATGCTGCTGCAGCCCGCCGCCCTGCAGGCGCTGGTCGACCGCGCCCAGGGCTGCGGCGTGCAGCTGGCGATCCACGCGATCGGCGACCGCGGCAACCGCGAAGTCCTCGACGCCTATGCCCGCGCGATCAGCCGCGCGCCCGCCGGTGCCGACCTGCGCTGGCGCATCGAGCACGCGCAGGTGCTGGCGCCGGACGACCTGCCGCGCCTGGCGAAGCTCGGCGTCATCGCCTCCATGCAGCCCACGCACGCCACCTCCGACATGCCCTGGGCGCAGACGCGCGTCGGCCCGCGGCGCATCAACGGCGCCTACGCCTGGCGCCAGCTGCGCGACAGCGGCGCACGCCTCGCGCTGGGCTCGGATTTCCCCGTCGAGTCGGTCGATCCCCGCCTGGGCCTGTTCGCGGCCACCACGCGCACCGACGACAGCGGCCAGCCCGTCGGCGGCTGGCGCCCCGAGGAAAAGCTCACCGCCTTCGAAGCCCTGCGCGGCTTCACTCTTGATGCCGCCTGGGCCGGCTTCATGGAAGCCGAGGTGGGCAGCCTGGAAGCCGGCAAGCGCGCCGATTTCGTCGTGCTGGCCGAAGACCCGCTGGCCATCGACCCGGCCGGCCTGAAGGCGCTGACCGTGCGCGCGACGTATGTCGACGGAAAGCCCGTCTATATGCGGGGCGAGCGCTGATTCCACCGCCCGGATCTCTTCGACGGCCGGGACTTCGCGCTTGACCGCCTGTTACCGCACTAGCGGGCCCATCCCTCCAGCGTGCAGCTAGGACAATGCAGCTTGCGTCCGTCGGGCAGACCGGCGGACGCCGCGCAGTCGCCATCTACCGGCGGAGGCGCGAAGCGTTGTCGCCGTCCCCGGGCGATCGTCCCCCGTCCTGGCGCCCGCGGCCTGTCATCGCGAGCGCAGCAACGATCCCGCGTGATCCCACATCCCACCTGCGCGCCGGATCGCTCACCCGGGCCCGGATGACGGCAGCCAAGCGGCCCTCACACGCCCCGTTCGCCGCGTCGCCGAGAAAGGTCACCCGATAGCCGATTCCGCGCCTTCGCCCGTCACCACCCGCCCACGCAACGAATTCGCCAGCGCCTGGGTGATCACCACGTCCACGAACTGCCCGACCAGGCGCGGCGGAGCGGGGAAGTTCACCGAGCGC
>CAZNRZ010000073.1:0-11117 GCA_964575535.1 uncultured Lysobacter sp. | reverse complement strand
GCAAGCGCATGGGCCATGCGGGCGCGATCGCCTCGGGCGGCTCGGGCACGGCCGAGGGCAAGTTCGCGGCGCTGGAGAAGGCGGGCGTCACCACGGTGAAGTCGCCGGGCGACCTCGGCGCGGCGATCGCGAAGCGTCTCGCGGGCTGACCCGCAACGCGATGCAGTCAGCGAAGGCCGCCTCCGGGCGGCCTTCTGCTTTGCGGCCGCTTGACCGCGCACGAAACCATGCGCAGTATCGATGCGCATGGAATGGAGGTCGCGTCATGCGCGTCAAAGATGAGCGGGCGGTCTATGCGAAGCGGGCCGCCAACCTGAGCGTCAGCGCCGAGCTGCTGGAGGCCGCCAGGTCCTTGAACATCAACCTCTCGGCCACGCTGGAGCGCGCGCTGGAGGACGAGGTGCGCGCGCGCCGCCGCGAGCGCTGGCTCGCGGAGAACCGCGAGGCGATCCACGGCTACAACGCCTGGGTGGCCGAGCACGGCGTTTTCAGCCCGATGTTCCGCGCGCGCTGATGCAGCAGTTCGGCGTCTACCGGAACCTCAATGCGTTGACGCGCGGGGCCTATCCGTTGCTGCTCAACGTGCAGAGCGACCTGATCGCCGAAACCGGTACGCGCGTCGTCGTGCCCGTGCTGCCGCGGCATGGCGCGCATCCGCCGCCGATATCGGCGCTCGCACCCGTGCTGGACGTCGCCGGAGCGCCCTACGTCCTCGTGGTTCCGCTGCTGGCGGCGACGGAGGTCGCGGACCTGGGCACGCAGGAAGCCGACCTGTCCCACGAACGCGCGGCGATCATGGCGGCGCTCGACCTGCTGATTTCCGGAATCTGACATGACCCTGCGCATCGCCCTCGCCCAGTTCGATTTCCCGGTCGGCGACGTCGCCGGCAACACCGGGCGCATCACGCGCATGATCGCCGAGGCGCGCGACGACTACGGCGCGCAGCTCGTCGTGTTCCCCGAACTCGCCATCAGCGGCTATCCGCCGGAAGACCTGTTGATGCGCCCGCGCTTCCTCGCCGACTGCGAAGCCGCGCTGCACGAGGTGGCGAAGGCCGCGACCGGCATCGTGGCGGTGGTGGGCTGGCCGCAGAGCGCCGGGTCGGTGGTCTACAACGCCGCCAGCGTGCTGCGCGACGGCGGTGTCGAGCACACCTACCGCAAGCGCGAGTTGCCCAACTACGCGGTGTTCGACGAGCGCCGCTGGTTCTCGGTCGATCCCGACAACGACAACTGCGTGTTCGAGGTCGACGGCGTGCAGGTGGGGCTGGTGATCTGCGAGGACATCTGGTTCGCCGAGCCGGCCGCCGCCACCGCCAAGGCCGGCGCGGAGCTGATCGTCGTGCCCAACGCCTCGCCCTTCGAGCACGACAAGCACGCCACCCGCGACGCGCTGCTGGAGCGGCGTGCATGCGAGACCGGCGTCGCCATCGCCTATCTCAACGGGGTCGGCGGGCAGGATTCGGTGGTGTTCGACGGCGCCTCCGTGGTCGCCGATGCCGATGGCGCGGTGAACCCCGCGGCCGCGGCCTTCAGCGACGAATGGCTCATCGTCGAGTTCGACCCGGCCACGCGGCGCTTCTCCGCGCTGCAGTGGGCCGAGGACGGCGACGAGAGCCGCGAGGCGCTGGCCTGGCGCGCGCTGGTGCGCGGCACGCGCGACTACTGCCTGAAGAACGGCTTCGACCGCGTCTGGTTGGGCCTGTCGGGCGGCATCGATTCGGCGCTGGCGCTGGCGGTGGCGGTCGACGCGCTGGGCGCCGACAAGGTCACCGCGGTGCGGCTGCCTTCGCGCTACACCGCGGGCATCTCCAACGAGCTCGCTCAGGAGCAGTGCGAGCGCCAGGGCGTGCGCCTGCTCACGCTGCCCATCGACGCCGCCTTCCAGGCCCAGCTCGACACCCTGGCCGAGGCCTTCGAAGGCCGTGCACCGGATGTCGCCGAGGAGAACCTGCAGTCGCGCATCCGCGGCGCGCTGCTGATGGCGCTGACGAACAAGCATGGCGGCCTGCTGCTCACCACCGGCAACAAGAGCGAGTACGCGGTGGGCTACGCCACCATCTACGGCGACATGGCCGGCGGCTACGCTCCGCTCAAGGACGTCTACAAGACCGATGTGTACCGCCTGGCGCGCTGGCGCAACACGGTGGGCGATCCGGTGATCCCGTTCGGGGTGATCGAGCGCGCGCCGTCGGCCGAGCTGCGCGAGAACCAGAAGGACCAGGATTCGCTGCCGCCCTACGACGTGCTCGACGCGATCCTGATGCGGCACGTCGACGAGGAGCAGTCGCGCGACGAGATCGTCGCGGCCGGCTTCGATGCCGCCACGGTCGACCGCATCGTCAAGCTGGTGCGCGTCTCGGAATGGAAGCGTCACCAGGCCGCGCCGGGGCCGAAGCTCACCGGCCGCGCGTTCGGGCGCGAGCGACGGTATCCGATCACGAACGGGTATCGCTGAGGGTCGGAACGCGCGGGCGGCGTGAGCGGGAACGCCGAGCGGGCGGCAGTCCGGGGTGCGCTGCGCTGACCCGCGCTACGTGCAGCGCGTTCTTCCTCTGTTCGTCGAAATCCATGTCATCCCGAGCACGGCCAGGATCTGCTGCGTCGTACGCAGAGTGTGGGATTCGTCGCGGCGCTCGGGGATGGCTTGGCCGGGCGACGGGCGGGTCGCGCGGCGGCGCCGTAGCCGGCGCGTGCGCGGCGCACCCGGATCTTCGGCACTGAGTGGGCGCGTCCCATGAAAGACGCAACGGCCTGCGCGAAACGACCGGTCAGCGCGAACGGGAACCCGCCTGCGCGCGCCGCATCGCCATGCAGGCTCGGGTGTGCGATGACGTGTCCGGACCCCGGAAACACGAACGCCGCCCGGAGGCGGCGTTCTTAGATCCTGCGCCAGCACCTGGGCCGGCGCTCGCTGCGTTCAGTCCTCGTCGCTGCGAAGCGCCGAGCGATCGCCCGCGAACGGATTCAGGCGGCGCAGCTGGCTCGGGTAGTCGGGCCAGTCGCCGCGCAGGTAAGCGTGGTTCGGGGCCTGCTGCTGCAGAAGCGTGCGCGCGTCGTTGGCCAGCGCCTCGTTGCCCAGCGCCGTGTAGGCGGCGGCGAGGGTGGCGATGGCGTCGGCCTGGTGGCGGCTCTGCGGATAGGTGTCGAGCACGTAGCGCGCGCGGTTGGCTGCGGCGACATTGGCCCCGCGGCGCAGGTAGTAGAGCGCGGTGTCCATCTCGTGGCGGGCGAACATGTCGCGCAGGTCGGCCATGCGCTGGCGCGCGTCCTCGGCGTAGCGGCTGTTGCCGTAGCGCTCGACGACGATCGAGAAGTCGTTATGCGCCTGCATCGGCGTGGCGAGGTCGCGGCGCGCCGGGTCCAGGCGCCAGACGCGCTGCAGGAAGACCGTGTCGCGGCTGGAATTGACCAGGCCACGCAGGTAGTAGAGATAGGAGATGTTGCGGTGGGTCGGGTAGGTGCGGATGAAGCGGTCGATCGAGCTGACCGCGTCCTCGTGCTTGCCCGCCTTGTACTGGGCGTAGGCCGTCTCGATCAGCGCCTGCTCGGTGTAGGGGCCGTAGGGGTACTGGGCGACGAGGCGCTTGTAGACCTCCTCCGCGCCCGACCAGTTGCCGTTGGTCATCGAGCGGTGGCCGCGCTCGTAGAGCTCCTCCACCGGCTGGCCCTCGTTGGCGTCGGCGTCCTTGAACATCTTGCCGAAGCGCGCGCAGCCGGTGCCGGCGAGCAGCGCGAACGCGAGGACGGCGGCCAGCCCGGGACGGAGCAGGTTCGCGGAGAAAGTGCGTGCGGAGCGTGGGCGCATGGGGATCGAACGGACGCCGGAGCGGGAACGGCCGATAATAGCAGGCCTGTCTTAACCGACCTGCGCGGCGCCCGATGGTTCCCATGCCCGATCCGATCACCCTCGAGGCGCGCGTTCCCGACGCCAGCGCCGGCCGGCGTTTCGACGCCGTCCTGGCCGAACTCTTCCCCGAACACTCGCGCTCGCGCCTGGCCGGCTGGATCAAGGCCGGCCAGGCCCGGCTCGACGGCCGCGAGGCCCGCCCGCGCGATGCCGTCCGCGGCGGCGAGCGGGTCACGGTGGAAGCCCATGTGGAAGTGCAGACCCACGCGCCCGCCGAGGACATCGCGCTCGACGTGCTGTTCGAGGACGCCCACGTGATCGTGGTGAACAAGGCGCCGGGCCTGGTCGTGCACCCCGGAGCCGGCAATCCCCGCGGCACGCTGGTCAACGCGCTGCTGCACCGCGATCCGTCGCTCAACACGCTGCCGCGCGCAGGCATCGTGCATCGCCTGGACAAGGACACCTCCGGCGTCATGGTCATCGCGCGCACGCTGGAGGCGCATACCGCGCTGGTCGACCAGCTCTCGGCGCGGCAGGTGCATCGCCAGTACCTCGCCGTGGTCGTGGGCTCGCTGGTCTCCGGCGGCACCGCGAACGCGGCCATCGACCGCCACCCGCGCGATCGCCTGCGCATGGCCGTGCGCGAGGACGGCCGCGAAGCGATCACCCACTTCCGCCTGCGCGAGCGCTTCCGTGCGCACACGCTGCTCGAATGCCGGCTGGAGACGGGCCGCACGCACCAGATCCGCGTGCACATGGCGCACCTGAAGCATCCGATCGTGGGCGATCCGCTCTACGGCGGGCCGCTGAAGCTGCCGCGCGGCGCGTCGGAGGACACCATCGCGACGCTGCGCGGCTTCCGCCGGCAGGCGCTGCACGCGGAGACGCTCGAATTCGCGCACCCGGCCACCGGCGAGCCCGTGCGCTGCACCGCGCCGGTGCCCGCGGATATGCAGGCGCTGGTGGCCGCGCTGCGCGAGGACAGCCGCGAGGCCGCGGAGCGCGGCCGGTGACGCCGCCGCGGATCGCGGCCGACTGGCCGGCGCCAGCGGGCGTCCGGGCATTCACCACGGTCCGCTACGGCGCCGGGCGTTCGCAGGCGCCGTTCGACACGTTCAACCTCGGCAACCGCCATGCGGCCGATGGCGACGATGCGGTCGTCGTGCAGGCCAATCGCGACGAACTCGTCGACCGCTTCGGCCTGCCGTCGCAGCCGCACTGGCTGCGGCAGGTGCACGGCGTCGACATCGGGCGCTTCGACGCGCCGCCATCAAGCGGCGCCGCCGAGCCCGAGGCCGATGCCGCCGTGACGTCGGCGCCGGGGGTCACGCTCGCCATCCTCACCGCCGACTGCCTGCCGGTGGTGTTCTGCGCGCGCGACGGCAGCGAAGTGGCGGCCGCGCATGCCGGCTGGCGCGGCCTGGCCGGCGGCGTGCTCGAAGCGACGGTCTCGGCCATGCGCAGTGCACCGGGCGATCTGCTCGCCTGGATGGGTCCGGCCGCGGGGCCGGCGAACTACGAGGTGGGCGTCGAGGTCTACGACGCCTTCGTCGCCAGCGACTGGGCATGCGGCAGCGCCTTCCGCTGCAGCCGCCCGGACCACTGGTTCGTCGACCTGTACGCGCTGGCGCGGCGGCGGCTGGAACTCGCCGGCGTCCCTGCGGCGTCGATCCACGGCGGCGGGCTGTGCACGATCGCCGATCCGGCGAACTTCTATTCGCACCGGCGCGATCGGCGCACCGGCCGCATGGCCACGCTGGCGTGGTTGGAGCCTGCCGCTCGCTAGCGGGCCGGCGCGACCGCGCCGCTGCGCCGTTCCAGCCCCGACCGGCGGTCCTGCGATGCGCCGGTGGTGTCGCTGGAGCGTCGCCTCGTCTTCGAGGGCACGTCGGCCTTCGCCTTCGCCCGCGCGCCGGTGTCGGCCCGCGGATCGCGCAGCGCCGCGAGGTAGCTGCGGCGCCAGTGGGTGATGTCGTGTTCGCTGAGGTGCCGGAACATGCTCGTCCAGCGCTCGCGACGCTCTTCCAGCGGCATGGTCATGGCCTGCGCGATGGCATCGCCCGCGCCGTCGAGGTCGTAGGGATTCACGATCAGCGCACCGTCGAGTTCGCGCACGGCGCCGGCAAAGGGCGATAGCAGCAGCACGCCCGGGTTCTCCGGGTTCTGCGCCGCCACGTATTCCTTGGCGACGAGGTTCATGCCGTC
Source organism: uncultured Lysobacter sp. (assembly GCA_964575535.1). Classification (GTDB taxonomy): domain Bacteria; phylum Pseudomonadota; class Gammaproteobacteria; order Xanthomonadales; family Xanthomonadaceae; genus Cognatilysobacter. The sequence continues at coordinate 5,062 of CAZNRZ010000073.1, read as the reverse complement.
GCGCAGCGGCGTGACCAGGCCGATCCGCGCCATCCGGTAGAAGCCGGTCAGCGTGGCATGCGGGAAATTGCGGTTGACGTAACGCACCGGCGTCCAGTCGGGCTCTGAGTAGGTGCCGTTGATGTGGCCCGACAACTGCTCCAGCTCCTGTCGCAGCGTGCGGTACTCGGCGACGTCGCCGCGCGAGACCGGCGCGATCTGCAGGAAGGTGAGCTGCCCGCGCTGCTGCGGATAGCGGCGCAGGTAATTGGCGAAGCCGCGGAAGCGCTCCGGCAGGCCCTTGGAGTAGTCGAGGCGGTCCACGCCGATGGCCAGCTCGCGGCCCGACATGCTGGCCGTGAGCCGCTTCACGCCGACCTTGCCCGCGGCCTCGCCCGCGAGCTCGGCGATGCGTGCCGTGTCGATGCCGATCGGGAAGGCGCCGGCGCGGAACCGCCGCCCGCTCGGCGCTTCCAGTTCCCCGCGGCCGTGGACCTTGCCACCACCGAACAGGCGCACGTAGTCCTGGAAGCGTTCGAGGTCGCGTTCGGTCTGGAAGCCCACGAGGTCGCAGGAGGACAGCCCCTCGAACAGGCGCTGATGGCTCGGCAGCGCGGCCAGCAGGTCGGACGAGGGCATCGGCACGTGCAGGAAGAAGCCGATGCGGCACTTCACCCCGCGCTCGCGCAGGAGCTTGGCGAGCGGGATGAGGTGGTAGTCATGGATCCAGACGATGTCGTCCTCATCCAGGATCGGCGCGAGCTTCCCAGCGAACAGCGCGTTGACGCACTGGTAAGCCGCATACGTTTCGCGGTTGTAGTCCACGAGATCCATGCGGAAGTGCAGCAACGGCCACAGCGTGCGGTTGGCGAAGCCGTTGTAGTAGTCGTCGTGGTCCTGCTTTGACAGATCCATCGTGACGAAGCGGATGTTGCCCATGCTGCGGTCGTGCACGCGCCCCGACGCATGCGGATCGATCTTTCCACTCCAGCCGAACCAGATCCCGCCTTCCTCGCGCAGTGCGTCCAGCAGGGCGATCGCCAGCCCGCCTGCGCGGGATTCCTCGGGCAGGGCGACGCGGTTGGATACGACGACGAGACGGCTCATGGGCGTGTGCTGGTGATTCCTGGCTGATCGCGCATGCGCGCGTGGACGTGGCGCATGCAGGGTGTGCAAGCGGCTGTGAGCGCTATTAGGCCGCGTATGCCGTTTGTGAACGGTGAGGATACGTCGCTGCGCGGGCGGCCCCGCTGTTCCCAGTCAGCCGTCCAGCACCGTTCGCGCCATCACGTCGCGTCCTGCCATGGCCGGCTCAGCCGCATCGCCGCATTGATCAGGCCGACATGCGAATAGGTCTGCGGGAAGTTGCCCCACAGCTCATGGCTTTCCAGCGCGAGATCTTCCGATAGCAGGCCCAGGTGGTTGCGGCGCGCGAGCATGCGTTCGAAGAGCTCGCGCGCTTCCTGCACGCGGCCGACCGCCGCCAGCGCGTCGATGTACCAGAACGTGCAGATGGTGAAGCTGGTCTCGGGAACGCCGAAGTCGTCCGCGTCGGCGTAGCGCAGCATCCCGTCGCCGCGGCGCAGCTCGCGGCCGATGGCGTCGACGGTGGCGGCGAAGCGCGGATCGTCGTGGGCGACGAAGCCAAGGTCGGCGAGCAGCAGGAGCACCGCGTCGAGGCGCCCGCTCGCGGTGCCCTCGACGAAATGGCCCAGCTCCGGCCTGAAGGCGAGCTCGGTGATGCGCGCATGCATGGTGTCGGCGCGCTGGCGCCAGAACGCGGCGCGCTCGTGCAGGCCCAGTTGCATCGCGATCTTCGCCAGGCGGTCGCAGGCCGCCCAGCACATCACCGCCGAGTACGTATGCACCTCCACGCGGCCGCGGAACTCCCACAGGCCCGCATCGGGCTCGTCGTACAGCGCCCAGGCGTGTTCGCCCAGCTGTTCGAGGCGGCGGAAATGCGTGCAGTCGCCGGGCAGGCCGAGGCGGCGGTCGAAGAACAGCTGCGTGGAGGCCAGCACCACGCTGCCGTAGACGTCGTGCTGCGGCTGGATCCAGGCGAGGTTGCCGCGCCGCACCGGCCCCATGCCGCGATAGCCGGCCAGCGTCGCCACCTCCTCCTCGTGCAGCTCGCGCTCGAGGCCGATGCCGTAGAGCGGCTGCAGGCTGCCGTCGCCCGTGATCAGGTTGGACACGTAGCGCAGGTATTCCTCCATCGTGCGCGTGGCGCCGAGGCGGTTGAGCGCGCGCACGACGAAGGCCGCGTCGCGCAGCCAGCAGTAGCGGTAGTCCCAGTTGCGCGCGGTGTGCGCGGCCTCCGGTATCGACGTGGTCATCGCTGCGACGATCGCGCCGGTCTCGTCGTACTGGCAGAGCTTGAGCGTGATCGCGCTGCGGATCACCGCGTCCTGCCATTCCAGCGGGATCGACAGGAAGCGCACCCATTCGCGCCAGTAGTTGACCGTCTTCTCCAGCGCGTCGTGCGCGAAGGCGGGCACCGGCTGGGTGAAGGTCTCGTCCGGGCCGAGCACGAAATGCAGCGCGCGATCGAGCAGGAAGGGCACCTCGTCGCGCAGCATGCGGATGGGCGCATCGGTGTTCAGGCGCAGCGTGACATCCGCCAGTACGTAGCGCAGGTGGTTGCTGCCCCAGGTGATGTCGGGCACGCGCGCGCCGTAGTCGGTGAGCGGCCGCATGCGCACCCGGATGCGCGGCTCGCCGGTGAGCGGGCGGATGCTGCGCACGAGCATCACCGGACGGTAGAAGCGGTCGTACTGCTTCCAGCGCGGCGCGAAATCGATGATCTCGATGGAGCCGCCGTGCGCATCGTGCAGCACCGTGCGCAGTACGGCGGTGTTCGGAAGATAGGCCTGTTCGCTGCCGACGCAGTCGGCCAGCTCGATGCTGAAGTCGCCGCCATCGATTTGGGGGGACAGCAACGCGCAGAAGGCCGGGTCGCCGTCGAAGGCCGGCATGCAGCCCCAGACGATGCGCGCCTGCCGGTCCACCAGCGCGGCGATGGAGCAGTTGCCTATGAGGCCGAGGTCGAGGCTGCTCATGCCGCGTCCCCGAGCCGGCGTGCGCCGTCCGCCAGCCAGGCGCGCAGCGCGGCGGTGTCGGCGATGGCGTGGCGCGCGGTGGTGGGCCGGCGATCGCCCACGATGATCGACAGGCCGCCGAGCGAGTTGGTGGTCATGAAGCCGTCCTCGTCGGTGAAGTCGTCGCCGGCATACACGGGCACGCGGCCGGCGAACGGGTCCGTCTGCATGAGGCGTTCGATGGCGGTGCCCTTGTGGTGGCCGTCCGGGCGCAGTTCGAGCACGCAGTTGCCGTGCTGCAGGCGGTAGCCGGCCAGGTGCGCCATCGCGCCCGCGGCGATCGCTTCCAGCGCGCGCCGGGCGCCGGGCGCCGCGCGCCAGTGGAAAGCCAGCGCGATGCCTTTGTCTTCAACCCAGGCCCCGGGATGCCCGCTCACCACCTGCTCGGCGGCGGTGCGGATGCGCTGCAGGTCGTCGAGGTTGGCCGCGGGCTCGGCGTCGCCGGTGAGCTGCGCGCGCAGCTGCAGGCCGTGCAGACCGGCGGCCTGCAGGTCCATCTCGGGGAACAGCGCGTCGATCTGCGCCAGCGAGCGGCCGCTGACCAGTGCCAGCGCGCCATCCAGCGCGGTGCGCAGCTGCAGGATGTCGTCACGCAGGCCCGCGGGCACGACGACATGCTCGGGGCGCTCGGCGAAATCGAGCAGGCAGCCGTCGATGTCGAGGAAGAGGGCCCAGTCGCCGCGCACGGGCGGCGGCACAGGCAGGGCAACGGGGGCGATCGCACTCATCGGCCGGAGTCTGGTCGGGCGGGCGTAAGCGCCGGGTGCAGGCCGCCGGCTTGACAGCACGGCCACCGGGTGCTGCGCAGTCTTGAATCGATGCGTCGCAGCCGCATCTCTCCGGCATCGCGGCGCCCGGCGCCGCCCCGATTGCAGAGGAACACCCCATGCGGATGGACAAGCTCACGTCGCGCTTCCAGCAGGCCCTGAGCGACGCGCAGTCGCTGGCGGTCGGCCGCGACCACAGCCTCATCGAGCCCGTGCACCTGCTCGCCGCGCTCGTCGACCAGCAGGGCGGCAGCACGCGGCCGCTGCTCACGCAGGCCGGCGTCAACGTGGCGAGCCTGCGCGAGCGGCTCGGCGAGGCGCTGGAGAAGCTGCCGAAGGTGTCCGGGCAGGCCGGCAACGTCAGCGTCGGCAACGACCTCGCGCGCCTGCTCAACGTCACCGACAAGCTCGCGCAGCAGCGCGGCGACGCCTACATCGCCAGCGAGCTGTTCGTGCTCGCGGCGCTGGACGATGGCGGCGATGTCGGCCGTGCACTCAAGGCCACCGGCGCGACGAAGGACAAGATCGAAACCGCCATCGACAAGCTGCGGGGAGGCGAGAAGGTGCAGGACGAGAACGCCGAGGACCAGCGCGAGGCGCTGAACAAGTACACCGTCGATCTCAATGCGCGCGCCGAGAGCGGCAAGCTCGATCCGGTGGTCGGGCGCGACGAGGAGATCCGCCGCACGATCCAGGTGCTGCAGCGGCGCACCAAGAACAATCCGGTGCTGATCGGCGAGCCGGGCGTGGGCAAGACCGCGATCGTCGAAGGCCTCGCGCAGCGCATCGTCAACGGCGAGGTGCCGGAAGGCCTGCGCGGCAAGCGCGTGCTGAGCCTCGACATGGGCGCGCTCATCGCTGGTGCGAAGTATCGCGGCGAGTTCGAGGAACGGCTCAAGGCCGTGCTCAACGAGCTGTCGAAGAACGAGGGGCAGGTGATCCTGTTCATCGACGAGCTGCACACGATGGTCGGCGCCGGCAAGGCCGAGGGCTCGATGGACGCCGGCAACATGCTGAAACCCGCACTCGCACGCGGCGAGCTGCACTGCATCGGCGCGACCACGCTCGACGAATACCGCAAGTACGTCGAGAAGGACGCCGCGCTGGAGCGTCGCTTCCAGAAGGTGTTCGTGGGCGAGCCCAGCGTCGAGGACACCATCGCCATCCTGCGCGGGCTCAAGGAGCGCTACGCGGTGCACCACGGCGTGGAGATCACCG
>CAZNRZ010000072.1:10140-11203 GCA_964575535.1 uncultured Lysobacter sp. | reverse complement strand
TCCGCGCCATGGGCCGCGACAGCCAGAAGCAGGACTTCACCTGCGTGGGCATCGGTGACATGTCCGGCGACGTGTTCGGCAACGGCATGCTGCTGTCGAAGCACATCCGCCTGATCGCGGCCTTCGACCACCGCCACATCTTCATCGACCCGAGCCCGGACGCGGCCTCCTCGTACAAGGAGCGCCAGCGCATGTTCAAGGTGCCGCGCTCGAGCTGGCAGGACTACGACGCGAAGCTGATCGGCACCGGTGGCGGCGTGTTCGCGCGCTCGGCCAAGTCGATCCCGCTCAGCGCGGAGGCCAAGCAGGCGCTGGGCATCGATGCGTCGGTCGAGGCGATGAGCCCGAACGAGCTGATGAGCGCGATCCTCAAGGCGCCGGTGGACCTGCTGTGGAACGGCGGCATCGGCACCTACGTGAAGTCCAGCCGCGAAACGCATGCGGACGTGGGCGACCGCGCCAACAACGCGCTGCGCGTCGACGGCCGCGACCTGCGCTGCAAGGTGGTGGGCGAGGGCGGCAACCTGGGCATGACCCAGCTCGGCCGCATCGAGGCCGCGCAGCACGGGGTGCTGCTCAACACCGACTTCATCGACAACTCGGCGGGCGTGGACACCTCGGATCACGAGGTCAACATCAAGATCCTGCTCAACGCGGTGGTGCAGCAGAAGAAGCTCACGGTGCCCGAGCGCAACAAGCTGCTCGCCTCGATGACCGACGAGGTCGCCGGGCTGGTTCTGACGGACAACTACCGCCAGAACCAGGCGATCAGCGTGATGGAGCGCATGAGCGTCTCGCGGCTGGGCTCCAAGCAGCACTTCATCAAGACGCTGGAATCGCAGGGCCTGCTCGATCGCCAGATCGAGTACCTGCCCAGCGACGCCGAGTTCGCCGAGCGCAAGGCGCGTGGGCAGGGGCTCACGCGCCCGGAGCTGGCGGTGCTGCTGTCCTACAGCAAGCTCGTGCTGTTCCCGCAGCTGGTCAATTCCGACGTGCCGGAAGATCCGTACCTGTCGAAGGAGCTGGTGCGCTACTTCCCGCAGCCGCTGCAGGACAAGTATGC
>CAZNRZ010000072.1:0-10040 GCA_964575535.1 uncultured Lysobacter sp. | reverse complement strand
ACCTGTCGAAGGAGCTGGTGCGCTACTTCCCGCAGCCGCTGCAGGACAAGTATGCGAAGCAGATGGAAGGGCACCGCCTCAAGCGCGAGATCATTGCCACCGCGGTGACCAATTCCATGGTCAACCGCATGGGCGCGACCTTCGTGCTGCGCATGCAGGAAGATACCGGCCGCACGCCGGCGGAAATCGCGCGGGCCTATGCGATCGCGCGCGAGTCGCTCGAAGCGCGCGACATGTGGGCGCAGATCGACGCGCTCGACGGCAAGGTCGCCGAGCCCGTGCAGATCGACGCGCTGCTCGCGATCTGGCAGCTGATGCGTTCGCTCACGCGCTGGCTGCTGTCGCGCCCGGGGCAGCTGCCCGAGATCGCGGCCGCCGTCTCGCGTTACGGCGTCGGGCTGCGCTCGGTGCGCGATGCACTGCCCGATGCGTTGACCCGCGACCAGCGCGCCGCCTTCGAACGCCGCGTGGCCGACTGGCGCGGCCGGGGCATGCCGGCCGCACTGGCCGCCGACCTCGCCGCACTGCCGCTGCTGGACGGCGCGCCGGACATCGTCGAGACCGCGCAGGCGCGCAAGATCGCGGTGGCGGAAGTCACGCGTGCCTACTTCGTGCTCGGCGACGCGCTGCACCTGTCGTGGCTGTACGACCAGATCGAGGCGTTGCCGGTCGACAGCCGCTGGTCCGCGGCCGCGCGCGGCTCCCTGCGCGACGAGCTGGCGACGCAGCAGCGTGCGCTGGTCGGCCAGATCCTCGCCGAAGGCGGGAAGAAGCCGGCGCAGGCGAAGGTCGAGGCCTGGCTGGGCCGCGACGACTCCAGCCTGCGCTTCACCCTGTCGATGCTGTCGGAGCTGGCCAGCCAGAAGGCGCTGGACTACCCGACCGTCTCGGTGGCGGTGCGCCGCCTCGCGCAGCTGGCCGCGACGGCCTGACGGGCATCTTCAACTCGTGACGCGACATGGCGGCTTCGGCCGCCATGTCTTTTTGGGGCGGCCGGTGACGTGCGATGGCGGCGTGTCGCGGCCGATGGAAACGCCACCTGTCGGTGAGATCCGTGCCGCCCTGGCAACCGGTCCGGTGGCGGGATCGATCCCGCGTTCGGGCTATGCTCGCCCGCATGGCGACCGAACCGATGCTCAGCTCACGCCCGCGGCTGGCCTTCCTCGCCGCGCCTTCGGCCGAGGCGCAGTCGCTGCGCGAGGAGCTGGTGCGGCTCCACGACGACCATGCGCCGGCCGAAGCCGACGTGCTGATCGCGCTCGGCGGCGACGGCTTCATGCTGCAGACGCTGCATCGCCATGGCGCGCTGGGGAAGCCGGTGTACGGCATGAAGCTCGGCACGCTGGGCTTCCTGATGAACCAGCACCGCGGCGAGGCGCTGATCGAGCGCCTGCATGCGGCCGAGCCCGCCGTGCTGCGCCCGCTGGAGATGGTGGTGCAGACCGAATCGGGCGCGAGCGTGGGCTCGCTGGCCTACAACGAGGTCTCGCTGTTGCGCCAGACGCGACAGGCGGCGCACCTGCGCATCGATCTCAACGGCCAGACACGGCTGGACGAGCTCATCTGCGACGGCGTGCTGGTCGCCACGCCCGCGGGCAGCACCGCCTACAACTTCTCCGCGCACGGTCCGATCCTGCCGCTGGGCTCGAACGTCGTCGCGCTCACGCCCATCGCCGCGTTCCGCCCGCGACGCTGGCGTGGCGCCGTGCTCAAGGCCGATACCGAAGTGCGCTTCACGGTGCTCGATCCGTACAAGCGGCCGGTCAGCGCGACCGCGGATTCGCACGAGGTGCGCGACGTCGTCGAAGTCACCATCCGAGAATCGCGCGATCGCACCGTCACGCTGCTGTTCGATCCCGAGCACAACCTCGAAGAACGCATGCTCGCCGAACAGTTCACCAGCGGCTGACCGCGTTCGCGGGGGTCTAACGGCGGGCAAGCGAGGATAAGGGCCCGCCATCCGGAGGTGCCCGATGAAAGCGCAACTCAAGCCGATCGGCCAGCAGGTCATCGTCATCACGGGCGCCAGCAGCGGTATCGGCCTCACCACCGCGCTGATGGCCGCGCAGCAGGGCGCGAAACTCGTGCTCGTCGCCCGCAGCGACGAAACACTGGACGAGATCCGCGCCGGCATCGAGAAGGCGGGCGGGGAGGCCGCGGTGGTCACAGCAGACGTGGCGGAACGCGGCGCGCTGGAGGATGCGGCGAAGCTCGCGGTCGAACGCTTCGGCCGCATCGATACCTGGATCAACAACGCGGGCGTATCGATCTACGGCCGTCTGGACGAGGTAGAGGATGCCGACAACCGGCGGCTTTTCGAGACGAATTTCTGGGGCACGGTGTACGGCTCGCTCGCCGCGCTTCCGTATCTCAAGCGCCAGGGCGGCGCGTTGATCAACGTGGGCAGCGAGGTCTCCGACGCCGTCGTCCCGCTGCAGGGCATGTACTCGGCCAGCAAGCACGCGGTGAAGGGCTTCACGGATGCGCTGCGCGTGGAGATCGAGCTGCTCGACAAGGCGCCGGTCGAAGTGGTGCTGATCCAGCCGACGGCAGTCGATACGCCCTATCCGGAGCACGCCGCCAACTACATGGAGCTCGAACCGAAGCTGCCGACGCCGATGATCCGGCCCGAGCAGGTCGCCGACGCGATACTCGAGGCGGCCGTGGAAGGCGGCCGCGACATCAAGGTGGGTGCGATGTCGAAGATGAACACGCTCACGTCGAAACTCGCACCGTCCCTCGCCGATCGCATGTCCGCGAAGCAGGCCGACCGCCAGCAGCGCGACACGCCCGAACGCGACCCGCAGGGCGCGCTGTACCGCGCGAGTGAGGATGGGCGCACCCACGGGCACACCTGAGCATCGCGTCGCGGCGATGGCCGCGGCACAATGCCGCCCATGCCCGACCGCGATGCCGATCCGCTGATCGTCGCCATTTCCTCCCGGACCCTGTTCGACCTGGAGGAGGGCCATGGCCTGTTCGAGCGCGAAGGCCTGGAGGCCTATGCGGAGTACCAGCGCGCCATGGAGGCCGATGTGCTGGCGCCGGGCATCGCCTTCCCGCTGGTGCACAAGCTGCTCAAGCTCAATCGCGACGCGCCGCCCGAGGCGCCGCGCGTCGAGGTCATCCTGATCTCGCGCAATTCGGCCGATACCGGGCTGCGCATCTTCAATTCGATCGAGCACCACGGCCTGTCGATCCGTCGCGCCGCCTTCAGCAATGGCGCGCCGCCGTATCCCTACATCCGCCCGTTCGGCGCCGACCTGTTCCTGTCCGCGCATGGCGAGGACGTGCGCGCCGCGCTCGATGCGGGCGTGGCCGCCGCGATGCTGCTGCCGTCGGCCTCGCGCCCGCCGGTCGAGGGCGCGCGCAATCCCGACCAGCTGCGCATCGCCTTCGACGGCGACGCGGTGATCTTCGATGACGAGGGCGAGCGCGTCTCGCGGGAAGGCGGGCTGGCCGCCTTCGCGGAGCACGAGCGTACGCGCGCGGGCGAGCCGCTGTCGGGTGGCCCGTTCCGCGGTTTCCTCGACGCACTGCACCGCCTGCAGCAGGCGTTCCCGACGGGCGAGGACGCGCCCATCCGCACGGCGCTGGTCACCGCGCGTTCGGTGCCCGCGCACGAGCGCGTGATCCGCACGCTGCGCGAGTGGGGCATCCGCCTCGACGAGGCGCTGTTCCTGGGCGGGCGCGCGAAAGGTCCGTTCCTCGAAGCCTTCGGCGCCGACATCTTCTTCGACGATTCCGAGCACAACATCGTGTCCGCGCGCGACCACGTCGCCGCCGGCCACGTGCCCCACGGCGTGGCCAACCGTCCGCCGCGCTGATCAGCCGGTGAGATTGCCGACCAGCTGCGCGATCGGCAGGCGCACGTCGGTCACGCGCCACTGAAGCCCGTTGCGGGTGAACACGAACGTCACAGGCGCGCCGTCCGCGTTCTGCACGGTGGCCGTGAAGCGTGACGTCGACTCGTAGCGGTACTGCGCGTCCGCCAGCGGATCGAGCGCGCCCGCCTGTGGCGTTCCCGACGAAGCCCGCTCGGGCGGCAGCCCCATGACGCGGCGCACGATCGAACGGCCCTGCAGTACCGCGCCGATGCCGGCAGGCGTCACCAGCACGTCGACGATGCCGCCGGTCACGCCGCGGGTGACCTGCGCCCCGATCGCGCGAAACTGCGGCGGCAGGCCGGGCTCGGCCATGCGGCGGGCGATGTAGTCCTCCAGCTGCGCGCGCACGCTCGAGCGCACCAGCGGGAAGTCGACATGGCGCTCGAGCGCGCGCGTGTCGCCCTGCCGCACCGCGCTCTCGATCGAGCGCAGCGCGAGGAAGGGCCCGGCGGCGACGTAGGCCGCGAGTGCAAGGCAAGCGAGGACGAGGAGGGCGAGGAGCTTCTTCATGGCGGGCCGCCGTCTGCAGTCCGGCCGAGCTTACGCAGGCGCCGTGAGCGCGGCGCGGACTTCAGGCGAGCTGCGTGCGCAGCCCGCGGCCCCAGTCGTCCAGTGCGTCGAGCAGCGATCGCACGCGTTCGTCGCCGCCGCGCTCGGCGCGCAAGGCATCGATCTCGCCGAAGTAGGTCTCGAAGGTGTTCTCCGAGCGCGTCGGATCAGCCAGGCGCTCGCGCCGGTAGCCGTCCCAGCGCGCGTGCTCGTCGCGGCCCAGGCTGTCGCGCCAGTTGCGCGCGCGGTAGCGGAACAGCAGTTCGGGCAGGCGGGCGTCGCGGAAGCCGAAGTCGGCGCCTGCCAGCGCGGCGGGAGGACTGGTGCGAACGCGCGGGAAGTGCTCGCGGTCCGCGTCGGGCAGGAAGCCGTCGTAGAGGCCGGCGTCGCAGTCGGAGGGTGTGCGATCGAGGCCGCGCGCATAGACCTGCCGGACTTTTTCGGCCAGCGCCGGGCCGGCGGCGCGCAGCCGCTCGAGGTTGCGCGCGACCACCGCGGGGTCGATGCGCAGGCGCGCGAGGTCGGCCTCGCGCAGGTGATCCCACTGCACGAGCGCGGGGCACCGGTTGAGGTGGACCTCCTTCAGCCCGATGCGTTCGACGCCCGGAGGCAGCTCGTCCTGCCGGACGTAGAGCATGGCGGCGATGCTGTCGGCATCGTCGCGCAGCAGGCGCTCGGGATCCTGCATCAGGTCGACCACGACCACACGGTTGCCGATGCGCGGATGCATCGTGAGCGGCGCGACCGGCGCGGCGCAGAGGCGGCTGGCCGGGAAGCGCTGGGAGACGTGCAGCACCGGCGTCATGTTCGCGACGTCGAGCAGGCTGCCGGCGAAGCGCTTGTCGCGCAGGCGCAGTGCGTAGTCCCAGAGGCGCGGCTGCGCCTCGCGCAGGCGCCGCCCGAGGCCGATCAGCGCGCGCACGTCGCTCAGCGCCTCGTGCGCGTCGCCGTCGCGCACGCCGTTGGCGTTCGCCAGGCCTTCGAGCGTGAAGCTGGGCGTGCCGTCCTCCCGATACACCCATTCGATGCCGTCCGGCCGCAGTGCATGCGCCAGCCGCATGACGTCGAGCAGGTCCCAGCGGCAGTTGCCGCCGCGCCACTCGCGCTCGTACGGGTCGTAGAAGTTGCGGAAGAAGCCGTGGCGGACGAACTCGTCGTCGAAGCGAAGCGAGTTGTAGCCGGTGGTGCACGTGCCGGGCCGCATCATCTGCTCGTGGATGCGCGCGAAGGCTTCGGCCTCGTTCACGCCAGAGTCGCAGGCGTGCTGCGGGGTGATGCCCGTGACCATGCTCGCGCCGGGCGAGGGCAGCAGGTCGTCGGCGGGCTTGACGTAGAAGCAGACCGGGTCGTCGATCGGCTCCAGCGACGTGTCGGTACGGATCGCCGCGAACTGCGCGATGCGGCTGCGGCGCGGGCAGGCGCCGAAGGTTTCGAGGTCGTAGAAGAAGAAGCTGTCGGTCACGACGCGGTCGCCTCGTCGAGCAGCGCCAGTGTTTCGGTGACGCGGCGGTCGACATGGGCCCAGTCGATCGTGTCGAGGCTTGCGTGTCCTTCCGTGAGTTCAGCGAGGAGCGCGCGCTGCGCCTGCCCACGCTCGAAGGCGACCGCATACGGCAGGCGCATGAAGGTGACCATCGAGTAGCGCGGCACGAACCGGCCCGGATGGCGATCGGCCAGTACGCGCTCGAGCGCGCGCTGGATGAGGTAGTCATCGTCATCGACGCGGTCGCGCATCTCGAGGTAGTTCTCCAGCGCCATCTGCTGGATCGCGCGCGCGTTGGGCAGGCGCTCGGCCTGGAAGGCGGCGAAGGCCGCCTCGCAGTCCGCCGCACGTTCGAGATGCCCGGCCAGCGCGACGCAGTCCTCGAAGGCGCAGTTCATGCCCTGGCCGTGGAAGGGCACCATCGCGTGGGCGGCGTCGCCGAGCAGTACGGCGGCGCCGCCGAGATGCCAGTGATCGAGGTAGAGCGTGGCCAGCAGGCCCTTCGGGTTGTGCTCGAAGTCGTGCTCGAGCGCCGGGATCAGCGGCAGCGCGTCGGCGAAGTCGCGCTCGAACAGGGCGCGCGCGTCGCTGCCGGAACGGATGCCGGCGAAGCTCGGCTCGCCTTCGTTCGGCAGGAACAGCGTGACGGTGAAGGTGCGCTCGTCGTTGGGCAGCGCGATGCACATGTAACGCCCGCGCGGCCAGATGTGCAGGGCGTTCGGTTCGATGCGGAAGCCGCCGTCGTCGGCCGGCGGGATCTCGAGCTCCTTGTACGAATGGCCCAGCGATTCGGTGCGCTCGCCCAGATCGGTGCGCGCGGCCATCGCATGGCGCAGCGCGGAGCCCGCACCGTCGGCGCCGACGAGGCTATCGAAGCCATGGCGGTGCAGGGCGCCGTCGCGGTCGTCGCGGAACGTGGCGACCTGCGCGTCGAAGTCGACGTGCGACAGGCCGTGATGGAAGTGCAGCTGCGCACCGGCGGCTTCCGCGATGCCGAGCAGGATCACGTTGAGCTCGCCGCGATGGACCGACCAGATCACCTCGCTGTCGTCGCGCCCGTAGCGCTGGAGGTCGGTGCGGCCGTCGGCGAAATGCACCATGCGGCCGCGCATCATCACCGCCTGCTGCATCACGGCGTCGTCGGCGCCGGCGAGGCGCAGGGCGTGGCGGCCGCGTTCCGCCAGCGCGAGGTTGATCGAGCGCCCGCCGCCGTAGCCCTGCGTGCGCGGATCGCCGCGCTTCTCGTAGACGTCCACCTTCCAGCCGCGCCGCGCGAGCAGCGTGGCGAGCAGCGCGCCCGCGAGGCCGGCGCCGATGATGGTGATGTGGCGCTGGCTCGATGCGGTCACGGCTGGCCTCGGAGTCGACGGCGGGTCGGGGGCGACAGTCTCGCCCAGTCGGGCAGCGGAATCGCCGGTGGCGGACCGCCCGCGCTCTTCATGATCCCGAACACGGGACTCATGCGCGCCAGGCCTCCACGGCGCGCACGAAACGCAGCACGTCGGCGTGGGTGTTGTAGAGCGGAGCCGGCGAGATACGGATCACGTCGGGTTCGCGCCAGTCGCCGAGCACGCCGTGGGCAGCGAGATGCTCGAAAAGCGCACGACCCTGCGTGCGGCCGCCGCGAACACGCAGCGACAACTGGCAGCCGCGCTGCGCCGGATCGCGAGGCGTGAGGATCTCGAGCGTATCGGCGAGGCGCGCGTCGATGAGCGCCTGCAGGTAACCCGTGAGCGACTCCGACTTCCGGCGCAGTGCGGGCAGGCCTGCGCGGTCGAAAAGTTCCAGCGACGCACGCAGCGGCGCCATCGCGAGGATCGGCGGATTGCTGAGCTGCCAGCCGTCGGCGCCGGGCGCCGGGATGAACTCGGGGCCCATGCGGAAGCGGCTCGACGGGTCGTGCCCCCACCAACCGGCGAAGCGGGGCAGGTCGGACGTTGCATGGCGTGCGTGCACGAAGGCACCGCCGACCGCGCCCGGGCCGCTGTTGACGTACTTGTAGTGGCACCAGGCGGCGAAGTCGGCGCCGCTGTCGTGCAGCTGCACGTCGAGATTGCCGACGGCATGTGCGAGGTCGAAGCCGCAGCGCGCGCCGGCGGCGTGCGCCAGGCGCGCGATCTCGCCGAGGTCGAACGCCTGCCCCGTGCGGTACTGCACGCCCGGCCACAGGACGAGCGCGAGGCGGTCGCGATGGCGCTCGATGGCGGCGGAGATGGCGTCCATCGAGAACAGGCCGCCGGGCCCGTCGGGCTGCACCTCGATCAGGTCCGTCGACGGATCGAAGCCGTGGAAGCGCACCTGCGACTCGGCCGCGTGCCGGTCCGAAGGAAACGCACCGGCTTCGATCAGCAGTGCCGGGCGTTCCGCGGTGGGCCGATAGAAACTCGCCATCAGCAGGTGCAGGTTGGCCGTCAGCGTGTTCATCGCGACGACTTCCGACGGCTGCGCGCCCACCAGCCGCGCCAGCGGCTCGCGCACGAGTTCGTGGTAGGTCATCCACTGGGCGTCGCCGGTGAAGTGGCCTTCGACCGCCTCCTCTTCCCATTTGCGCAGCACTGTTTCGACATGCGCACGCGCACCGCGCGGCTGCAGGCCCAGCGAGTTGCCGACGAAGTAGGCCATCGGCTCGCCGTCGTGGTGCGGGATCAGGAATTCGTCGCGCAAGGCGCGCAGCGGGTCGGCCGCGTCGAGGGCCGCGGCATGCGCATCGGAATACAAGTCGGTCATCGGGCTCTCAGGCGAAACGCGACAGCGGCAGGCCGAGCCATTCGAGCGCGGTGCCGTGGTAGAGACGGGAGCGCTCGACGTCGGACAGCTGCAGCGCGGCGATGCCGGCGCCGGGTTCCTGTTCGCCCAGCGGGAAGGGATAGTCGGTGCCGAGCATCACGCGCGACGTGCCGCAGGTGTCGAGCAGGTACTGCAGCGCGCGCGGGTCGGCGACCCACGAATCGAAGTAGAGGCGCGAGATGTACTCGCGCGGATTGCGCGGGTTGTCTGTGGCGACGAGGTCGGGCCGCATGTTGAAGCCGTGCTCGATGCGGCCGATGGTGTACGGGAACGAGCCGCCGCCGTGCGCGAGACAGATCTTCAGCTTCGGCAGTCGCTCCAGCACGCCGCCGAAGATCAGGCAGCAGGCCGCGCGCGACTGCTCGGCAGGCATGCCCACCAGCCAGGGCAGCCAGTACTTCGGCATCGACTCCGTGCCCATCATGTCCCATGGGTGCACGAGGATCGCGGCTCCCAGTTCGCTGGCGGCCTGGAAGAATTCGAACAGCTCGGGGGCGTCGAGGTTCCAGTCGCCGATGTGCGAGCCGATCTGCACGCCCTGCAGCCCGAGCTGGTCCATGCAGCGCTCGAGCTCCTGGATCGCCAGGCGCGGCGACTGCAGTGGCACCGTGCCGATGCCGGCGTAATGACGCGGATGGTCGTTGACCGTCTGCGCCATGTGGTCGTTGAGCGCCTGGTGCAGTTCGAGCGCGTGCGCGGGCTTGGCCCAGTAGCTGAACATCACCGGCACCGTGCTGATGACCTGCACCTGCACGCCGAAGCGTGCGTAGTCGTCGATGCGTTCCTGCGGATCCCAGGTCTTGCTGTAGATCTCGCGGAAGAACTTCCCGTCCTTGTAGATGCGGTGGCGGCCGTCGTCGGTGTGGTGGATGACGGGGAAGCGCGCATCGCCGTACTTGCGCGCGAGGTCGGGCCAGTCGCGCGGCAGGTAATGGGCGTGGGTGTCGATCTTGAGCACGGGCGCGGAATCGGACGGCGGGCGAGGCGCCAAAGATACCCGAGCGCGCGCGCAGCCCCGTGGATCGCCTGGGGTCAGGTGATGTCGGCCTCGGAATCGGCCTGCAGCTCGTAGCGGCCGGGCCGCGGGTTCACCAGCCCGCAGGCCCTGCAGGTACGCAGGTGGTCATCGCGATAGAAGCGCTCGAAGATGCGGAAGAAGTCCTGCTCGATGTCGACGAGGTGGAAGAACTCCTCGTAGACCTTCGCGTTGCAGCGCTGGCAGAACCACATCAGCGCGTCGTCCTCGTGGTCAAGCCGGCGCCGCTCGATCACCAGCCCGACGCCGCCCTCGCTGCGCTGCGGGCTGTGCGGCACGCGCGGCGGCAGGTAGAACA
>CAZNRZ010000071.1:6004-11217 GCA_964575535.1 uncultured Lysobacter sp. | reverse complement strand
AGAACATCGCGCGCAGGCCCAGCACCGCGAACACGTTGGAGGTGAGCACGATGAAGGGATCGTCGGTGATCGCGAAGATCGCCGGGATCGAATCGACCGCGAAGATCAGGTCGGTCACGCCCACCATGATGATCACGATGAACAGCGGCGTGTACAGGCGCTTTCCGGCCTCGACGATCGAAAGCTTCGAGCCCTCGTAGCCGCGCGTCATCGGCACGTGGCTGGTGAGCCAGCGCAGGATGGGGTTGTTGTCGAGATCGGGCTCCTTGCCGGCGGCCCACAGCATCTTCAGGCCGGTGAGCAGCAGGAAGCCGCCGAAGACGTAGAGGATCCAGTGGAATTTCTGCAGCAGGATCGCGCCGGCGAAGATCATGATCGCGCGCAGCACGATCGCGCCCAGCACGCCGATGATCAGCACCTTCTGGCGCTGCTCCTCCGGCACCGCGAAGTAGGTGAACAGCATCAGGAAGACGAAGATGTTGTCGACCGCCAGCGACTTCTCGACCAGGTAGCCGGTGAGGTATTCGAGCGCGACGCGCTGGCCCTCGTCCGGCCCCGACTGCCCGGACACGTACCACCACAGCCAGCCGCCGAAGACCAGCGCGAGCACCACCCAGCCGACGCTCCAGTAGACGGCCTCCTTGAAGGTGACCTTGTGCGGCCCGCCATGGCGCATGAGCACCAGGTCGACCAGCAGGGCGAGCACGACGAGGCCGCCGAAGGCGGCCCATAACAGGGGTGAGGCGATGGTGTCCATTGAGAGCTCCGGTGGCACGCATGGTGCGGCGTGGCCGTCATCGGACGGACCTTCGCCACGGTGGGCGAAGGTCTTGCTCGCAACCGGATGGTTGCCGCCGGACCGGAGCACGAGGCTCGTAGTGACGATCCGGACGTTCGGGAGCTACTCCCCTTCGGGCGCGGAGTGTAGCCGCATCCGATGAAAACGCCATGACACCTACAATGGGCGGATGAACGAACTGCCCGTGGTGCGCCTCAAGAACGCGTGGAAATCCACGCATCCGTGGATCTTTCAGCGCCTGGTCGAGAAACCGGCCGTGCGCCCCAAGCCCGGCGCGCTCGTCGACGTGATCGGCGTGGACGGCGAGTGGATCGGCCGCGGCTTCTACAACGGCCATTCGCGCATCGCCGTACGCATCCTCGAGACGGATCCGGACGTGGCCGTCGATGAGCGCTGGTTCGCGCGCAAGATCGCCGCCGCCGTCGAGCTGCGCCGCGATTTCCTCAGGCTCGACGCGGTCAGCGATGCCTGGCGCGTCGTGCACAGCGAGGGCGATGGGCTGTCCGGGCTCGTGGTCGACCGCTACGCCGACCTGCTGGTCGTCGAGTTCTTCTCCGCCGGCATGTTCCGCCACCGCGAGTGGATCTACGCGGCGCTCTCCGAACTCTTCCCCGGCTGCCGCTTCTTCAGCTTCGCCGACGAGCACGTGCAGAAGCAGGAGAGCTTCGATTACCGCGTGCAGTCCGCCGTGCCGCCGGCGATCATCACCGAGTACGGCGTGCGTTTCCGCGCCGATCCTTCCGGCGCGCACAAGACCGGCTTCTTCGCCGACCAGCGCGAGAACCGCCAGTGGATCAGCGAGCGCGTGGAAGGAAAGACCGTGCTCGACCTGTGCTGCAACACCGGCGGCTTCGGCGTCTACGCCGCCGTGCGCGGTGCGACGGAAGTCACCGGCATCGACATCGACAACGACGTGCTGGAGATCGCGCGTGGCAACGCGAAGCTCAACAACGCGCGCGTGAAGTTCGTGCAGGCCGACATCTTCCCGTGGCTGCGCGACGCCGGGAACCGCGGCGACGCCTACGACGTGGTGATCCTCGATCCGGCGAAGATGACCCGCGACCGCGAGCAGGTGATCCCCGCGCTCAAGAAATACCTCGACATGAACAAGCTCGCGCTCGGCGTCACCAGGCCCGGCGGGCTGCTGGCGACGTTCTCGTGCACGGGGCTGGTGAGCGAGGAACAGTTCCTCGACATGCTGCGCCGCGCGGCGTTCTACGCCAATCGCACCGTGCAGGTGCTGCGCGTGTCGGGCGCGGGTGCGGACCACCCGGTGCTGGCCAGCGTGCCGGAGTCGCGCTACCTGAAGGCGGTGTTCTGCCGCGTGCTGGACTGAGCGCGCGCGGCGGCGCCCGGTTTCCGTCGTCGCCGGCGTCATGCGATCGCAGCGGCGGCGGAGTCCCCGCACGCGTCACGGTGCCGTCGCCCCGTCGAAGCCCTCGACGCCCTCCAGAGCCGAATCGTCGCCGCCGCTTTCGCGGATGACGCTCAGGCTGCCGTCGGTTTCCAGCACCACGTAGGCCACGTCGGCGAGCGAGGCCGCGCCGCCGCCGCGCACCGCGGCCTGCAACTCGGACACGGTGACGCGCTGGCGCCGCATGACGTCATGGAGGACACGGCCCCGCTGCAGCAGCAGCGTCGGCTGCGACTTGATCGCCTGCCGCACCGCGCGCGAACGCACCGACAGCCAGGTCAGCGCGAACTGCAGCGCCAGCAGCGTGGCCAGGGCGACCGCCCCGTCCGCGAGCGTCGTCGTCTTCGAGAGGGTGATCGTGGCGAGCATCGAGCCCAACGCGACGGTGACGATCAGGTCGAACGCGTTCCACTTGGCCACCGCGCGCTTGCCCGACAGGCGCAGCCAGGCCAGCAGCACCGCATAGGCGCAGAGGCCGAGCGCGAGGCTGCGCAGCGGGCCGCTCCAGCCGTCGAAGAATGCGGACGGATCCATCGGCGGTCCTCCGGGAAAACGCCATTGAAGCGGCGCGGGCGTGGTGGGCGCGGCACGGCGTGCGATGCCGACGGCCTTCGCCGTGCCGCCGCGTCAGCGCTGCGGCGGGGCTCAACCCGCGGCGTCGTCGTGTTCGCGCCGCGGGCCGTACCACAGCGCCAGCGCGTCGCGCGAGCGCAGTGCGGCGCGGCCGTGCAGCAGCACGCGGCAGAGCAGCCGCAGGTGGTCGGACAGGGCATGCGTGCGCAGCTTGCGCGCGGAGCTCGCTACCGGCGCGCGCAGCAGCACGAAGCGGCCGTGGCCGGCCAGCGCGCGACTGATCGCCACGTCCTCGCCGGCATACCAGCGCTCGTCGAATCCGCCCACCGCGTCGAAGGCCGCGCGCGTGCAGAAGATGAAGCAGCCCGGCGCCACGCGCGCCAGCCGCACCAGCGCCACGCCCGCGGCGACCGCGAGCCGCTGGTGTGCGGGCAGCTCCCCCTGGAACACAGGGCGCGCACCACCGCCCGATGCACCGGCATCGAGCGCCGCCAGCGCGGCTGCGAGGGTGGCGGCCGGCACGAGCGTGTCGGCGTCGACGAACAGCAGGCGATCGCCGAGCGCGGCACGCGCGCCCGCGTTGCGCGTGGCGGCGATGTGCCGGTGCTCCACGCGCAGCACGCGTGCGCCGTGGGCGGCAGCGACCGCGCCGGTGCCGTCGCCAGAGGCGTCGTCGACGACCACGATCTCGTAGTCGACGCCGCAGGCGCGCGCGGCCGCGTGCAGCGCGGCGAGTGTCGCCGGCAGGCGGGGCGCCTCGTCATGGGCGGGGATGACGAAGGAGAGCATCGCCGCATGCTGGCAGAATCGCGGGGCGCCGCACGCATCCACCGCTGCTTGCGTCTTCCGTCGCAGGGCACCGTGAACCGCGGTCGCATCCACTGAGACACGAACCCATCTACTGTGGCCCCGCATCCGGCCGCAGGAGCCCGCCATGACCCCGCTCGCCCTCGCCGTCCTCGCCTTCACCGGCCTTGCCCTCGCGTTCGTCGGCTTCGCCCTCTGGCACCTGCAGCGGCGTGGCGAGGATCCGCGCCTGCCCGCGCTGCAGGCCGAGCGCGACCGCCTCGCCCTCGACCTCGCCACCGCCCAGACGCGCGCGCGCGACGACGCCGAGGCGCTGGGCCGCGCGCAGGCGGCGCTGGACGGCGCGCGTCAGGCCGCGCAGGACGTCGAAGCGATGCGCGCGATCACCGATCGCCTGCGCGACGAGCTCGCCGGCGAGAAGGCCGCGCATGCGGGCGCGGTGCGCGAACTCGATGCGCGCCGGTCCGAAGTCGCGACGCTGCGCGACGCGCAGGCCGCGCAGCAGGCCGAGGCCCAGCGCACCGGCGAGGCGCTCGCGCAGGCGCAGGCCAACCTCGAGCACGCGCGGCGCGCCGAGGGCGAGATGCGCGCCTTCATCGAGGACGCGCAGGCAAAACTGTCCGCGAGCTTCGCGCAGATGGCGGGCAAGGTCTTCGAGGAGCGCGGCCAGCAGTTCGAGAAGAACGTGCGCAGCGCGACGGTGCAGTCCAAGGCCGACATCGAGACGCTGCTCAAGCCGTTCTCGGCACAGCTCGACCAGTTCCGCCAGCGCGTCGATGCCGTTTACGGCGAGGAAGCGAAGGAGCGCGCATCGCTGGTCGGCGCGCTGGGCGAGCTGCGCCGGCTCAACGAGGACATGGCCGCGCAGGCGCATGCGCTCACCCGCGCGCTCAAGGGCAATGCCAAGGTGCGCGGCGACTGGGGCGAGCTCATGCTCGAAAGCGTGCTGCGCGGCTCCGGCCTGGAGGACGGCGTGCACTACGAGCGCCAGAAGTCGATGGCCGACGAGAACGGCCGCGCGCAGCGGCCCGACGTGGTGGTGCGCCTGCCGGGCGATCGGTGCGTGGTCGTCGACAGCAAGGTCAACCTCGTCGCCTGGGAGCAGGCGATGAACGCCGACGACGTCGACGCGCATCACGAGGCGTTGCACCGGCATGCGGTCGCGCTGCGCCAGCACGTGCGCGAGCTGTCGGACAAGCAGTATCCGAAGCTGTTCGGTGAGGCCGCGCTCGACGTCACCGTGGCCTTCGTGCCGATCGAGGGCGCGCTGTCGGCCGCGCTGGGCACCGACGGGTCCTTGCAGACCTACGCGTTCGAGCGCCGCATCGTGTTCGCCTCGCCCAATACGCTGATGGCGCTGCTGCGCGTGGTCGACGGGCTGTGGACGCGCGAGAAGATCCAGAAGCAGGCCGAGGAGATCAACAAGGCCGGCGGTCTGCTGCTGGAAGCGCTGACCGGCTTCCTCGTCGACTTCGACAAGGTCGGCACGCGCCTGCAGGCCGCGGCCGATACCTACACCGCCGCGAAGAACCGCCTCTCGGACTCGACCATGGCCGTGATCCCGCGCGCGCGCCGCCTGGTGAGCCTGGGCGTGAAGCCGAAAGCGAAGCTGCCGGACGC
>CAZNRZ010000071.1:3341-5904 GCA_964575535.1 uncultured Lysobacter sp. | reverse complement strand
CGGATCAGTGGTTGATCGGCACCGGCATCGCGTCGACCGGCACCACGGTCGGGTCGTCGCGCAGGTAGTCGGGCACGGCGTCCTCGCCCTCGCGATCGCCGGAGATCTGGTAGGCGCGGCGCTGGCTCCAGGCATCGCGCACCAGCGCGTAGTCGTCCTCCACGCCTTCGCGCAGCGCGTCGGTCGACAGCAGCTGCGCGCGCATGTCGACCAGCTGCAGGCCCTGCAGCGGCACGCGCGCGACATCACGCTCGATCTGGCGCAGCGGCGAGAGCGGCGCGTCGCCGGCCATGCCCAGCACGTCGCGCAGGGTGCGCGGGCCGAACAGCGGCAGCTCGACGTAGCGCGAGCGCTTCCAGCCCCAGACGCCGAGCGTCTGGCCGAAGTCCTCGTTGCGGTTGCGCAGCTTCGCCGCGGTGGCCGGATCGAACAGGCCGCCGATGCCCAGCGTGGAATTGAGCACGAAGCGGCCCAGCGAATGCGCCGCCTGACCGGGCCGGCCCTGCAGCAGCGCGTTCACCGCCGACACCGGCTGGCCGAGGTTCGAGAAGAAATTGCTGACGCTGCCGCGCACCGGCGTCGGTACCGCGCGCACGTAGGCCTGGGCCAGCGGGCGCGCGACACGGCGGTCGACCGCATTGTTGAAGCGGTGCATCTGCCGGTTGTAGCGCTCCCACGGGTCGTAGGCGGCGGGTGCGGCGACCGGCGTGCCGTCGCTGCCGGCTTCGCCGTAGAGCGCGTCGAAATCGTCCTCGGCGGCGGTGGGTGCGGGGGCGTCGGCGGACTGCGCGGCGGTGTCGGCCGTCGCGTCGGATTGCCCCGTCGCCGCCATCGCATCCGCGTCGGCGCCCCGCCCGGACGCAGGGGTGTCGCCCGCTGTTGCGGCGTCCTGGTCGACGCCGCTGTCGCTGGCCATGGGCGCGTTGCCCGCGTCGTCGACCGTCGGAACCCCTGCGCCTGCAGTCCCGTCCACCGGGGCAGCCGCGGGATCGGTGGCATGCAGCGCGTGCGCGTGGATCGCGTCGACGCCAGCCGATGTGGCCTCATCGACGGCCGCCGCGTCGTACGCCGGCTGCGCGCCCGCAGGCATCGACGCACCCGCGTTCGCTGCAGGCGCATCGTTCGAAGCGGTATCGGAATCCTGCGCGGCTGCCGGCAGGGCGAGTGCCAGGCCGAGTGCGAGCGCGAGCAGGCGCGGCGCCGGTCCAGCGGCGAGCGAAGTGGGGACGTCCATGGCGCGCAGTTTACCCGCGGGAAAAACGTGGCTCAGGCGGCCGGGCCGAAACCCAGCGATCCATCGAGGCGATAGGCGGCCGACAGCTCGGCCAGCCCGGCCGGTGCGCCGGTGATGCGCAGGCCGCCGGCTGCGAGTTCGGCCAGCAGCGCGAGGCCGGCGCTGTCGACGCGCGAGACCGCGCCCGCGTCGACCGTGCGTGCGCCGGCCAGCAGCGGGCGGAGGCCCGCCCAGACCTGCGGCACCGCCGCGCGGTCGAGCAGGCCTTCGATGCGCAGCACGTCGCCGTCGCGGCGTGCCAGCGCGGCGGGGCTCATCGCGCGTCGGCCTTGAGCTTGCCGGCCTTGAGGTCGGCCGCCACCTGCGCGATCGAGCCGCGCTTGAGCGGCGCGTCGAACTGGCTGCGGAAGGTCTGCACGAAGCTCACGCCTTCCACCATCACGTCGAACACCTTCCACTGGCCGTTGACCTGGCGCATCAGGTAGTCGACCGGGATCGGCTCGCCACCGCTGCGCAGCATTTCCGTCGACACCTTGGTCGCCTTGCCACCGGCGACGGCGGTCTCGGACTTCACGCGCACGCGCAGCTTGGTGTTGAAGTCGAGCAGCGACGAGCCGTAGCGCGCCATCAGGTTCTCGCTGAGCGCATCGGCGAACTTGCCGACGTCGGCCTCCGATGCACCGCGGCCGTGCGTGCCCAGCACCAGGCGCGCCGCGTAGTTGCGGTCGAACATCTGGTCGAACTCGGTGGCGACGAACTGCTTGAGCGCGCCGCGGTTCCTGGTGAACTCCGCGCGGCGGGTGTCGAGCGTGGTGAGGATTCGCGTGCTGTTGTCGAGCACGAGCCGGCCCGGCTGGCCGAGCTGCTTGGCCGACGCGGCCGGCGCCGTGGCTGCGGCGGCGGTGACCGGCGCGGCGATCGCCACGGCGGTGGACAGCATCAGGGCGAGGGTGGTGCGGGCGAATGGGGTGCGCTTCATGGGTCTCACTCCGTGGGGGCGGCGGCGTCGCCTTCGCTGGCAGGCGCCTCCTCGTCGGAGCCGCCCGCGCCGCTGAACATGTATTTGCCGACCAGCTGGAGAAGGTCCACGGACGGCTGCGTCAGGTAGATCTCGTCGCCAGGCTTCAGCGGCTCCGGGTCCCCGCCCGGGGTCAGGCCGATGTAGCTCTCGCCGAGCAGGCCGGCGGTGAAGATGCCGGCGGCGGTGTCGGAGGGCAGTTCGTCGTACTTCGCATCGATGGACAGCTGCACGACGGCGTCAAGTTTCGTCGCATCCAGCTGAATGTCGGCCACCCGGCCGATGGCCACGCCGCCGATCTTCACCGGCGC
>CAZNRZ010000071.1:0-3241 GCA_964575535.1 uncultured Lysobacter sp. | reverse complement strand
CCAGCTGAATGTCGGCCACCCGGCCGATGGCCACGCCGCCGATCTTCACCGGCGCGTTCGGACGCAGCGCGCCGATGTTGGAGAAGCGGGCCTGGATGAGGTAGCCGTCGCCACCCCCGCCCCAGCGGCCGTTGGTGGACGCGACGGCCAGCGCCAGCAGCGTCGCCAGCGCGAGCAGCAGGAAGGCGCCGACGGCGAATTCGATTCGGGGACTACGCATCGGAAGGATTCCCGTGGACGTGCGTGGCGCGAGGCGCGCCGGATACGGAGGGGCGGGGGCCGCAGGCGGCCGCACCCGTGCGCAGTGCGCGCAAGGAGTCGGCGCGGCGATGGCGAGGCCGGTGCATCACGCGAAGAACAGCGCCGACAGCACGAAGTTGAACATCAGCACCAGCAGCGAGGCATTGACCACCGCGCGCGTGGTGGCGATCGAGGTGCCCTCGATCGTGGGCTCCGCGTGGTAGCCGACGAACGCCGCGACCAGCGCCGCGATCGCGCCGAACACCGCCGACTTGTAGAGCGCGACCAGGAAGTCGTCGCGGAAGTCGACCACGTCGCGCATCACCTGCCAGAACGGGCCGGCCTCCAGGCCGATCACGTGCACCGCCTCCAGGTAGCTGGCGAGGATGCCGAAGCTGCAGAAGAAGCCCGTCAGCAGCGGCACCGAGATCACCGCCGCCCAGAAGCGCGGCGCGACCGCCTTGCCGACCGGATCGATGCCCATCAGGCCGAGCGCGGTGATCTGGTCGGTGGCGCGCATCAGGCCCAGCTCGGCGGCGATGGAGCTGCCGGCGCGGCCGATGAACAGCAGGCCGGTGAGCACCGGCGCGAGCTCGCGGTACATACCCAGGCCCAGCAGCGCGCTGACCTGGTTGGCCGCGCCGTAGGTCACCAGCGCCTTGTAGCCCAGCAGCGTGAGCGAGAGCCCGACGAACGCGCCGCCGACGGCGATGATCGGCAGCGAGCGCGCGCCGATCTTGTAGATCTCGCGGACGAGTTCGCGCAGGAAGTCGCCGGTCGGGCGGCTCGCGCGCAGCACCGAGAAGAAGAACAGCCCGGCCTGGCCGAGCGTGCGGGTCGTCGCGGCGAGCGGCATCAGGCCGGCGCTCCGGTGTCGGCACCGCGCGGGGCGGCGTCGAAGGGGATGGGGCCGTCGGGCGCGCCGCGCAGGAACTGCTGCACGAACGGATCGGTCGAGGCCTCGAGTTCCGCGGGCGTGCCGGTGAAGATGATCCGGCCATCGGCGATCACCACCGCGCGGTCGGCCACCGGCAGGGTTTCGTGCACGTGGTGGGTCACGACGATGGACGTCAGACCGAGCGTGTCGTTGAGACGGCGCACCAGCGACATCACCACGCCCGAGGCGATCGGATCGAGGCCGGTCAGCGGCTCGTCGTAGATCATCAGCGGCGGATCGAGCGCGAGCGCACGCGCCAGTGCGACGCGGCGCGCCATGCCGCCGGAGAGTTCGCGCGGCATCGCATCGGCCGCGGCGCGCA
This sequence comes from uncultured Lysobacter sp., assembly GCA_964575535.1. Lineage (GTDB taxonomy): Bacteria > Pseudomonadota > Gammaproteobacteria > Xanthomonadales > Xanthomonadaceae > Cognatilysobacter. The sequence goes on along the minus strand of CAZNRZ010000071.1, from coordinate 1,742 downwards.
GGCCGACCGCATGCAGCTTCATCTCGACCAGGCGGCGCACCAGCACGTCGGGCAGGTCGGTATGCGTGCGCAGCGGCAGGGCGACGTTTTCGGCGACGGACAGATCCGTCAGCAGCCCGTTGCCCTGCAGCAGCACGCCGATGCGGCGGCGCAGGTCGAGCAGTGCGCGCCCGCCGTGGGGCATCGGGCCGCCCAGCACGTCGACCGTTCCGGCCGCCGGCTGCAGCTCGCCGGTGAGCGCCGACAGCAGCGTCGACTTGCCGCTGCCCGACGGCCCGAGCACGGCCACGACCTCGCCCGGCTGCACGACGAGGTCGACGTCGCGCAGGATCGTGCGACCGCCGCGCGCGAGACGCAGGCCGCGCAACGCGACGATGGGGGCGACGGGGTCGGTCATGGGGACTCGGGCGCTGGCACGCGCGAAAGGCGCCGAAGGCTACGGGCGCGCGGCTGAACAGGTCAGGAGTGCGGCCATTGTCGCAGCGGCGCCGCGCGCGGGCCACTGCCGGGTGTCGGCGCCCGTGGCCGCGATCGAACGTCGGAAATCTCACCGCGCGCCGGCGGCGCATCTCACCCGCTGCGACCGCATGCGGCAAGATGGCGCGCATGGCCGCAGCGCCCGATTTCCGTCTCTATCACTCGAATTCACTGGAAATCCTCGCCGGGCTGATGGCCGGGGAACTCCGGCGGCCCGCGCCTGCGCAGGGCCTGCTCGAGCCGGACGTGGTGCTCATCCCGCAGCCGTCCATGCGCCGCTGGCTGCAGGCCACGCTGGCGCAGGCGCACGGCATCGCCGCCAACATCGCCTTCCTCACGCCGGGCGAGTTCGTCGCCCATGCGCTTGACTCGAACGTGGAGGGCCGCGCCGACGACCTCGACTTCGAGGCCATGCGCTGGCGCCTGCATGCGCTGCTGGCCGACCCGGCGGTGCTGCGCGATCCGGCGTTGCGCCCGCTTCGCGGCTACCTGCAGGCGGGCACGGACGAGGTCGACGCGCTGAAGGCCTGGTCGCTGGCCGGGGAACTCGCGTCGACCTTCGACCGTTACGGCGCCTGGCGTCGCGACTGGCTGCTGGCCTGGGACGCGGGCGATGCGCCGCGCGATCCGCAGGCCGCGCTGTGGCGGCGCCTCGCCGCCGGCCGGCCGCACCGCGCGCGTCGCATCGCACGCTATCTCGAACGCTTCGGCGCCGACGGCCAGGCGGTGCCGGCGGGGATGCCCGCGCGCCTGTTCGCCTTCGCCACCCTCGGCGTGTCCCCGGACGTGCTCCGCGTCATCGCCAGCGCCGCACGCGCCGGCACGCTGCACTTCTACCTGCCATCGCCCACGCGGCCCTACTGGGGCGACGTGCGCACGCTGCCGGCGCGCCTCGCGCTGGGCGACGCCGCGGCCTTCGGCGAGGACGCCGACCGCGACGACAACCCGCTGCTGCAGGCCTGGGGCGCGGCGGGCCGCGACTTCATGGCCGTGCTGGGCGGCTACGAGATCGTGCATCCCTCCTACGAACTGCCGGTCTACGACGACGCCGAAGAGCGTGGCGACGTCCCCGCCGGGGAGACGCTGCTCGCGCGGATCCGGCGCGACCTGCTGCAGCGCCGCCCGCCGCCGGCCACACCGTGGCGCGGAAGCGTCGACGCGGGCGATCCCTCGCTGCAGGTGCACGCCTGCCCCACGCGCCTGCGCGAGGTGCAGGTGCTGCACGACCAGCTGCGCGCGCTGCTCGAGGATCCGCGCTTCGATCC
>CAZNRZ010000070.1:0-11242 GCA_964575535.1 uncultured Lysobacter sp. | reverse complement strand
CAGCGAGGTCTTGCCGTGGTCGACGTGGCCCATGATGGTGACCACCGGCGGACGCACGACCTTGTCGCCCTGCGCTTCCTCGGTGTGCGCCAGCAGCGCGTCTTCGGCGTCCTCGGAACTGGCCTTCACCGCGGTGTGGCCCATCTCCTCGGTGACCAGCACCGCGGTGTCGTGGTCGATGGCCTGGTTGATGGTCGCCATCACGCCCATCTTGAACAGCGTCTTGACGACGTCGCCGCCCTTGAGCGCGAGCTTCTGCGCGAGATCGGCGACGGTGATCGTGTCGCCGATGGCGACTTCGCGCCTCACGGGCGCGGTCGGCCGGGTGAAGCCCGAGCCGGTGCGGCTCTGGTCGAGATTGCGACGCGGCGGCGCCTTCGGCTTGCCGCGCGCGGCACCGCGGCGGGCGCGGTCGGAGGCGCTCAGGTGCATCTGGCCGGCGAAGCGGCTGGTGCGATCGTCGTCCTCGACGGTCGTGACCATCGCATGCGAACCGCGCGTCTTGTGCTTGGGATCGTGCGCCGGAGCGCGCGCGGGCTCGGGCCCACGCGGTGCCGGGCGGCCGTGCGCATGCGCGGGCTTGCGCGCCTCCGCCTCGGGCTCGGCCGACGCCTTGGCCACGGCTTCGGCTTCGAGGCGCGCACGTTCGGCCTCGGCCGCTTCCTGGCGCGCACGCTCGATCTCCTCGGCCCGCTTGCGGTCCGATTCGGCGAGGCGCTGCTGCTCGTCGAGGTTGCGCTGGCGCGATTCCTCGAGCTTGCGCAGGATCTCGCTGCGTTCGTCGGTGAAGCCGCCGGGCGAGCCGGTGCCGTCGCCGTCAGGCCGTACCAGCGTGACCTTCTTGCGGACGACCACGTCGACCGTCTGCCGGGCCTTGCCGCCGCCCACGGTGATTTCCTGCTTGCGGCTGCGGTTGAGCGTGATCTTCTTCGGCGCGTCCGCGTCGACGGCCGCATCGCTCTTGCCGTGCGCGCGCTTGAGGAAGCCGAGCAGCTTCACTTTCTCGATGCTGGTCACCACCTGGTCGGGGCCGCTGAACTTCATGCCGGCCTCGGCCAGCTGTTCCAGCAGCTTCTCGACCGGCGTATTGACCAGCTCGGCAAGCTTGCGAATGGTGGTTTGCTGCGACATTCGGATTCCGTTTCTCGTGGCGCGGCCGAAGCCGTGCGTGATTTCGTGATTCTACCGCGGGGGCCGCGGGCGGCCGACCGGCCGTCCGCCGGTGCAGCGGCCGTGGCCGCCGCGCCGCCGCTTATTCGCCGCGTTCCAGGCGGGCGATCTCCTCGGCCCGGGCAGCGAGGATCAGCGCCGCGGCGCGCTCCTCGTCCAGCCCCTCGATGCCGAACTCGACCACCTCGTCGGCGCCCAGCTCGGAGAGATCCTCGCTGGTGCGGATGCCGTTGAGTGCGAGCGCGCGCGCGGTGTCCTCGTCCATGCCGTCCAGCGCGAGCAGGTCGTCGGCGGGCATCTGGCCCTCCAGCTGCTCCTCCTCGGCCAGCGCATCGTTGAGCAGCGAGTCGCGGGCGCGCGAGCGCAGTTCCTCGACGATGTCCTCGTCGAAGCCCTCGATCGCCAGCAGCTCGCCCACCGGCACGTAGGCGATTTCCTCGACCGTGTTGAAGCCTTCGGACACGAGGATGCCGGCGATTTCCTCGTCGACTTCGAGCTTGTCCTGGAACAGCTGGCGCGACGCGGTCTGCTCGGCCTCGCTCTTGGCCTGCACCTGGTCGGCGGTCATGACGTTGAGCTGCCAGCCGGTCAGGCGGCTCGCCAGGCGCACGTTCTGGCCGCCCTTGCCGATGGCCTGCGCGAGGCGCTCTTCCGCCACCGCGAGATCCATCGAATGCTTGTCCTCGTCGACGACGATCGACTGCACTTCGGCCGGGGCCATCGCGTTGATGACGAACTGCGCCGGGTTGTCCGACCAGAGGATGATGTCGACGCGCTCGCCGTTGAGCTCGTTGCTCACCGCCTGCACGCGCGAACCACGCATGCCGATGCAGGCGCCGATCGGGTCGGTGCGGTTGTCGTGCGCGAGCACCGCGATCTTGGCGCGGTCGCCGGGATCACGCGCGCAGGCACGGATCGTGACCAGGCCCTGGCCGACTTCCGGCACTTCGAGCTTGAACAGCTCCATCATGAATTCGGGCGCGGCGCGGCTGATGAAGATCTGCGGGCCGCGCGGCTCCGGGCGCACGTCGAACAGGTAGCCGCGCACGCGGTCGCCGGTGCGCACCACGTCGCGCGGGATGCCCTTGTCCTTCGGGATGATCGCCTCGGCGTTGCCGCCGAGATCCACGTAGATGTTGCCGCGCTCCACGCGCTTGACGATGCCGGTGACCAGCTCGCCGACGCGATCCTTCCATGCATCGATCACCTGCTGGCGCTCGGCCTCGCGCACCTTCTGCACGATGACCTGCTTGGCGGCCTGCGCGGCGATGCGGCCGAAATCCGGGTTCTCGATCTGCTCTTCGATGTAGTCGCCGACTTCGACGCCCTCGACCTCGTCGATCGCGTCCATCAGCCGGATCTGGCGGTCGGGCGACTCCATCACCACGTCGTCCGCCACCACCTCCATGCGGCGGAAGGTTTCGTAGCTGCCGTCCTTGCGGTCGATCGAGACGCGCACCAGCACGTCCTCGTCGTGGTAGCGCTTCTTCGCCGCGGACGCCAGCGCCGCTTCGATCGCCTCGAAGATCACTTCGCGCGGCACGCCCTTCTCGTTGGCGACCGCATCGACGACCAGCAACAGTTCCTTGCTCATCTCGCTTTACTCCGCACGGGACGGCCCTTCGGCCGCCGGCTTCTGGTTGGTGTTCTTCCTGCCGGGCGCAGCCTTGCCGCGACCCTTGGATTCCTTCGACGGCGCATAGCCCAGCGCGGCCCAGTCGGGAACCAGCCGCGCCTTCTCCACGTTGCCCATGCCGAACGCGACTTCCTGCGCCACGCCGCCCTGCCCTTCGATCTCGACGTGCACCGTCTCTTCCTCGACCTTGAGGATGCGGCCCTGCAGCCGGCGGCGCCCGTCCTGCGGCAGCCTGAGCGTCACCTTCGCCTGCTCGCCCACGAAACGCGCGAACTGCTGCGCGGTGAACAGCGGCCGATCGACGCCCGGCGAGGACACTTCGAGCGTGTAATGGCTGGTGATCGGGTCCTCGACGTCGAGCTGCGCGGACACTTCGCGGCTCACCGCCTCGCAGTCCTCGATGGTCACCGCACGCGCGTCCTCGCCCGGCACGTCGATGTACAGACGCAGCGTGGCGCTGCCCGGCGCGGGCAGGTATTCGACGCCGAGCAATTCGAGACCGAGCGATCCGATCGTCGGCGAAAGCAGGGTCGCGATTTGGGTGGCCTTGTCCGCCATATCCGCCTCCGTGGGGCGCCGTATCGAAGCGTCCGAAAACAACAAGGGGCCCATTGGGCCCCTTGTCCGGTACTGCTGGATGTCGGTCGATCGCGTGGAGCCGCGACCGTCGAGCCCAAGCATCGGTTCGAGATGCTGCATTCGAACCTGAAGCTGGTAGCGGGGGCAGGATTTGAACCTGCGACCTTCGGGTTATGAGCCCGACGAGCTGCCAGACTGCTCCACCCCGCATCAGGCCGATGATTGTACGGCCGGCTTTCTATTCACGCAAGCCCGGAAGAGATATTTCCGTCCGCTGGCGCCGTTGATCGATCAGACCGCGAACGCGCGCTGGCACCACGCCATCAGCGGGCTCCAGGCGAGCCCGAGGCCGAGCAGCGAAAGCGCGTTGACGCCGAAGAGGATGCGCAAGGGACGGCTCGCCGTGTTCGCCGGGGCGTCCGCCGCCGGTGCATCGAAGTACATCGCCTTGACCACGCGCAGGTAGTAGAACGCGCCGACGACGGCGAACACCACGCCGACGAGCGCGAGCCACAGCATGCCGCCCTCGACCGCCGCGCGCAGCACTGCGAGCTTGGCCCAGAAACCGAGGAACGGCGGGAGCCCGGCGAGCGACGCCATCACGCACAGCACCAGGCCGGCCAGCCAGGGGTTGCGGGCATTGAGGCCGCGGTAATCCTCGATGCGATCGGCCTCGAAGCCGCGCGAGGCCATGACGACGATCGTGCCGAACGCGGCAACGGCCATCAGTGCATAGCTGATCGCGTAGAACATCGCGGCCGCGAAGCCCTGCTCACCTCCGCCGGCGATGCCGACGAACAGGAAGCCCACGTGCGAGACGGTGGAGTAGGCGAGCATGCGCTTGAAGTTGCTCTGCACCATGGCGGCGAGGTTGCCGATGGCCAGCGATGCCACGGCGACCACCGCGAACAGCAGGCGCCAGCGGTCGTCCAGGCTGCCCGCGGCCACCTCGAACAGGCGATAGGCCATGCCGAAGGACGCGATTTTCGGCGCCGATCCGATGAACAGCGTGATCGCCGTCGGCGCGCCGGTGTAGACGTCCGGAAGCCACATGTGGAACGGCGCGCCGCCGAACTTGAACGCGACGCCCGCGAACATGAACACCACGCCCGTGAGCAGCAGCGTGCCCTGCCCCGTGCCGGCGTCGGCCGCCTGCGCGATCACCTGCAGGTCGAGCGAACCCGTGGCGCCGTAGATGAGCGACATGCCGTAGAGCAGCAGGCCCGAGGCCAGCGAGCCGAGCACGAAATACTTGATGCCGGACTCGGAGGCCAGCGGGCTGTCGCGGTCGATCGCGACCAGCGCGTACGAGCACAGCGCGAGCATCTCGAGGCCGAGATAGACCATGACCAGGCTGCCCGCCGACACCAGCAGCATCATGCCGGCGGTCGCGAACATCACCAGCACTGCGATCTCGCCGCGGTACAGCCCGCGCTGGCGCATCGAGGGCCAGATGTAGAGCATCGACAGCGCCGACGTCAGCAGGATGGCGACCTTCAGTACGTCGGCCGCTACGTCGCGCACGAACATGCCGCCCAGCACCTCGCCCTGCCCGCCCACGCCCGCCGCGATGAGGCCGGCGGTCGCCAACATGGCCGCGACGGCAAGGGCGTGCGTGACGATGCGGCGGGACTCGTCGAGGAACAGGTCGAGCATCAGCAGCGCGAAGGCCGCGCCTACCAGCACCAGCTCGGGAATGAGCGGCACGAGGTCGGCGGCGGTAGGCATCGAGGCGATCATGGGCGGCGGCATTCCGTCAGCGGGATCACAGCTTCGACGACGCGATCTGCGTCGCCAGCTGTGCGATCGAGGGTTCCATCAGGTCGGTCAGCGGCTTGGGCCAGATGCCCAGCAGCAGCACGCCCGCGGCGAAGGCGCCGAGCACGAAGGTCTCGCGCCGGCTGATGTCGGTGAGCTCCGCCACATGCGGGTTGGTGATGCTTCCCCACACCACGCGCTTGACCAGCCACAGCGTGTAGGCCGCGCCGATGATCAGGGTGATCGCGGCCGCGAAGCCGAGGAACGGATGGAGCTGGAAGCTCGACACGATCACCATGAACTCGCCGACGAAGCCCGAGGTGCCCGGCAGGCCCGAATTGGCCATCGCGAACAGCACCATGAAGCCGGCGAACCACGGCATCACGTTCGCGACGCCACCGTAGTCGCGGATCATGCGGCTGTGCATGCGGTCGTAGAGCACGCCCACGCAGCTGAACATCGCGCCGGATACGAAGCCGTGGCTGATCATCTGCACCATCGCGCCCTGCAGGCCGAGCTGCGCCGCGCCGGCGTTGCCGTGATCGCGCACGAGGCCCATCGCGATGAACGTGCCGAGGGTGACGAAGCCCATGTGCGAGATCGACGAATACGCGATCAGCTTCTTCATGTCGTCCTGCACCAGGGCGACGAGGCCGACGTAGATCACCGCGACCAGGCTCAGCGCGATCACCAGCCACGCCCATTCGGCGCTGGCATCCGGCACGATCGGCAGGTTGAAGCGCAGGAAGCCGTAGCCGCCGATCTTCAGCATGATCGCGGCCAGCACCACCGAGCCCGCGGTCGGCGCCTCGACGTGCGCATCGGGAAGCCACGTGTGCACCGGGAACATCGGCACCTTCACCGCGAAGGCGATGAAGAAGGCGAAGAACAGCCACGTCTGCTCGGTCATCGTCAGCGGCAGCGCGTACATGTCCGCGAGCTGCCAGCTGCCACCCTTGAGGTACAGGTAGATCAGCCCGACCAGCATGAACAGCGAGCCGAGGAACGTGTAGAGGAAGAACTTGATCGACGCATAGACGCGGCGCGGCCCGCCCCAGACGCCGATGATGATGAACATCGGGATCAGCATGCCTTCGAAGAAGACATAGAAGAGCATCGAGTCCAGCGCGGCGAAGACGCCGACCATCAGGCCTTCCAGGATCAGGAAAGCCGCGTAGTACTGGCTGACGCGTTCGTCGATCGAGCCCCAGGCGCCGATCAGCACCAGCACCGAGGTGAAGGTGGTCAGGCCGATGAGCGCGGCAGCGATGCCGTCGACACCGAGGTGGTAGCGGATGTCGTAGCTGGCGATCCAGCTCGCGTCCTCGACGAACTGCATGCCCGCGTCCGTCGGGTTGAACCCGGTGAACATGGGAATGCTCAATGCGAGGGTCGCCAGCGCGATGGCGGTGGCGAACCATCGCGCGGCGTTCGCGCGCTGGTTGCCGAACGCGAGGGTCGCGACGCCGCCGAGGATCGGCAGCCAGATGAGGAGGCTCAGCAAGGGAATGGTCCCGTGGAGGGGCGCGGGGCTCACGTGGTCGTCCCTTTATTGCCAGCCGCGCATGAGCACGGCCAGGAGCACGATCAGGCCGACGATCATCGCGAATGCGTAGTGGTAGAGGTAGCCGGACTGCAGCCGGCGTGCGAGTCGCGCGACGAGGTCGACGACGCCTGCGCTGCCGTTGACCGCGACGCCGTCGATCAGCGTGCTGTCGACCGCCCGCGAGGCGCGGCCGAGGCGGATGCCACCGCCGGCGAAGCCGTCGATCCACAGCTTGTCGAAGCCGTACTTGTTCTCGAGGATGCGCACGGGAAGCGCGAACGTGCGACGCGCGGCGGCGGCCCACTCCGGCTTGACCAGGTAAAGCAGCGTGGCCGCGAGGAAGCCGCCGAGCGTCAGCCAGAAGGCCGGCGTCTGCACGCTGTGCAGGCCCAGCGCCCACGGGCCGTGCCAGAGCTCCTGCTTGAGCGTCAGCATGGTGTCGCGCGCCGGCGCCAGGTCGATCGCGCCGAGGAAGAACGGCCACTGCTCGTGATGCCCCGTCCAGTCGGTGCCGAACAGCATCGGGCCGGTGGTGAACAGGCCGATGAGGATCGACGGGATCGCCAGCAGGACCAGCGGCAGCGTCACCACCCAGGGCGACTCGTGCGGCTCGACCGGGCCGTGGTGATCGTGATCGCCATGACCGTCGTCATGCAGCGGCTCGTGCAGCGTCTGCGCGCCTTCGTGGTGCGCATCGACGTTCGCGTGCGTATCCGATGGCGCCGCGTCGCGGAAACGCTCGCGGCCGTGGAAGGTCAGGTAGAGCAGGCGGAAGCTGTAGAACGCGGTGACGAACGCACCGAGCAGCACGGCCCAGTAGGCGTAGTCGGCGACCCAGGACGCGCCCTCGCGCCCGGCCGCGACCTTCGCCGCCTCGATGATCATGTCCTTCGAGTAGAAGCCGCTGAAGAACGGCGTGGCCACCAGCGCCAGCGTTCCGATCAGGCTGGTCCAGTAGGTGATCGGCATGTACTTGCGCAGCCCGCCCATCTTGCGCATGTCCTGCTCGTGGTGCATGCCGATGATCACGCTGCCGGCCGCAAGGAACAGCAGGGCCTTGAAGAAGGCGTGCGTCATCAGGTGGAAGACCGCCGCCGAGTAGGCGGACACGCCAAGCGCGACGGTCATGTAGCCCAGCTGCGAGAGCGTGGAATACGCCACGACGCGCTTGATGTCGTTCTGCACGATGCCGATCAGGCCGGTGAAGAACGCGGTGGTCGCGCCGATGAACAGCACGAAGTTCAGCGCGGTCTGGCTGAGCTCGAACAGCGGCGACATGCGGGCGACCATGAAGATGCCCGCGGTGACCATCGTCGCCGCGTGGATCAGCGCGGAGATCGGCGTCGGGCCTTCCATCGAATCCGGAAGCCAGACGTGCAGCGGCACCTGCGCCGACTTGCCCATCGCGCCGATGAACAGGCAGATGCACATGACCGTCGGGATGGACCAGTCCCACGGCTGCGAGAGCACGCGGGTGGTGCCGAAGACGTCGAGCGTGCCGTCCCAGAAGACATGGCTCGCCTTGGCGATCGTCGGCGCGTTGGCGAAGACCGTCGCATAGTCCAGCGAGCCGAACATCAGCAGCACGAAGGCGATGCCGAGCAGGAAGCCGAAGTCGCCGACGCGGTTGACCAGGAAGGCCTTGAGGTTGGCGAACACGGCCGTCGGCTTCTTGAACCAGAAGCCGATCAGCAGGTACGAGACCAGGCCCACCGCTTCCCAGCCGAAGAACAGCTGCAGGAAGTTGTTGCTCATGACCAGCATGAGCATCGAGAACGTGAACAGCGAGATGTAGCTGAAGAACCGGTGGTAACCCGGATCCTCCTTCATGTAGCCGATCGTGTAGATGTGCACGAGCAGCGAGACGAAGGTGACGACCACCATCATCATCGCGGTCAGCCTGTCGACCATGAAGCCGACATGCGCTTGCAGCCCACCGACGTCGAACCACGTGTAGAGGTTCTCGTTGAACGGCGGCGCGCCCTGCCCGACCAGCTGCCACAGCACCTGCACCGACATCGCGCAGCTCGCCGCGACGCCCAGGATCGTGACCCAGTGCGCGCCGGCGCGGCCGATCCTGCGGCCGAACAGGCCCGCGATAATCGAGCCGATCAGCGGCGCGAGGACGATCGCGACGAGGACGGACTTGGAAATGGGGTATTCCACGCCGGGCATCGGTTCAACCCTTCAACGTATCGATGTCGGCGACGTTGATCGTGCGCCGGTTGCGGAAGAGCGTGACGAGGATCGCCAGGCCGATCGCGGCCTCGGCGGCCGCCACCGTGAGGATGAAGAAGACGAAGACCTGGCCCGACGCATCGCCGAGGTGCCGCGAGAACCCGACGAAATTGATGTTGACCGAGAGCAGCATGAGCTCGATCGACATCAGCAGCACGATGATGTTGCGGCGGTTGAGGAAGATGCCCGCCACGCTGATGCAGAACATCACCGCGCCCAGCGCGAGGTAATGGCCGAGGGTGATGCCCCCTTCGAGCAGGCTCATGCCTGGCCTCCGTCATCGGTGGACGCCGGGGTCGGCCGAACGGGCTCCATCTTCACCATGCGCAGGCGGTCCGATGCGCGTACGCGCGCCTGCCACGACGGATCCTGCGTGCGCACGCCCTCGCGGTGGCGCAGCGTCAGCATCACGGCGGCGATGACGGCTACGGTCAGGATCACCGCGGCGACCTCGAACGGCAGCATGAACTTGGTGAACAACGTGCGCGCCAGCCAGAGCGTGTTGGGCACGTCGCCCGCGCCGGTGTCCACCGGGAACGGCGTCTGCATCGCCGCGCGCACGCCGATCAGGATGACGATCTGGACGAGCATCACCACCGCCACCAGCAGGCCGACCGGCAGGTAGCGCACGAAGCCGCGTCGCAGTGGCCCGACGTCGATGTCGAGCATCATCACCACGAACATGAAGAGCACCATCACCGCGCCGACGTAGACGAGGATCAGCGCCACACCGAGGAACTCGGCGCCGGCGATGATCCAGGTGCAGGCGACGGAGAAGAACGTCAGTACCAGCGACAGCACGGCATGCACCGGGTTGCGCAGGCTGATGACCGCGATCGCCGAGATGGTGGCCGTCGCAGCGAAGAACAGGAAAGCGAGGGTGGCGAAGTCCATGGCGGCCTCAGCGGAACGGGGCGTCGGCGGCACGGCGCTCGGCGAGCTCGACCTCGAGGCGGTCGCCGATGGCCAGCAGCTGCGGCTTGGTCACGACGTTCTGGCCGCGGGCGTCGAAGTGGTACTCGAGCACGTGCGTCTCGACGATCGAATCCACCGGGCAGGACTCCTCGCAGAACCCGCAGTAGATGCACTTGAACAGGTCGATGTCGTAGCGCGTGGTGCGGCGGGTGCCGTCCGAGCGCTTCTCCGAGTCGATCGTGATCGCCAGCGCGGGGCATACGGCCTCGCAGAGCTTGCAGGCGATGCAGCGCTCCTCGCCGTTCGGATACCGGCGCAGCGCGTGGATCCCGCGGAAGCGGTGCGACTGCGGGATCTTCTCCATCGGATACATGACCGTGTACTTCGGCCTGAAGAGGTACTTCAGCGTCAGCCACAGGCCCTGCAGCAGCTCGAGAAGCAGCAGGCTCTTGAAATAGGAGGTGATGCGGTTCATGGAATGCTCGCGTCCCCTTACCGGCCCGGCTCGAAGACGCCGTAGAACACCATCAGCGCGGTGATGCAGATCCACGCGATGGTCAGAGGAATGAAGACTTTCCAGCCGAGGCGCATGATCTGGTCGTAGCGGTAGCGCGGGAACGACGCGCGGAACCAGATGAACACGCTGGCGAAGAAGGCCACCTTCAGCAGCAGCCACCACCAGCCGTCGGCCGACAGGAACGGAATGCCGAGGCCGTGGAACGGGCTGAGCCATCCGCCGAGGAAGAACAGCGCCGTCAGGAAGCTGATCAGGATCATGTTCGCGTATTCGGCCAGGAAGAACAGCGCGAACTGCGAACCCGAGTACTCGACCATGTGTCCCGCAACGATTTCAGACTCGCCTTCGACCACGTCGAACGGCGCGCGGTTCGTCTCGGCCACGCCCGAAATGAAATAGACGACGAACAGCGGCAGCAGCGGCCACATGAACCACTCGAACAGCGCCGCATTGCCGGCCTGCGCCATCACGATGTCGGTCAGGTTGAGGCTGCCCGCCGCGATCAGCACCCCGACCATCGCGAAGCCCATCGCGATCTCGTAGGAGACCACCTGCGCCGCCGCGCGCATGGCGCCCAGAAAGGCGTACTTCGAATTCGACGCCCAGCCCGCGAGGATGATGCCGTACACGCCGAGCGAGGTCATCGCCAGCAGGTAGAGCAGGCCCGCGTTGACGTCGGCCAGCACCATGCGCGTGTCGAACGGCACCACCGCCCATGCGGCGAAGGCGGGCACCAGCGCGATCAGCGGCGCGAGCACGTACAGGCCCTTTTCCGCGCGCGCCGGCTGGATGACTTCCTTGAACAGCAGCTTGAATACGTCGGCGAACGCCTGGAACACGCCCATGCCCACGTACATGGGCCCGTGGCGCGAGTGCATCCAGC
>CAZNRZ010000069.1:9145-11645 GCA_964575535.1 uncultured Lysobacter sp. | reverse complement strand
CAACGTCAACGACTCGGTCACGAAGTCGAAGTTCGACAACCTCTACGGCTGCCGCGAGTCGCTGGCCGACGGCCTCAAGCGCGCGATGGACGTGATGCTCGCCGGCAAGGTCGCGGTGGTCTGCGGCTATGGCGACGTCGGCAAGGGCTCGGCGCATTCGCTGCGTGCCTACGGCGCGCGCGTCGTGGTCACCGAGATCGACCCGATCAACGCCCTGCAGGCGGCGATGGAGGGCTTCGAGGTCAACACGCTCGAAGCGACGCTTGGCCGTGGCGACATCTACGTCACCACCACCGGCAACAAGGACGTGATCACGCTCGAGCACATGAGCCGGATGAAGGACCAGGCCATCGTCTGCAACATCGGCCACTTCGACAACGAGATCCAGGTCGATGCGCTGAACCAGTCGGGCGCTGTGCGCACCAACATCAAGCCGCAGGTCGACAAGTACACGTTCGAGGGCGGCAACTCGATCTTCCTGCTGGCCGAAGGCCGCCTGGTGAACCTCGGCTGCGCCACGGGCCACCCGAGCTTCGTCATGTCGAACTCGTTCTCGAACCAGACGCTCGCGCAGATCGACCTGTGGGAGAAGAAGGACGAGTACGAGGCGAAGGTCTACATCCTGCCGAAGAAGCTCGACGAGGAAGTCGCGCGCCTGCACCTGGAGAAGATCGGCGTGGTGCTCACGCGCCTGACCGACGACCAGGCCGCCTATCTCGGCGTGGACAAGGACGGCCCGTACAAGCCGGATCACTACCGCTACTGATCGCGGCTGCATCGCGATGCATCGGAACGGGCGCTTCGGCGCCCGTTTCCGTTGGCGTCGCCTGTTCAGCTTCAAGCCGCCCGCCGCCGGCTGCACCCCGTGCGGTGATGCATGCGTGATTTCAGGCAGCTGAATTTCCGAACCGCGACGCGGGTCACCTAATCCGTTGCCGCATACGCGACGATAAGTCGGGGGAGATCACTGCGGGGCGGAACACGTGAAGGGGTATCGGGGTCGGGCCGCGTGGGGCGTGGCGCTTGCGATGGCGATGGGCACGGCGCTGGCGAGCGCGCCTGCCGGTGAGGAGAACGCGGTAGTGGCGGCCGCACCGGAAGGCGACGTGCTGCACGTCTCCGGCGTCATCGGCTCGCAGTTCGAGCCGGACGTGCGCGACGCGCTGCAGAAGCATCCGTCGATCCGGCGCGTGGTGGTGGCGAGCCCGGGCGGCCTGCGCGCGCAGGCGCTGCGGGTGGGATCGCTGATCAACCGGCGCGGCCTGACGGTGCGCGTGGAAGGCCGCTGCGCCAGCGCCTGCGTGCTGCTCTGGGCGACGGCGCAGTCGCGCGAGATGACGGCGGATTCGCGCATCGGCCTGCACGGCAGCAGCCTGGATCCCGACCTTCCGATCCCGGAGGCCATGCGCCGCCAGCTGATCGAACGCAACGACCGCGAGACCGACGAGGTGCTGCGCAAGGCCGGCTTCTCGCAGCGCGTGGTGGCGATGGGCGCGGCGACGCCGCCGAGCACGATGACCTGGTTCACGCCGGGCGAACTGCAGGTCGAGGGCGTGCCCTTCCGCCTGCTCGCGGCGCCCGACGCGCACGCGGCCGCGGATGACGCGGGCGTCATAGGCAGCAGCGTCGCGGGCGTGGCCGCGTACTGAGGATCGCCGCTACAGCGCGAGCCGCTCGCGCAGCTCGCGTGCCTGCCGGCGCGAGACGTCCACTTCCGCGCCGTCCTTCATGGTGAGCGTGTAGCCCTCGCCGACCGCGAGGTCGATCGCCGCCACCAGCCGCAGGTTCACCAGCGTGTTGCGGTTGGCGCGGAAGAACAGCGCGGGGTCGAGGCGGCTTTCCAGCATGGCGAGGCTGCGGCCGAGCATCGCGCGCTCGCCGCGGAAGTGCACCGTCGCGTAGTTGCCGTCCACCTCGATGCGGCTGACCTGGCCGAGCTGCACGAACCAGCAGCGCTCGCCATCGCGCAGGAAGATCGGATCTTCGGCGCGCAGCATTTCGCGAACGGGCGTGGCCGGCGGCGGCTCGCTGGCACGCGCCTTCGACAGCGCGGCTTCGAGCCGGTCCGCGCGCACGGGCTTGAGCAGGTAGTCGAGCGCGTTCGCCTCGAAGCCGCGCACGGCGTACTGGTCGTAGGCAGTGGTGAAGATGATGCGCGGCAGCACGTCGAGCCGTTCGAGCAGGTCGAAGCCGGTGCCCGAGGGCATCTGGATGTCCAGTAGCACCACGTCCGGCCGCAGGCGCTCGATCGCGGCCTGCGCCGCGGGCACGTCGTCCGCTTCGCCGACGCATTCGACGCCGGGAATCGCGGCCAGCAGCGTGCGCAGCTCCTGCCGCGCCAGCCGCGTGTCGTCGACGATCAGCACGCGCAGCGTCATTGCGGGATCTCCAGCGTGGCGACGACGTGGCCGCGTTCCTCGACGAGTGCGAATCGCCCGCCGATGCGCGCCAGGCGCTGGCGCAGGAAGGCATGGCCGACGCCCGCGCCGCCCGGCTCGCC
>CAZNRZ010000069.1:0-9045 GCA_964575535.1 uncultured Lysobacter sp. | reverse complement strand
TGGCGCTCCGACTGCGCACGCAGCGCGGAGAGCTCGCTCTCGCGTGCGCGCCGCAGCAGGCGCCAGCCGACCCAGACACCGGTCCACAGCGCGAGCACGATGACGGTATTGATCCAGTAGCCGAGCGCCGTTCCGATGCGATACGGCGCGGTGCTGCCCGGCAGCTCGACCCAGCCGGCCCGCAACGACATGGTGAGCACTACAGCCAGCGCCACCTGCACCAGCGCGGCGAGCAGCGCGACCGCCAGCGCGAAACGCCCGGCCATCGCACCAGGATCGCGCTCCAGCCATCCGCGTCGCAGCGCGACGGCCCGCAGGCCGCCGCTCGCGATGCACAGGAAGACGGCCAGCCCGAAGGCGATCAGCACGAAGCCCGAACTGTCGCCTCCCGCGAACGCTCGGCCCATCGCCATGCTGATCGCGCCGTACAGCGCCCATGCCGCGGTATTGGCTATCCAGAAGCGCCGGGAACGGGGATGCGGCATGGACGACTCACTTCGCCTGCGGATGCGCCGCGAGGAATTCGCGGATGCGGGCCTGGACCCAGCTCGGGTCGTCCCACATCAGGAAATGGTAGCCGGCGTCGCTCATCTCCACGCGCGCGCCGTCGAGCGTCGCGTACTGCGTGCGGAAGATGGCCGCGGTCGACTCCTTCGTCGAGCCCATCGGCGCATAGGCCGCCCAGGCGCCGAGCACCTGCGTGGGCGCCTTCACCTTCGACAGCTCCGGGCGCAGGTCGGTGACCATCAGTTCGTACATGGCCTGCGCGGTCGTGGCGCGGTCGCTGGCGCGGCCCCATTCCTTCAGCGTTTCGGTGCGCGCGGCGTCGCGGCTCATCCCGCGCATCGCGGCCTCGGCATTGCGTGCGTAGGTCGCGTCGTCGGCCGCGAGCATCTGGGTCCGCATCGCCTCGGCCATCGGGCGCACCGCCTCGGCGGTGGCCGCGGGATTCATCGCGCCCGCGAAGAACGGCAGCGAGTCGACGATGACCAGCGGGCCTACGGCATCGGGCGCCGCCATCGCCATCTGCAGCGCGAGCGCGCCGCCCAGGCTGTGGCCGACCACCGCGGGACGGGCGAGCCCGCGCTCGCGAACGTAGGCGAGCAGCTGCTCGCGCATGGCGGGCAGGAACGCCGCGTGCTCCGCGGCCGGGGCGCCGGCGAAACCGGGCAGCTGCACGAGGTGGCACTGGATGCGATCAGGCTGGAGCGCGGCGCAGGTCTCACGCCAGACCTCCGCGCCGCTGTTGAGGCCCGGGATCATCAGCACGGGCCGGCCCTCGCCGACCACTTCGACGCTGATGTCGCGCGCGGGGGCGGCGTTGGCCAGCCCGCTGGCGCCGGCAAACAGCGCGGCGACGACAGCGGACCGGTACAGGCGGGCGATGCGGTTCATGGCGAGGCTCCGTGGAAAGTGGCGCCAGCCTGCCCGCGCGGGCCTTCGACCGCGCCGGAAAAATGACGAGCGGCCGGAGCGCTCCACGAGCGGCAGACAATCTGCGTTCGCTTCATCGCGATGGAGAGATAGACTCTGGGCTTCCCAAGGGAAGGCAGCCATGGTCCCCATCAGCTTCGAGTTCTATCCGCCCAAGACCCCCGAGCAGCACACCCAGTTCGACAGGACCGTGGCGAAGCTGCGCACGCGCGGCCCCGAATACGTCAGCGTGACCTTCGGCGCCGGCGGCTCCACGCTCAGCCACACGCCCGAGGCGATCCAGAAGCTGCGCACCGCGGGCTTCGACGCTGCCCCGCACATCACCTGCATGGGCGGCTCGCGCGAGGAGATCCGCGGGCTGCTCAAGCTCTATCGCGCGCTCGGCGCCACGCGCCTGGTCGCGCTGCGCGGCGACCTGCCCTCGGGCATGGTGAGCGCCGGCGAATTCCGCTACGCCGACGAGCTCGTGCACTTCATCCGCGAGGAAACCGGCGAGCACTTCCACATCGAGGTCGCCGCGTATCCGGAGATGCATCCGCAGGCGCGCGATTCGAATGTCGACCTGCAGAACTTCCTCGGCAAGGTGCGCGCCGGCGCGAACGGCGCGATCACCCAGTACTTCTACAACGCCGACGCCTACTTCCGCTTCGTCGACGACGTGCGCCGCGCCGGCATCGACGTGCCGATCGTGCCGGGCATCATGCCGATCGCGAATTTCAGCCAGATCCGCCGGTTCTCCGAACTCTGCGGCGCCGAGATCCCGCGCTGGATCGCGCAGCGCATGCAGGCCTACGGCGACGACGCCGAGAGCATCCGCGCGTTCGGTGCGGAGGTGGTCGCGCAGTTGTGCCGGCGGCTGGTCGATGGCGGCGCGCCGTCGCTTCATTTCTACACGCTCAACCTGTCGAAACCGGTGCTTAACGTTCTCGCCAACCTCGACTGAACGCGGCAGCGCGCATTGCGTACGGGTTCAGTCCCGCGACGCCGATCACACTTCGCGTTGACGAGGCGGCTTCGAGCATGACCTGCATCGAACACGCAGGTGCGCGCCATGAAAACGACGTCCTTCGCCCTCGCCTTCGCGGTCGCCGCCGCGCTGACGGCACCGGCGGCCGGTGACGTGCATGCGGCCTATACCGGCATCCAGAAATGCCGGGCCGCCGACGGCACCGCCGTCTATACCGACATGCCATGCAACCAGCTCGGCGCGGCGCCCGCCGCGATGTCCAACGAGCTGGGCATGCGCCTGGCGAACGAGCAGGCGCATGCCACGTTCGAGGGCGATGCGCTGGCGGCCGACCCGGCGTATCCGCGTGCGCAGGCTGTGCCCACCGGCCGCCGCGCGCTGGCCTCGGGCTGCGCGCGCACTCCGACGCAACTCGCGATGGACGTGCAGGCCGCCGCGGGCCTCGGTGACGTCAACCGTTTGGCCGAGAGCTGGCATTGGGTCGGCATGACGCACGAGCAGGCGCTGCCCGTGCTGAAGCGGCTCGAGACCCTCACGCAGGCCCGCATGCTGGGCGCACAGTTCCATGGCAGCGACATGGGCATGGGCCTGCAGTTCGCCGACCGCTCGGGCGAGATGACGGAGCCCGCCAGCGGCGTGCTGCTGGTCAGCCTGCAGCATGACGGGGGCATGCGCTCGCTGCAGCTGAACGTGCAGCGCTATGCGGGCTGCTATTTCGCGCGCTTCTGACCGGCGTCGCATGCCTCGGCGCCGCGGAGCCGCTACGCTCCGGGGGTGCTCCGCGCCCTGCCGCTGCTGTTCTTGATTTCGATCACCGGCCCGGCCGCCGTTCCGGTGGCGCAGGCACAGGTGCGCCGCTGCGAATTGCCCGACGGGCAGACGGTCTATACCGACCGCCGCTGTGACGCGGTCGGCGCGGTCGAGCGCCGCGAGGCGCCCGCGCATCCGCGCCTGCGCAGCCACCGCGCCGCGTGCGCACGCGGCCTGCGCGATCTGTACTTCGAGGTGAGCGCGGCCATCGAGTCGCAGGACGTCAATCGCCTGGCCGGCGTCTACCACTGGCCAGGAATGTCGAGCCGCCAGGGCTACGACGTGATGCAGCGCCTGCAGGCGATCGCCGAGCGCCCGCTGGTCGATCTGCAACCGATCTATCCCGGCGCCGACGACGTCTATGCGCCGGGGCGTGCGCCGATCGGTTTCCGCGTCGAGCAGGTATCCGGGCGCGGCAGCACGCCTGTCCGCGCGGTGCTCGGCCTGAGAAAGCATCTGGATTGCTGGTGGATCACGTTGGGCGGCGTCGCCCGGCCGGCGCCAGTCCGGCCCGCGGCCGACCACGTCATGTCGGCGGACATGCCCGCAGCCCCCTCGCCTGCGCTGCGCGCACCACCCGCCATCGACCCCACACCCTGAGCGGGCCAAGCGGCGGCAAGGCACAATACGCGCGATTTCCCGACCGGACGCGCGCATGCACTACCCCGAATGGATCTGGCACAACGGCGTGATCAAGCCGTGGGCCGAAGCCACCACGCACGTCATGTCGCACGCGCTGCATTACGGCTCTTCCGTATTCGAAGGCATCCGCTGCTATCGCACGCCGAACGGGCCGGCGATCTTCCGCTTGACCGAGCACAACCGCCGGCTCCATGCGTCCGCACGCATCTACGAGATGGCGATGCCCTACTCCGTCGAGCAGATCAACGCGGCCTGCCGTGAAGTGGTCGCGCGCAACGGCCTCGAGCAGGCCTACCTGCGCCCGGTCGCCTACCGTGGACTCGGCGGCTTCGGCCTGTCGGCCGACACGCCGACGGATGTCGCGGTCGCCGCCTGGCAGATGGGCGCCTACCTCGGCGAAGGCGTGCTCGAACAGGGCATCGACGCCTGCGTCTCCAGCTGGCAGCGCTTCGCGCCGAACACGATTCCCGCGGGCGCCAAGGCCGGCGGCAACTACCTGTCCGGCCAGCTGGTCGCGCGCGAGGCGCGGCGCCTGGGCTTCGGCGAGGGCATCGCGCTGGCATCCACCGGCCTGCTCAGCGAAGGCGCGGGCGAGAACCTGTTCCTGGTCTTCGACGGCGCGCTGCACACCACGCCCGTCAGCGCCGCGCTGCTCAACGGCATCACGCGCAACAGCATCATCACGCTCGCACGGGACCACGGCATCGCCGTCGTCGAGCGCGATCTCCCGCGCGAGTACCTCTACCTCTGCGACGAGCTCTTCATGTGCGGCACTGCCGCGGAGATCACCCCGATCCGCTCCGTCGACGGCCGGCAGGTCGGCGCCGGCGTGGCCGGCCCGGTGACGCGGCGGATCCAGGAGCTGTTCTTCGGCCTGTTCGACGGCCGCACGCCGGACCGCTACGGCTGGCTCGAGCCCCTGGCCGAACGCTGAGCATGCGTCGCCTGCGTGCGGGGATCGCACGGCTCGTCGCCTACGCCTTGCCGGCCTACGTCGTCATGGCCTTCACGCTCGTCGTCCACGGCTTCGTCGCGCCGTGGCCGGCCGCGCAGCCGCTGCTGGCGCGCCATGCGGGGCAGGTGGCGGTGCAGGTCGGCATCGCATCGGGCGCGCGGCGCTCGCCGGCGCGTGGAATGGAGTCGGTGAAGACGCATTACTACGTGCTGGTTCCCGAGGTCCTGCACGAGCCGCGGCTGGTCCGCATCACTCGGCGGCACGATGATCCGCCCGTCGAGTCGACCACGCGCAGCGGGTTCTTCCTGCTCGCGGCCGCCTTCGCCGCCGCGCTCGTCGGCACGTGGTGGATCTGGGTGCGCCCGGTGCTGCTGACCCGCCCGCCCTCCACACGCGGGCGCTGATCGACCGGCGCTTCAGTCGAAGGCCAGCGTCGCGACCACGCCACGCTCGGCGCCCGGCTTGACCTGCACGTTCCAGCCGTAGAGTTCGCAGAGCCGCCGCACGATCGACAGGCCGATGCCGCCGCCCTGCGAGTGCCCCGCGTGCGTGCCGCGATAGCCGCGCTCGAACAGGCGGGCGGCGTCCTCCGGGCTCAGGCCGGGGCCCGAATCGATCACGTCGACCGCGCGCGGATGCAGCCGCACGATCACGTCGCCCGCCGCCGTGTACTTCACCGCATTGCCGATCAGGTTGCCGAGCGCGACGGCGACGGCCGCCTCCGGCGCGTCGGCCATCAGGCCGCGGTCGCCCTCCAGGCGCAGGGTCACCGGCTTGCCGCCGAGCTGCGCGCGGTGGGCGTCGAGCAGCTGCTCGGCCACCCGCGCGACATCCGTGGTGCCCTGCCCACGCTCGTTGCGCGAGAGCAGCAGCAGCGCGCTGATCAGGTCGGTGCACTGCTGCTCGGCGCGCTGGATGCGCAGCAGGCGATTGCGCGTCTTGTCGTCGAGGCCTTCGCGCGCCAGCAGCAGCTCGATCGCGCCGCGGATCACCGCCAGTGGCGTGCGCAGCTCGTGGCTGACGTCGGCGTTGAACTCGCGGTCGCGCTGCACGACGTTGGTCAGGCGCGCCGAGTAGTCGTCGAGCGCCGCGGCGAGCTGGCCGACTTCATCGTCGGCGAAGTCGTTGGCGAGTGGCTCGGCCAGGCCCGCCCGCGAGCGCTTCAGGCGCGTCGCCAGCTCCAGCACGGGGCTCATGACTCGCGAAGCCGACCACCAGCCGATGAGGAAGGACAGGCCGGTGAAGACGATGACGACCAGGCCGAGCTGCTGGTTGAAGCGCTCCTTGCGGCGCTCGGCCTGGGTGGCGTCGTGCGCGAGGAAGAACCATTCGCGCTCGGCCTTGCGCACCGCCAGGCGGTAGGTGAACTCGCTGCCGTCCTCGTTCTTGCTGGTCAGCGTGTGGATGCCGTCGCCCAGTGCGATCCACTCGGGGAAATCACGGCGCAGCACGTCGCTGTCGGGTGCGAAGACGAAGCCGCGGATCTGCTCCACGGGGATCGCCGGATTCTTCGACGGGTCGGCGTAGTAACGGCGCGCGTACTCGTCGATGTTGCGGTTCATCACGTCGGTGACGAGTTCTTCCTCGACGTCGTCGCGCACCCAGTTGGTCGTCCACGCGAGCAGCAGCGTCAGGCTGAAACCCAGCAGCACGAAGCCGAGGATGATGCGGCTGCGCAGCCGGCGCCGGTAGCGCGTGCGGCCGCGTGGACGTGCGGAAGGTCGGGCGCTCGCCATCGGCTGGGCGTCGGGTTCGGCGGACAGGGCCGCCAGTCTAGTGGCGGCCGCGCGCGGCGTGTCAGCTGGCGGCGTTGTCCGGTGCGGCGATGCGGTAGCCGATGCCGTGGCGCGTCTGGATCAGCGGATTGCCGAAGGGCTTGTCGACCACCGCGCGCAGGCCGTGGATATGCACGCGCAGGCTGTCCGAATCGGGCAGTTCCTCGCCCCAGACGCGCGTTTCCAGTTCCTGCCGCGTCACCACCGCCGGCGAGGCTTCCATCAGCGCCTGCAGGATCTTCAGTGCGGTGGGATTGAGTTGCAGCAGCTTGCCGCCGCGGCGCACCTCGAGCGTATCGAGGTTGTATTCGAGGTCGGCCACGCCCAGTACGCGCGTTTGCACGCCACGCCCGCGGCGCGAAAGCGCGGCCAGCCGCACTTCCACTTCCTGCAGGGCGAAGGGCTTGATGAGGTAGTCGTCGGCGCCCGAGTCGAAGCCGGCGAGCTTGTTGTCGAGCGAATCCCGCGCCGTGAGCATCAGCACCGGCGTCTGCTTGCGCGCTTCGTTGCGCAGCTTGCGGCAGACCTCCAGGCCGTCGAGGCCCGGCAGGTTGAGGTCGAGCACGATGGCGTCGAAGTCGTGGACCACCGCGAGGTGGAGCCCGGTGATGCCGTCGGCGGCGAAATCGACGGTGTGGCCGCGGTCTTCGAGGAAGTCACCGAGGTTGGCGGCGATGTCCTGGTTGTCCTCGATGACGAGAATGCGCATTGAGGTTTCCTGGGGCTGGATCCGGCTGGCCGCGGCGCGCGGGGACGGACGGGCGTCGGAGGTATGGGTATGCATTCGGCCGATTCTGTCAGACGGCCGCTCATGCGCGGCGTGTACGTGCGACCGCGCGACCCAAAAAAAGTGCCCAGGCACAGGGCCTGGGCGAAAAGTGTTACCCCGATTACCGCGGACCACCCGGGTCGGCCGACCCGGGCCGAGGAGCGCGGTCCGGGCACGCTACGCCCGGAAGGCTTAAACGATAGTTAAGAACCCGCCCGGTTCCGGGTTAAGAATCCGTTATTTCCGGCTGCGCGCCCGGCGGCGCTTGGGGCTGCCGCCCGTCGCGACGAAGCGGATGATCGCGCCGGCCACGTCCTCGCCCGAGGCCGCCTCGATACCCTCCAGCCCCGGCGACGCGTTGACCTCGAGTACCAGCGGCCCGCGGTCCGAACGGATCAGGTCGACGCCTGCGACGCCCAGGCCCAGCACCTGCGTGGCGCGCAGGGCGACGTCGCATTCGGCCGGGCTCGGCTGCACGCCGGCGGCGCTGCCGCCGCGGTGCAGATTCGAGCGGAAGTCCCCGGCCGGCGCCTGCCGGCGCATGGCGGCCACCACCCGGTCGCCCACCACGAAGCAGCGCACATCGGCGCCGCCGGCCTCGGCGATGAATTCCTGCACCAGGAAGTTGGCATAGAGCCCGCGCAGCGCTTCGGTGATGCCGCGCGAGGCCGAGAGCTTCTCGGCGAGGATCACGCCCGCGCCCTGCGTGCTCTCCGTCAGCTTGATGACGTGCGGCGGCGGGCCGAGCAGGTTGAGCAGGTCGCTGGTGTCGTCGGGGTTGTCGCCGAAGACGGTCATCGGCATGTGGATGCCCTGCGCGGCGAGCAGCTGGTGCGCGCGCAGCTTGTCGCGGGCGCGCAGGATCGCGTCGGACGGATTCGGCGTCGACGTGCCCATCAGCTCGAACTGCCGCAGCACCGCGGTGCCGTAGCGCGTGACCGACGCGCCGATGCGCGGGATCACCGCGTCGTAGCCCGCCAGGGGACGGCCCTTGTAGTGCATGGCGAAGCCGTCGCAGGCGATCCGCATGTAGCAGCGCAGCGGGTCGAGCACGCGCACGCTGTGGCCCTGCTCGCGCGCGGCCTCGACCAGGCGGCGCGTGGAGTACAGCGAACTGTTGCGCGAGAGGATCGCGAGTTTCATTGGGCCCCGGAGGATGGTCGGCGCGGGCGTCGCCCGTGCAGGAACGATCGTGCAGGGTCGACGGTGAAGACGCCGGCCACCGCGGTGCGTCCGAGCAGCATGGGAAAGCGCATCCCGCGGCGGTCGGTAAGGTTGATCTCGATGTCGCGTTCCACGCCCGCCAGCCGCAGGGACGTGCGCAGGAACGTGCGCAGGGTGCGGTGCCCGCCCGAATCGGTGACTTCGCGCTCGTCGGCCACCGGCGCGGCCGCGTCGACCGCGCCCTGCCCGCCCGGAGTCAGGCGGAAGCCCACCCACGGCGCGCCCGCCTCGGTGAACCGCCACTGTGCGTCGACATGCAGCGCGGACGAGCGCGCGCCGGTATCGATCTTCGCGCGCACCGCGCACAGCCCGAGCGCGGGCAGCACCGCCCATTCGCGCCAACCCACGACGATGCGTGACGACATGTGGATCCCCACGCGGACGGGCTACCGAAACGAACGACGGCGACCCCGGAGGGCCGCCGTCGCGGATATGGAGCGGGTGATGGGAATCGAACCCACGCTAGCAG
>CAZNRZ010000068.1:7101-11820 GCA_964575535.1 uncultured Lysobacter sp. | reverse complement strand
GGCCTTCTCGGCGAAGCGCACCACCTTGTCCTCGATCGACGGGCAGTAGCGCGGGCCGATGCCCGCGATCTGCCCGGTGTAGAGCGGGCTGCGATCGAGCGCGGCGCGGATGATCGCGTGCGTGCGCTCGCTGGTATGCGTGATCCAGCAACTGACCTGTGCGGGATGGTCGGCGCGCGAGCCCATGAACGAGAACACCGGGCGCGGATCGTCGCCGGGCTGCTCCTCCATCACCGAATAGTCGAGCGTGCGCCCGTCGATGCGCGGCGGCGTGCCGGTCTTGAGGCGGTCGACGATGAACGGGCCTTCGCGCAGGCGCGCGGCGAGCGCGACCGCCGGCGGATCACCCGCGCGGCCCGCCGCATACGTCGTCTGCCCGACGTGCACCTTGCCGGCGAGGAAGGTGCCGGCGGTGAGCACCACGGCGGGTGCGAAGAAGCGCAGGCCGGTCTGGGTGAGCACGGATTCGACGCGACCGCCCTCGAAGGCGATGTCGTCGACCGCGGCCTGGAAGAGGGTGAGATTCGGCTGCGACTCGACCGCGCGACGGATGAACGCGCGATACAGCGCACGGTCGGCCTGGCAGCGCGTGGCGCGCACGGCCGGCCCCTTGCTCGCGTTGAGGCGGCGCCACTGGATGCCGGCGGCGTCGGCGGCGCGCGCCATCACCCCGCCCAGCGCGTCGATCTCGCGCACCAGATGGCCCTTGCCGATGCCGCCGATGGCCGGATTGCAGCTCATCGCGCCGACGGTCTCGATGCTGTGCGTGAGCAGCAGCGTGCGCGCGCCGGCGCGGGCGGAGGCGAGCGCGGCCTCGGTGCCGGCATGGCCGCCGCCGATCACGATCACGTCGTAGCGATGGAAGTCGTTCGTCATGGATCACCTCGTCCGCGGCCGCGCTGCGTGCGTCGCGTGCTGCATGGCGGCGTGCGTGCGGCCCGGGCCGGCATTGTCCGCCATGCACGGTCGGCGACGGCACCGCCTGCAGGCGGTCGCGCGAACGGTCACGTGCCTGCCGCGGCCGGCTGCGCATCGCCGCTGCGCGTCACCCGCCGCGGCGGCGATGCGCGCAGGACTGTGACGCACTGCCGGGTTCGCGCGCCGATCGCCCCCCATCCGCGGTTGGCACGCTTTCTGCACATCATTCCGTGCACCCAGCGGGGCAGGCGCCATGCGTCGGCCGGTATTGGAACAGGGGCTGGCCAGAGCGCCCGCGGGGAAGCACGGAGGGCCGGATGTCGGGGGACGTCCGGCCCTCTTTCTTTTCAGGGATTCCGCCATCGCGCCCGAAGCGGGCGCCGGCCCCCGGCGCGGGGCGGAACAGGGGGGATCCGAGATTCCACGCCGGGGGCCGACAGTGACGGCTTCGACAGGCGGTTCGCGTCCGGAATGGACGCTGCCGGTCAGGGGCTAGCTTGCGGGCCGCGGCGGCGCGATTCAAGCGCCGCCGTGTGCCCTGCGTCACTCATCCTGCGCGCTGGACGGACGCACGCCCTCGCGCGTGCGGCGGATCATCTCGCCCATGCGCGAGCCGCCGCCGTCGCCACTGCGCATGCGCGGCTCGCGCGGCACCGACGGGGCCACGATCGACGGCGTGGGCGAGGGGCCCGTGCGCGGCGTGGCATCGGCGTCGCGCCGGCGCCGGATCTCGTCGAAGTTGCGCCAGCCGCCACCGTCGGGGCGGGTGTCGGGGCCGGTCGGGCGCGGGCGGTAGATCGGGCGCTGGTACGGATAGCCGTAATACGGGTGGCCGTAGTACGGGCGGCCGTAATAGCCACCCGGATAGCCGTAGCGCAGCGAGCCGTAGAAGCCCGGGCGGTAAGGGCCGTAATAGGGCGAGCCATAGCCGGGATACACGCCGTGGTAGCGGTATTCGGTCGACGGGCTGCCGTAGTAGTAGTCGCCCTGGCCGCCGCCCCGATAGCCGTAGGGCGCGGTGGTGACGCAGCCGGCCAGCAGCGCGGTCGCGGCGATCGGAAGCAGGATCTTGCGGAACATGGCGGACCCCCGTGGTGGACGCTGCACTTTCGACCGGCCGGATTGAACTACCGCTTAACTTTTCCGGCGTGACGGCAGTGCGCGGCTGACCTGTTCAGCCGGTGCCACCATCGCACGTCATTGCCAGCGCGCGCACGGGCTGCCAGCATCGCGCGCCTTCTCCGCCCGGGACTTCGCATGGCCCTGCACCAGGCATCCGGCCGAACCCGCCTCGGGCTGCTGCTCAGCGCACTCACCGCCGCCTGCTGGGCGACGCTGCCGATCGCGCTCAAGCTCACGCTCGAGGTGCTCGATCCGATCACCCTGACCTGGTTCCGCTTCCTCGTGGCCGCGCTGCTCACCGGCGGCTGGCTGGCACTGCGCGGCCGGGCCGGCGGCTACGGCGCGCTGGGCGGGCGCGGCTGGACGATGCTCGGCGTCGCCGCGCTCATGTTGCTGGGCAACTACGTCTTCTACCTGCTCGGCGTGCAGCAGACCACGCCGGGCAATGCGCAGCTGATCATCCAGCTCGCGCCGCTGCTGATGGCGCTGGGCGGCATCTGGGTCTTCGGCGAACGCTTCCGCGCCGCGCAGTGGCTGGGCCTGGCGCTGCTGGCGGGCGGCATGGGCCTGTTCTTCTCCGACCAGCTGCGCGCGGCCGTGCATGCGCCGGGCTACGTGCAGGGCACGCTGCTCGTCGTGCTCGCCGCGGTGGTCTGGGCGGTGTACGCGCTCGCGCAGAAGCAGTTGCTGGTGAAGCTGGGCTCGATGCAGATCCTCGTCTTCATCTATGCGGTGTCGGCGCTGGCGCTGTGGCCGTTCGCGAAACCCTCCGCATTGCTGGCGCTCGACGGCGCGCAGTGGGCGCTGCTGGCCTTCTGCGCGCTCAACACGGTGGTGGCCTACGGCGCCTTCGCCGAGGCGCTGGCGCACTGGGAGGCCTCGCGGGTGTCGGCGGTGCTCGCCACCACGCCACTGCTGTGCCTGGTCGCGGTCGCGCTGGTGCATGCGCTGTGGCCGTCGATGCTCGCGCCGGAACCGATCTCGATCGCCGGCTGGATCGGCGCGTTGCTGGTCGTCGCGGGCTCGGCGGCGGTGAGCCTGCTGGGCGCGCGGCGCGGGTGACGGGCGGGCTGTGACGGGCCGGTGCGTGGCCTGCGAGGTCGCGGCTGGGGCATCGATCGACTGACGTTGTCACAGGGAGCGCAGCGGCGAACCGCAGGACGTGGTGGTCGCGTCACGAATATCCTGCTTCGCTAGGTATGACATGCGAGTGCGTGTCCGCGCGACGTGTCGCGCCCATGCGGCATCACGCACCACGCATCACGCATCGCTAATCGATGCTCGCGCATCGCATGTAGCGAGCACAGGCGCATCCGCCACTGCACGCGGCCACCCGCGTCAGCCACGCCCGTCGTACGCGCGCACCGCGGGTCCACGCACACCGTGACGAACCGCACCCGCGGCTGACCGCGCCGCCGCGGCCCGTACGCAATCGCATCTTCCGCGCACGCGATTGATTCGGATCAAGGCGGGCCCTGCGGCCGCGCGGACAATCGCGTCCATGGACATCTCCTTCCGGCGCTACGCGAACGTTCTGGCCCTGGTGGCCACGCTCGCGCTGGCGCTGGTGCCCACGCTCGGGCGTGGCTGGATGGCCTCGCATGCGCAGTCCGTCGTGCCCATGCACGGCGCCCACCACGGGGCGCACGCCGCGAACGACCACGCCGGCGGCCGCGACGTGCCGTCGGGCGCCGACTGCGACTACTGCCTGATCGCCGCCGGCATGGCGCTGGCCGACGTAGCCGTCGCGCCGCACACGCCGTCCACACATGGCGCCGCGGTGCTGCCCACCGCCTCCGACTCGCCCGCGCGCGACATCGCCCGGCGCGGCCTCGGCGCCCGCGGCCCTCCGGACCTCGGCTGAAGACCCACGCCGCCCACGCGGCCCCTTCTCCCGATTTCCGAGAACACTCCCATGATCCGTTCGCCTTCCCTGGCGATGGCTGCCCGCCCTCTTGCCTGCGCCGTGGCCCTCGCCCTCTCCGTTCCCGCGCTGCATGCCGCCCCGGCTGGCGAACACGACGCGCCTTCCAACGACGTGCTGCTCGACCGCGTGATCGTCACCGGCGTGCGTCCCGTCTCCGCGCTCACCTACGAGACCGACCCGCGCCGTCCGCGCCAGCCCATCCCCGCCAGCGACGGCGCCGATTACCTCAAGACCATCCCCGGCTTCAACGCCATCCGCAACGGCGGCACCAATGGCGACCCGGTGCTGCGCGGCATGTTCGGCTCGCGCCTGAACCTGCTCACCAATGACAGCGCGATGCCCGGCGCCTGCCCCTCGCGCATGGACAACCCGCTGTCCTACGTCTCCCCCGACACCTTCGACCAGCTCACCGTGGTCAAGGGCCCGCAGACCGTGCTCTGGGGCCCGGGCGCGTCGGCCGGCACCGTGCGTTTCTCGCGCGATCGCGAGTTCTATGCCGAACCCACGTTCAAGGGCGGCGCGAGCCTGCTGTTCGGCGATTTCGGCCGCAACGACCAGGTGTTCGACGCCACCTACGGCGCGCCCCTCGGCTACGCGCGCCTCTCCGCCAACCGCTCCGACTCGGACGACTACCGCGACGGCAACGGCGACAAAGTGCCGTCGAAGTGGACCAAGTGGAATACCGACGCCGCGCTGGGCTGGACGTTTGATGAGCGCACGCTGCTCGAAGCCACGTTCGGTCGCGGCGACGC
>CAZNRZ010000068.1:0-7001 GCA_964575535.1 uncultured Lysobacter sp. | reverse complement strand
CGCGCCAGCGCGCGCGACGAGCGTGCGACGGTCGGCATGATGGGCATGCCGAACCCGACGCGCGGGCAGACGCGCGAGGAAGACCTCGCCGCGGGCTTCGTGCGCTGGGAGCACGGCACGGGCAAGGGGCTCGGGTGGTATGCGGGCATCGGCCACACCGAGCGCATGCCCGACTACTGGGAACTGTTCTCGGCCACGCGCGGCCCGGCGGGTGCGGCGAATGCGTTCGCCGGCGTCGAAACCGAGAAGACCACGCAGCTCGATGTCGGCCTGCAGTACAAGACCAAGACCATCGATGCCTGGGCCTCGGCCTATGTCGGCCGCATCGACGACTTCATCCTGTTCGACTACACGCCCGCGATGGGGGGCATGGGCGCCACCACCACCGCGCGCAACATCGACGCGGCGGTGCATGGTGCCGAGGCCGGCGTGGCCTGGAAGGTCGCGACGCACTGGAAGCTCGACGGCTCGGTGGCCTGGGCCTGGGGCGAGAACCGCAGCCAGAACCGCGCACTGCCGCAGATGTCGCCGTTCGAGGCGCGCCTGGGCGTGAACTGGGACAGCCACGATCGCTGGTCCGCCGGCGCGCTGGTGCGAGGCGTGGCGCGGCAGGAGCGCGTGGCGCCCAGCCAGGGCAACGTCGTCGGCCGCGACCTCACGGCCACGCCGGGCTTCGCCACGCTGGCGATCAACGCCGCCTACAGGGTCAACGACCTGGTGCAGGTCAGCGCCGGCATCGACAACGTCTTCGATCGCCAGTACGCCGAGCATCTCAACCTCGCCGGCAGCGCCGATTTCGGCTACCCGGCCGACCCGGTGCGCATCGCCGAGCCCGGTCGCACGGCGTGGCTGCGGGTGGGGGTCAAGTACTGACGGGGCGACGCGGCCGGTCGCCAATGCCGGGACGCGAGCGCATACGCTACGCGTCCCGACGCCGCCCGATCGCCTGCGATGACCGCCCCCACTTTCGACGACATCCTCGCCGCCGCCGCGCGCATCGCCCCGCATGCGCACGTCACGCCGGTGCTGCGCTCGCGCTCGCTGGACGCGATGGCCGGCTGCGAACTGCACTTCAAGTGCGAGAACCTGCAGCGCGTGGGCGCGTTCAAGTTCCGCGGCGCGGCCAACGCGGTGTTCGGGCTGGACGAGGCCACCGCCGCGCGCGGCGTGGTCACGCAATCCTCGGGCAACCACGGCGCGGCGATCGCACTGGCCTGCCGCATCCGCGGCATTCCCGCGCACGTGGTGGTGCCGTCGAACACGCCCAAGGTGAAGCTCGCGGCGATCGAGTCCTTCGGCGCGCGCATCCTGCAGTGCGAGCCGACCGTCGCCGCGCGCGACGCCACGAGTCGCGCGGTGCAGGAGGACACCGGCGCCGAGCTGGTGCATCCCTATAACGACGCGCGGGTGATCGCAGGCCAGGGCACCGCCGCGCTGGAGCTGCTGCACGAGGCCGGTGCGCTCGACGTGGTGATCGCGCCGGTCTCCGGTGGCGGCCTGCTGAGCGGCACCGCGATCGCCGTGCATGGCGTCGACGCGCGCATCGAGGCCTGGGGCGCCGAACCCGCGCAGGCCGCCGACGCGCACGCCTCGCTCGCGCGCGGCGAGCGCGTCACCGACATGGTCCCGGACACGATCTGCGACGGCCTGCGCGCGCAGCTCGGCACCCTCACCTTCCCGATTTTGCGCGAGCACTGCGCAGGCATCGGGCTCGCGTCCGAAGCGCAGATCATCGCCGCGATGCGGCTGGTCTGGGAGCGCCTGAAGGTGGTGATCGAGCCCTCGGCCGCGGTGCCGCTGGCGGTGGTGCTCGATTCGCGCGAACGCTTCGCCGGACGCCGCGTCGGCATCATCCTCTCGGGCGGCAACCTCGACATCGACGCGGTGCTGCGGGCTGCATGAGCCGCGCGCTGATCGACACGCTGCGACGCCCCGGCGTCGCAGTCGCGCTGCTGGCGATCGCGCTCGCGTTGCTCTTTCTCGGCAGCCGCGGCATCTGGGATCCCGACGAGGGCCGCTACACCAACGTCGCGCTGAACATGCTCGCCAGCGGCGACTGGCTCAACCCGCGCCGCAGCGAGGACATCGGCCACTGGACCAAGCCGCCGCTCACCTACTGGGCGATCGCCGCGAGCATCGCCACGTTCGGCCAGCACGCGTTCGCCGCGCGCCTGCCCGCCGCGCTGTCCTACCTGCTGTGCGCGGCGCTGGTGGGCTGGATCGCGCGTCGGCTGGGCGTGGCGCGCGCGTCCAGCGCCGCGGCGATCTACGCCACGATGCTGCTGCCCTTCGGCGCCGCCCAGCTCATCACCACCGACTACCTGCTCGCCGCCTGGTCCACCCTGGCGATGGCCGCGTTCGTCGAAGCGCGCTTCGGCGCGTCGAAGCATCCGTCGAAGTGGATCGCGCTGATGTGGCTCGCGCTGGCGCTGGCCTTCATGACCAAGGGCCCGCCCGGGCTGCTGCCGCTGCTGCCCATCATCGCCTTCGACCGATTGATGCCCGCGCGCGAACGCCATCGCCTGTTCGACGCCGCCGGCATCGCGCTGTTCGCACTGGTCGCGCTGCCCTGGTACGTCGCGGTGATCCACGGCAATCCGGGCCTGCTGCAGTACTTCCTCGGCGAGGAAGTGGTGGGCCGCATCGCCAGCAACGAGTTCCGGCGCCACGGCGAGTGGTACGGCTGGCTGCAGGTCTACGTGCCGACGCTGCTGATCGGCACGCTGCCGTGGACGCCCGCGCTGTGGCGCTGGCTGCGCGGCCTGCCGGCGCGCCTGCGCACGTGGCGCGATGCGTCGGCACGCGAGGCCGCGCGCAGCGAGGTGCTGCTGGCGCTGTGGCTGGCGCTGCCGCTGCTGGTGTTCTGCGTGTCGCGCTCGCGCCTGCCGCTCTACCTGTTGCCGCTGTTCTCCACGCTCGCCGTGCTGGCGGCGATGCAGCTCGCGCGCGAGCACCGGCCGCTGCCGCGCTGGCCGCTGTTCGTCGCCTGGGCGGTGCTGCTGCTCGCGCTGAAGGCGGCCACCGCGTTCTGGCCCACGCACAAGAACGCCGCCGACTGGGCCCGGCAGATCCGCGACCGCGTCGACGGCCCGGTGCGCGAGGTGATCTTCGTGCAGGACATGGCGCGCTACGGCCTGCACCTGCACCTGGAGCGCGGCGTGGACATCGAGAAGATCTCGCTGGACCCCCTCGAGGATCCCAAGTTCGTGCCCGACTGGGACGAGGCGCTGATCGAGGAACTGCACGATTTCGGCGACGGCGCGGTGTGGATCTGCAAGCAGGCCGACTGGCCGCGCGTGCGTGCGCGCATCGAGGGCCACGGCTTCGTGGCGACGGCGCTGGGCGCGCCCTACCAGCGGCGCGTGATCTTCGGCGTCAGCCGCCGCCCAGCGGCTCCGGCCGGCGCGCCGCACGCGCCGCCACCGCGCTGAAGGCGACGATCCCCGCGATCACCACCACCGCGCCGACCGCGGCCACGCCCTGCGGCCGGGCTTCGCCGAGCCAGAGCACGCCGATGACCGTGGCGAACAGGATCTCGGCGGCCTGCATCGCCTCGGCCGCGGCGAGCGCGACCGGGTCGCGCCGCACCAGACCCGTCGCCTTGAAGAACAGCACGGTGGCGACCACGCCCGCGCCCAGCGCGACCCCGGCCGACAGCGCGACCTGCGGGACCGTCGGCACGCCGGCGCGCGCGTAGGCGAACATCGCGACGGCGAGCCAGGCCGGCACGCTGGCGAGCGTCATGCCGAACACGCGCTGCGTCGCATCCAATTCGATGCCCACGCGTTCGAGATGCAGCAGCAGGCCGCGGTTGCCCAGCGGATAGGCGAAGGCCGACACGCCGACCAGCAGCAGCGCGAGCCAGCCGGCGGCGTCCAGCCGTCCGCTGGCGTGCCCCAGCTGCATCAGCAGCACGCCCGCCAGCACCAGCAGGCCGACGCCCAGCGCGGCACGCGGAATGCGTGCGCGTGCATCGCGATACAGGAACGGCGCGACCAGCATGCCGGCCACCACCGTGAGCTGGAACGTGCCGGCCACCAGCCACGACGGCCCGCTCGCCGCCGCCGCGCTCAGGCAGACGTAGAACAGCACGAAGCCGACGAAGCTCCAGCCCAGCCATGCGCCGGGATACGCCCGCATCGCCGCCAGCACCGGGCGCAGGCGCCCGCCGCCCATCAACGGCAGCATCAGCGGCACGGTGATCAGGTAGCGAAGCGACGCCATCCACGCCCAGTGCGCGCCGTCCACCGCGGCGGCGCGATTGAGCACATAGGTCGAAGTGAAGAACAGCGCCGACAGCAGCGCCAGCGCGATCGCCGCCAGCGCGGTGCGCGACGCGCTCATCCGCGGCGCCGGATCGGGATCTGCGAGACCGGCACGCGCACCTCGTCGACGCCGCCCATGCGGATGGGCGCGCCCGCCGCCGGGCCCCAGGCCTGGGCGTAGATCACCTCCCAGGTGACGGGCAGGCGGCCGCCCGCGTCGCGCATCGCGTCGTAGGCCTCGCGTGCGCGCTCGAAGCGCGCGCGCCCGGTGAGCGCGCGGCGACGCGTGCTGGCGGCGTTGGTCGCGCCCAGCGTGCGCAGCTCGCGCATGATCGAGGCGAGGTCGTCGTGGCCGAGGCGGAACAGGTCGCGGTCGAGCACCGGATCGCGAAAACCGGCGGCGATCAGCGCATCGCCGAAGCCGGCGATGTCGATGAAGGGGCTCACGTGCGGCGCGTCGTCCGCCGCTGCGAAGGCCTCGCGCAACTCGACCAGTGTCTGCAGGCCGAAGGTCGACACCAGCATCAGCCCGTCGGGCTTGAGCACGCGGCGGAAGCCGGCGAACACCGCCGGAAGATCCTCCACCCACTGCAGGCAGAGGTTGGAGAACAGCACGTCCACGCTGCCCTCGCGCAGCGGCAGGCGCGACGCATCGGCGCAGACGACGGCGGGCTTGCGCGAGAAGTCGAGCAGGCCGCGCCGTTTCGACAGCCGTTCGCGGGCCTGGCGCGCCATGCCGGGCGCGAGGTCGACGCCGATCACCTGCGCCTTGGGCCAGCGTGCCTGCAGCAGCGCGGTGGAAAAGCCGGTGCCGCAGCCGACGTCGAGCACCACCTGCGGCGTGCGCGCGCCCAGCGCCTTCTCCTCGTAGTAGGGCAGCGATTCGGCCAGGCGCCCGGCGACTTCGCGCTGCAACGCGGCGGCCTCGTCGTAGTGCGTGGCGGCGCGCGAGAAGGCGCGGCCGACCTGGCGGTGGTCGAAGATCTCGCTCATCGGAACTGCATCGTCATGTCAGGCGCCACGCGCGAAGGCGCGCGCGGCGAAATCGTCGATGGCCCGCGCGACCTCGTCGGCGGCGGCGAGGAAGGGCGCGTGGCCGGCGTCGCGGATCACCACGCTCTCGGCGTCGGGCGCCATGCTCGCCGCCGCGGGCATCGCGGCGGCGGGCACGAGGCGGTCGCGTCGGCCGGAGACCCACAGGCTTGGCACGCGAAGGCGTGGCAACTCGCCGCGCGCGTCGAATCCGTCGAGCAGCTCCAGCCCGCGCAGCAGCGCGGCGGGCGCGGGCTCGCCGCGCTCGAAGGCGTGCGCGCGCAGGTCGCGCAGTTCGGCCTGCGCGCTCGTCGAACCGAGTGCTTCCAGTGCGAGGAAGCCGTCGAGCGTGCCGCGGAAATCCTTCGACAGCGCCTCGCCGAAATCGCGGAACAGCGTGGGTTTGACGCCATGCGGCCAGCCGTCGCCGATGACGAAGCGCGGCGAGGAGGCGAGCATCACCAGCCCGCGCACGCGCGTGGCGTGGTCGAGCGCATTGCGCAGCGCGAACTGGCCGCCCAGCGACCAGCCCAGCCAGACCGCGTCGGGCGCCGCGTCGACGAGCCCGGCCGACAGCGCGGCCGGATCGAGCGGCTGCGTGCTCGCATGCGCATGGCCATGCCCGGGCAGGTCGACGAGATGCAGCGTCCAGCGATCCTGCAGGCGTTCGACCAGCGGCGCGAAGAGGCCGCTGTGCATCGCCCAGCCGTGGATCAGCGCGATCGACGGGCCGCGCCCGCGTGTTTCGACGTGCACGTCAGCGCTTCCGCAGCGAGCGGATCGCGGCGATGGCGTCGTCGCGGCGCGCGGCCGGCACCAGAAGGTGGTCATGATGGAAGCCGGCGATCACGTTGCAGGCGATGCCACGCTCGGCCAGCACGCCCGACACCGCGGCGGTCACGCCCACGGCATTGAGCGCCGAGTGCACGCGCAGGCTCAGCCAGGCGGCGACGAAGCCCGGCTGCTCGCCCTGCGCCATGGCGAAGGCTTCGGGTACCACGTAGGTGATGCCCTCGCGCTCGGTGATGCGCGCCTCGGCCACCGCGTCCGCCGCGGCATCGGGCGTGCGACGAGTGATCACCACCCAGGTGCCCGCGCGCACGTCGACGTCGAGGTGGGCGAGGATGTCGGGCAGGTGCGTCTGGCCACTCATGCGCAGCTCGATTGCATGGATGCCGGCGCGGCGTCTCGCGCGCGGGCGAGGGCGTCGACGAGGGCATCGACATCGGGCGCGCCGTGCAGCGCGGTCAGCGTGACACGCAGGCGCGCGCGGCCTTCGGGCACGGTGGGCGGGCGGATCGCGGAGACCCAGAAGCCGGCGTCCTCGAGCGCCTTGGACATCGCCAGCGCGCGGCGGTCGTCATGCGCCATCACCGCCTGGATCGGCGTGTGCGAGGGCAGCACATCGAGACCCTGCTGCGCGGCACGTTCGCGGAAGCGGGCGACGACCATCTGCACGTGTGCACGGCGATCGTCGGCGTCGCGCGCGATGCGCACGGCGGCCAGGCTCGCGGCCGCCAGCGCGGGCGGCAGCGCGGTGGTGTAGACGTGGCCGCGCGCGGTTTCCGCGAGGTGCTGCACAAGTTCCGCATCGCCCGCTACCAACGCGCCATGCGTGCCCAGCGCCTTGCCCAGCGTGGCGAGCTGCAGCGGCACGTCGCGCGGCGACAGCCCGGCCGCGGCCACGCTGCCGCGGCCCTGCGG
>CAZNRZ010000067.1:0-11863 GCA_964575535.1 uncultured Lysobacter sp. | reverse complement strand
TCCTGGTTCATGAAGTGCCAGTACTCGCCGTCGCCGTAGAGGTACTGCATGTCGGTGTCGACCACGTCGGCCACTTCCAGCGAGTCGGTCGCCTTCATGGTCACTTCCTGCACGCGGCCGTTCTTGATGTTGCGGTACTTGACGCGCGTGAAGGCCTGGCCCTTGCCCGGCTTGACGTATTCGGTTTCCGTGATGACGCACGGATCGTTGTTGACCAGGATCTTCTGCCCGGTCTTGACGTCGTTCATGCCAAGGCTGGCCATGCGGATGCTCCTGCGATGCCGGGGCCGCGGGGCCGGCCGGCTAGAATGAATGGCGCCGCGCCGCGAAGGCCGGCGGATCGAGACGAACAGCCCGCAATGATACCCGCAGCCCTTCCCCAGCCGCATCCCGCGGCCGCCCCGCGCTGGCAGCAGCTCTGGCGCGAGGCCGTGCGCGACCCGGTCGAGCTGCTGGATCTGCTGGGCCTGCGCGACGCCCGCCTCGCGGTGTCTCCCGAAGCCGCGTCGCAGTTCGCCCTGCGCGTGCCGCGCGGCTTCGTGGCCCGCATGCGCCGCGGTGATCCGCGCGATCCGCTGCTGCGCCAGGTGCTGCCACTGGACGACGAGTTGCGCCCCACGCCCGGCTTCGCGCTCGACGCCGTAGGCGACAGCCTCGCGAAAGCCGGCGCCGGCGTGATCCGCAAGTACCGCGGGCGCGCACTGCTGGTCGCCACGGGCAGCTGCGCGGTCAATTGCCGCTACTGCTTCCGCCGCCATTTCCCCTATGGCGACGAGAGCGCGGCCGCGGGCGGATGGGCCGACCCGATCGCGCTGATCGCGGCCGACACCTCCATCGACGAGGTCATCCTCTCCGGCGGCGATCCCTGGTCGCTGTCGACCGCCAAGCTCGCCGACCTCACCGGCGCCCTCGCCCGCCTGCCGCACCTGCGCCGCCTGCGCGTGCACACGCGCCTGCCGGTGGTGCTGCCCGAGCGCGTCGACGACGAACTGCTCGCCTGGCTGCGCGGCCTGCCCTGGCCGGTCACCGTGGTGCTGCACGCGAACCATGCGAACGAGTTCGACGGCAGCGTCGACGCCGCGCTCGCGCGCCTGCGCGGTGCCGGTGCGACGTTGCTCAACCAGGCCGTACTGCTGCGCGGAGTCAACGATTCGGTCGACGCGCTGGCCGACCTGTCCGAGCGGGGCTTCGCCGCCGGCGTCCTGCCCTACTACCTGCACCAGCTCGACCGCGTGCAGGGCGCCGCGCACTTCGAAGTGCCCGACGACGAGGCGCGCGGCCTGCACGCGGCGCTGGCCGCGCGGCTGTCGGGCTACCTCGTGCCCAGGCTGGTCCGCGAGGTGGCGGGCGACCCCGGCAAACGACCGCTCTGAAGCCGCGCAGAGCCGCCCCGCCGCCTGTCCGTGCATGCAGGCCGTTCGTCCGGGATGACTTGCCCGGCCGATTCATGCCATAAACGCAGCACCCAGGAGGTCCGAATGCAGTTCGGGAAAGACGCGGCCCTGCGCCTGCTGATCGTGGACGACAGTGTCGAGGCGGCCGAAGCGGTCGTCAGCGGCCTGCGAAACAGCGGCATCGCGGTGCGTCCATCGCGCCCGGAAGGCCCGGACCAGCTCGCCGGCCTGATCGCCAACCAGTCGCCCGACCTGGCCGTGGTCGGCCGCGACGCCGGGCTCGTATCCGCGCAGGACGTGCTGCAGCAGGTGGCCGCCAGCGGCAAGGACCTGCCCGTGCTGCTGCTGGTCGACGGCATCGACGCGGCCATCGTGCTGGAGGCCATGGCCATGGGCGCGCGCGGGGTGATGCTGCGCGGGCGCATGGACCACATCGTCGCCACCGTGCGCACCGAGTGGGCCGACCTCGAGGCCCGCCGTGCGCTGCGCAAGCTCGAATTCCAGGTCCGCGAGACCGAGCGCCGCTGCGACGCGCTGATCGAGTCCTCGCGCGACCCGATCGCCTACATCCACGAGGGCATGCATATCCGGGCCAACTCGGCCTACCTCGAGATGTTCGGATACGAATCCTTCGACGAGGTCGAGGGCATGAGCCTGCTGGACATGATCGCCAGCGCGCACGTGGATTCCTTCAAGAAGCTGCTCAAGCAGATGTCCAAGGGCGAGCCGCCGCCGCCGCGGGTCGAAGTGGAGGCGCGCACGCTCGAGGGCACCCAGTTCCCGGCGGTCATGGAGTTCACGCCGGCGATGTACGAGGGCGAGCACTGCCTGCAGCTGGTGCTGCGCCGGCAGGAACTCGACCCCGCACTGGCCCGCGAGGTGGAGGAGCTGCGCCAGCGCGACCAGGCCACGGGCCTGCTCAACCGCCCGACCTTCCTGCGTGCGCTGGAAGACACCGTCGCCGACGCCGCGCAGAACTCGACGCACCACGGCTTCCTGCTGATCGAGCCCGACCACTACGTGCGCCTGCTGCAGGACATCGGCCTGGACGCCGCCGACGACCTCGTCGCCGCGTTCGCCCAGCGCCTGCGCTCGTCCGTGCCCGACGAGATCGTGCTGGCGCGTTTCGGCGAACACCAGTTCGCGGCGCTGCTGCGCTCGGGCAACCACGAGTCGACGCAGATGCTCGCCGAGCGCGTACGCGCGGCCTTCGCGGAGCACGTGGTCGAGGTCGGCAACCGCTCGCTCAATGCGACCGTCAGCATCGGCGGCGTGCAGATCGGCGAGAAGATCGCCAGCCTCACCGCCGTGCTGGCCAAGGCCAACCAGGGCGTGCAATCGGCCAGCGGCGTCGGCGGCAACCGGGCCGAGATCTTCGACCCGGGCGCGGCGGACCGCGCCGAGGAAGAGCGCGTGGCTGCGTGGGTCGAGCGCATCCGCGACGCCCTCGATTCCGACCGCTTCACCATGGCCTACCAGCCGCTGGTGAGCCTGCACGGCGAGCCCGGCGAGATCTACGAGGCCTACCTGCGCATGAAGGGCGAACAGGGCGAGCTCGTGGCGCCGCTCGCCTTCCTGCAGATCGCCGAGGAGAACGGGCTGCTGTGGGAGATCGACCGCTGGGTCGTCGGCCGCGCCCTGCAGACCATCGGCGAGCGCATCCGCTCGGGCCGCCGCACCACGCTGCTGGTCAAGATCACCGAGGCCTCGCTGCAGGACGACAGCCTGCTCAAGCACATCGAGGAGCAGATCTCGTTGCACGGCGCGGACGGGTCGTTGCTGGTCGTGCAGCTGCCCGAATCCAAGGTCTTCACCAACCTCCGCGCCGCACAGGAATTCCAGACGCGCGCCGCGCGCTCGGGCGTGCGCGTGGGCCTGGAGCACTTCGGCGCCGGCCTCAACTCCTTCCAGCTGCTGGCGCATTTCGACGCGGACTTCCTGAAGATCGACCGCACCTTCATGGAGAACCTCGGCACCAGCGCCGAATACCAGCAACGCCTGCGCGACATCACCGACAAGGCGCGCGCGCTGGGCAAGCGCACCATCGCCGAGCACGTGCGCGACGCCCAGAGCATGAGCGTGCTGTTCGGCGCCGGCGTCGACTACGCGCAGGGCTTCTTCCTGGCCGGCGTCAGCCCGAACATGGACTACGAGTTCCCCTGATCGCCGTGACACGCAAGAAAGAGCCCGCCGGAAGGCGGGCTTTTTCGTTGGCGCGAGTGCGAGCGTCAGACCACGACGTGCGCCGACGGGTTCTCCGTCGGCAGGCGCTTGAGCACCTCGATGCGCTCGGCCAGCGGCGGATGCGTCATGAACAGGCGGCGCAGGCCGTGCGCCACCCCGCCGCTGATACCGAAGGCCTGCACGGTCTTGGGCAGCGTCGTCTCGCCGTAGGTCTGCGACAGCCGCGTCAGCGCGGCGATCATCTTGTCGCGGCCGGCCAGCGAGGCGCCGCCGGCGTCGGCGCGGAATTCGCGATAACGCGAGAACCACATCGCGATGATGCTCGCGAACAGGCCGAAGACGAGGTCGAGCACCATGACCGTCGCGAAGTAGCCCAGGCCGCCGCCCCCGCCCTCGCGATTGCCGTTGAGGTAGCCGTCGACGACGCGCCCGACCACGCGAGCAAGCACGATCACGAAGGTATTGAGCACGCCCTGCACGAGCATCATGGTGACCATGTCGCCATTGGCCACGTGGCTGACCTCGTGCGCGAGCACCGCCTCGGCCTCGTCGCGGTTCATCGAGCGCAGCAGGCCGGTGGACACCGCGACCAGCGAATTGTTGCGGCTGGGGCCGGTGGCGAAGGCGTTGATCTCGGGTGCATCGTAGACGG
This sequence comes from uncultured Lysobacter sp., assembly GCA_964575535.1. Classification (GTDB taxonomy): domain Bacteria; phylum Pseudomonadota; class Gammaproteobacteria; order Xanthomonadales; family Xanthomonadaceae; genus Cognatilysobacter. The sequence goes on along the minus strand of CAZNRZ010000067.1, from coordinate 7,633 downwards.
CGACCTCGGGCATCGCGATACCCGCCTGCTGCGCCTGCCGACGCACGGTGTCGACCAGCCACTGCTCGGTCTCGTTACGCGGCTGCTCGATGACATGCGCGCGCGTGCTGCGCTTGGCCACCCATTTCGACATCATCAGCGAGATGAACGAACCGCCGAAACCGAACAGCGTCGCCATCACCAGCAGGCCGCCGCTGGTGGACGGATCCACGCCGAACAGACGCATGACGATGCCCAGCAGCACGAGCACCGCGAGGTTGGTGGCGAGGAAAAGTGCGACGCGCTTGAACATGGTGCGACCCGTTCCTCCGGGCGATCCGGAGTCTCACGCGATAGATAGGGAAGCCGGCCACCACTTTCAAGCCGGCGGCGCGCGGAGCCGCCGGCCATGAGCGGGTATCGCGGGCGATTCGCGCCCTCGCCTACCGGCGACCTGCACGCCGGGTCACTGCTCGCCGCGCTTGGAAGCTGGCTGCTGGCGCGGCAGGCGGGCGGCGAATGGTGGGTCCGCGTCGAGGACGTCGACACCCCGCGCGAGGTGCCGGGCGCGGCTGAGCGGCAGTTGAACGCGCTGCTGGCGTTCGGCCTGGCGCCGGACGCCCCCGTGCTGCGGCAGAGCACGCGCACGGCGCTGTATCGCGCCGCGCTCGATCGCCTGCTCGCGCAGGGCGATGCGTTCCCGTGCTGGTGCAGCCGCGCCGAACTGGCCGCGCGCGGCGGCGTGCATCGCGCCTGCGTGCACGGCGCGGTGGCGGGTCGCGCTCCCGCGATCCGCCTGCGCGTAGCCGACGGGACCGAAGTCGCCTTCGACGACGCGATCCGCGGCCGCGTGTCGCAGCGCGTCGACACCACCGCAGGCGACTTCGTGCTGTTCCGCGCCGACGGGCTCTGGGCCTACCAGCTCGCGGTGGTCGTCGACGACGCGGCGCAGGGCATCACCGACGTCGTGCGCGGCGCCGACCTGCTCGATTCCACGCCGCGCCAGATCGTGCTGCACCGCAACCTCGGGCTGGCCCCGCCCCGGTATGCGCATCTTCCGCTGATCGTCGATGCCGGCGGGCGGAAGCTGTCCAAGTCCGATGCCGCACAACCCGTGGATCCTCGCGATCCACTGCCCGCGCTGCGCCGCGCATGGCGCCAGCTCGGGCAGGCCGACGATCCCGCCCCCGGCGCGGACACGCCGCAGGACTGGCTGGCCGCCGCGCTCCGCGCATTCGACGCGTCGTCGATTCCCGCGACAGATGCCGCATGCGCGCACATCGCGACGCGTGCCTAGAATCATGCCATCGGCGCACGACGCGCCCGGAAGGAGTCATGACATGCAGAGTCGCGTAGCACTCGTCACCGGCGGCACCGGTGGCATCGGGTCGTCCATCATCGAACGCCTCGCGGCCATGGGCCACCGGGTCGCCACGAACTATCGCGACGAGGCGCGCGCGCGCGCCTGGCAGGAGCGCATGCGCGAGCGCGGCGTCGAGGTATTCATGACACAGGCGGACGTGGCGGACCCCGCCCAGTGCGACGCGATGGCGCGCGAGGTCGAGCAGGCGCTCGGCCCGGTCGACATCCTGGTCAACAACGCCGGCATCACCCGCGACACGACCTTCCACAAGATGTCCGCGGCGCAGTGGAACGAGGTCATCACCACCAACCTCGGCTCGGTGTTCAACGTCACCCGCCCGCTGATCGAAGGCATGCGCGAGCGCCGCTGGGGGCGCATCGTCCAGATCAGCTCGATCAACGGCCAGAAGGGCCAGTACGGACAGGCGAACTACGCGGCGTCGAAGGCCGGCATGCACGGCTTCACGATTTCGCTGGCGCAGGAGAACGCGCGGTTCGGGATCACCGTCAACACGGTGTCGCCCGGCTACATCGGCACCGACATGGTGATGGCCGTGCCCGAGGAGGTGCGCAGCAAGATCGTCGCGCAGATCCCGACCGGCCGCCTGGGCAATCCGGAGGAAATCGCCTATGCCGTGTCGTTCTTCGTCCCCGACGAGGCCGGCTGGATCACCGGCGCGAATCTCGCGGTGAACGGCGGCCAGTACATGGGCTGGTGATATGCGCCCGCGCGCCTGAAGCGGTCAGCCGGCCGCGCGGGCGCGCGAGTTGCACGTCGTTGCGCGCTGCGTCATTCTCGATCCATCCCGCTTCCGGTCCTCGCAGATGGCTTCTCCGCGCGTCATCAAGAAGTACCCGAACCGTCGCCTCTACGACACCGAGATCTCCAGCTACATCACGATCGAGGATGTGCGCCAGCTGATCATCGAGGGCGAGGAGTTCGAGGTCCGCGATGCGCGCTCGGGCGACGACCTCACGCGCCAGGTGCTGCTGCAGATCATCGCTGAGCATGAGCAGGACGGCGAGCCGATGCTCTCCACGCAGCTGCTGAGCCACATCATCCGGTTCTACGGCGACTCGATGCAGGGCTTCATGGGCACCTATCTCGAGAAGTCGATGCAGGTCTTCCTCGACCAGCAGCAGCAGTTCCGCACGCAGATGGGCGGCCTGCTCGGGCAGACGCCGTGGACGCTGATGAACCAGCTCACCGAGCGCAACCTGCAGATGTGGAAGGACTTCCAGTCCAACCTGGCGGGAAGCATGGGGACCACGGCAAGCCGCCCGCGGGAACGCAAGGAAGGCTGACGCGACGTCGCCGCACGCACAAAAAAAGCCGGGTTTCCCCCGGCCTTTTTAATTTGCGGCGTCGCGTCAGCGCGGCACGGGATTCGCGCAGTACTTCGCGTAGAAGGCCTCGGCCTGGGGCATCATCGCCTGCAGTTTCTGGATGCGGTTGGCAGGATCGGGATGCGTCGACGCGAACTCCGGCGGACGCTCGCCGCCGCCGAGCTGCGACATGCGCTCCCACAGCGGAATCGCCTCGCGCGGGTTGTAGCAGGCGGCCGCGGCCAGCATCAGGCCCACGCGGTCGGCCTGGCTCTCGTGGTCGCGCCCGTAGGGCAGGATCCAGCCGTACTGCGCGCCGGCGCCCAGCGCGGACATGACGGCCTGCTGCTGGCCGGGGTCCATGCCGCCTACCGCCACGCCTGCGGCCATCTGGCCCATCTGCACCAGCTTCTGCTGCGCCATGCGCTGCGAGCCATGGCGCAGCAGTGCATGCGCGATCTCGTGGCCCATCACCACGGCCATCGCGTCCTGGTTCTGCGCGACCGGGATCAGGCCGGTGTACACGGCCATCTTTCCGCCGGGCAGGCAGAAGGCATTGGCCTGGTCGGACTGGATGACGGCCACGTCCCACTGGAAATTCCGGTGCGTGGTCGGCGCCTGCTGGCCGTTGGCCTGCGCGAGGTCCGCAGTGACTTCGGGAACCCGCGAGATCAGGCGCTGCGCGATTTCGCGGATCTGGCGGCTGATCTCGGTATCGGCCGGCATCAGCGCGCCCTGCGACTGCGCCTCGCCCAGCACCTGGTCGAAGGCCTGCGCGCCCAGCGTGACCTCCTCTTCCGCGGTCGCGCCATAGCGCGCGTCGCCACCCGTCAGCGGATCGGTTTCCTTGCTGCCGAACCACGAGACCGCGGCATAGATCGCGAAGCCGATGAGCACGATCCAACGGATGCCGCCGAGGCCGAAGCCGCGGCGTCCGGATGAAGCGCGGCGTGTGCCGAGGGGATCGATGCGCATGCGGAACTCCTGGAGTCAGAGGTCGCGCACCACCCGGAAGCCGATGCGCGCATTGGTCGTATCCGCGTCGAAACCCGTGCGCCATGCCGATCGCGTCTGCTCCGGCGAGCTCGCCCAGGAACCGCCGCGCACGCTGCGCTGGCGACACCCCGGGTTCACCCAGGCGCGCTGGTCGCGCGGCGCGCGGCGGTAACTGGCATGCCAGCAATCCGCCACCCACTCGCTGACATTGCCGGCCATGTCGTGAAGGCCGAATCGACCGGGCTGGTAGCGCGCGACCGGCGCCGGCCCCCACGCTCCGTCGATGTAGCCGCGGAAGGCGTTCTGCCAGGTACGCCCGGTCGGCGAACGGTCGCGCTGGCCGGTGAAGTTGCCGGTGCCCGGCGGCGGCGTGCCCTCGCCCCAGGGATAGGGCGTGTCGCGGCCGCCGCGCACGGCGTATTCGAACTCGGCCTCGCTGGGAAGGCGGTAACGATGACCGGTGCGTTCGGCGAGCCACTCGGCATACGCCGTCGCGTCCTTCGCGCTGATGTGCACGACGGGGTGGTCGTCGCGCGCGGGCTTGCCGCTGTAGTCGTGGTTCCAGTCGACGCGCCCGCGGCGTACGAAGCCGCCGCTGCGTCCGTCGTAGACCATCGAGTAGCCGCGGCGCACCGACCTCGCCCGGTACTGCGTGGCCTCGACGAACCGGCGGAACTCGGCCACCGTCACCTCCGTGCGCGACACGGCCAGGCCGCGCGGGAAGCGGATCGATCGCATCGGGCGCTCCGCATCGGTGCTGCCACGCTCGCGCGAGGGCGCGCCCATGCGGAAGGCGCCATGCGGTATGACCACCATCTGCGGCCCGCGCCCTCCGCCGCTCATGGCGTCGGTGAAACGCTGGCCGGGGCGGAAGGCACCGTAGTGCACGGCGAGGTCGATACGCTGGCGGAGTTCGGTCGCGGCCGGATCGCCGGGCGCGGCGATCGCCAGCAACTGCGCGAGCATCGCGCGCGCGCGGTCGATGCCGTCGGGCTCGGCGAGCAGGGCGATGCCGCGATCACGCAGCCTGCCCACACGCGCGGCGCGCTGGAAGGCGATGCGCGCCCGCGCCGCCGCGACGGTGCCGACTTCCGGGCGCACGCTGGCCGCACGTTGCAGCCAGCGCGCCGCGCCCGCGTAATCGTCGCCCGCGGCCGCCTGCTCGGCCCGGCGGATCAGCGCGCTTTCCGCGGCGGCCAGGCCCTGCAGCGCGCGGGAATCGGTTTCGCGCAGCTCGAGCGCCTTCCGGAACGAAGTGATGGCGCCCTCGCCGCCGTCCTCGCCGATGCGGTCCTCGGCCAGTGCACGCTCGCCTTCGGCGCTGTGGCGCTGGCCTTCGTCGACGCGATCGACCGCCTGCAGGAATCGCTCGACATCCGGCCGATCCAGCGCGACCACCCGCATCACCGCCGCGGCCTCCTGCACGCGACGCATGGCGTCGGGATCGTCGTCGATCGCCGCCAGCGCCGTGCGCGACTGCTGCAGTAGGCCGGTCACCGCGTTGCGCTCGCCCGTGCGTGCACGCGTGCGCATCGGCGGATAGGCCTGGAGTGCGTGGAACAGCGCGATGGCCGAGGTTTCATCGCCCGCGAAGCGGCCCTCGGCCAGCGCGACGTCGGCCTGGTCGGCCAGCGCCAGCGCGTTTTCCGGCGTGACCTCGATGCGCGGCGGACGCCAGGCCGGCACCTGCACGGTGGAGTCGCGCACTACCACAGAGGGCGCCGCGCGTGCGGGCGCGGCGCCTTCGCGATCGCCACTGCAGCCGATCGCAAGCAGCATCGCAGCGAGCAGCGGGCCGATCTTCGCGCGCACGCATCCTCCCATCCGACGGCTCGCGGCCGGGTCACGGAAAGTAGGCTATTGTCGCCCGCTCCCGCAAACCCGGCACCGCCTTGGCCCACTGGATCGACGAACCCGACGCGCTGCGCCGCCGGCTCGAAGCGCCCGTCGCACGCATCGGGCTGGACACCGAATTCATCCGCGAGCGCACCTACTGGCCGAAGCTCGCGCTGGTCCAGATCGCACTGCCGACGCCGGATGGCATCGAGATACTGCTGGTCGACACGCTCGTACCCGGCATGGCCGACGCGCTCTCGCCCATGCTCGCGGACGCGTCGGTGCTGAAGATCATGCACAGCCCCAGCGAGGACCTGATCGCCTTCCGCCATTCCTGTGGCGTCGTGCCGCGCCCGCTGTTCGACACGCAGGCCGCGGCCGCGCTGGCCGGCATCGGCGCCGGCATGGGCTACCAGAAACTCGTCGCCGAGCTGACCGGCGTCGCCCTCGCCAAGGGCGAGACGCGCTCGGACTGGCTGCGTCGGCCGCTCTCGTCGTCGCAGCTGGAGTACGCCGCCGACGACGTGGCGCACCTGTTCGACATGCATGACGCCCTGTCGCGCCGCCTCGGCGAGCTCGGCCGCAGCGCCTGGCTGGACGCCGACATGGCCCGCACCGTCGAGCTGGCCATCGAGGACGCGCCAGAAACATGGCCGCACCTTTCGATGCGCAGCGCGCAGTTCCTCGATGCCGCCGGCCAGGCCCGCCTGCTGCGCGTGCTGCGCTGGCGCGACGAACACGCGCGCCGCGCCGACCTGCCGCGCAGCTGGGTGCTCGACAACGAACTCGCCTACGGCATCGCCCGCACCCCGCCCGCCTCCCGCGATGCGCTGGCGCAGTTGATAGCCGCGCACCCGAAGGGCCCGCGCAAGCTGGTGGACGCGCTGTGGTCCGCACTGTCGACCGCCCTGCCCGACGAAGCCGATGCGCCCGACGCATCCATCGCCGAGCGGCGCGACAAGACGCGCATGCGCGCGCTGCAGGACGCCGTCGCGCGTCGCGCGGTCGAGCTGGGCGTGGCCGAAGGCGTGCTGGCCTCGCGCCGCGGCCTGGAACCCCTGCTCGACACCGGCGAGTGGCCGGCCTCACTGGAAGGCTGGCGCCGGGAGCAGCTGGAACCGGTGCTGGCGCCGCTGCTGGCGCGGCCTGGCGCCTGACGGAGCGACCGTCGAAGGCCGGTCGAGTGCGGCGCGTAATCCCGTCGCCGCTTGCCCGCCGACCGGACGCAAAAAAAACGGCGCCCGAAGGCGCCGCCGAAATCGTGGTGGAGCGGAGGGGGATCGAACCCCTGACCTTCGCGATGCGAACGCGACGCTCTCCCAGCTGAGCTACCGCCCCACGATGGGCGGGCAGTCTAACGGGCCGGCGGCGCTCCTGCCAAGCGGGCCGCGCGCGCTGGCCGCCCGGGCCCGCACGATTTCCGGCCGGGGACGGGTCCGTGCGAAAATCCGCCGGTTCAAGGCCCCGTAGCTCAGCTGGATAGAGCGTCCCCCTCCTAAGGGGAAGGTCGCACGTTCGAATCGTGTCGGGGCTGCCAATTCATGCAGATCCTTCTGCAAGAGCCCGCACATCCATGTGCGGACTTCCCATGCGGTCGCTTCGCCCGGGCGCGCAGCGTGCCTTCAAGGAGTTTTTCGATGACCCATCCCGTCCTCACCGCGCTCGGCCTGAGCGAACTCGAATCCGGCACCTACCTCGGCGGCGGCCAGTGGGCGACCACGCGCGACGCCGGCGTGCTCGAGTCGATCAGCCCCACCGACGGCTCGCTGCTCGCCCGCGTGCAGGCCTCCTCGCAGGACGACTACGAGACCATCGTCGAGCGCGCACAGGCGGCCTTCAAGGTCTGGCGCACGATCCCGGCGCCGCGCCGCGGCGAGGCGATCCGTCTCTGCGCCGAAGCACTTCGCACGCACAAGGACGCGCTCGGCACGCTGGTCGCGCTGGAGATGGGCAAGTCCAAGGCCGAGGGCGACGGCGAAGTGCAGGAGATGATCGACATCGGCGATTTCGCCGTCGGCCTCTCGCGCCAGCTCTACGGCCTGACGATGCATTCCGAGCGCCCGGGCCACCGCATGTACGAGCAGTGGCATCCGATCGGCATCGTCGGGATCATCTCGGCGTTCAACTTCCCGGT
>CAZNRZ010000066.1:4782-11943 GCA_964575535.1 uncultured Lysobacter sp. | reverse complement strand
GGATCGCGCCGCCGAACAGCAGCAGCTTCTCCGTCAGCGTGGTCTTGCCGGCGTCGGGATGCGAAATGATGGCGAAGGTGCGGCGGCGCAGCGCCTGCAGGGAAACATCGGACATGGCGGCGACGCGCACGGGGCGCGCGGAAGCGGGCGGGGAAGCGCGGAATTATACCGGCCGGCGAGCAGCCGCCCCGGCGCGCAAGATTCCCGGACGGCGGCCGTTAGCGATGCCGGGCGCCTGTCGCGCCAGGGAGGTCCGGTGTTCATCGTCATCGTGGGTGAGGAGGGCGGCCGTGCCAGCGAACTGCAACTGGCGCTGGGGGATTTCGGGCTCGACTGGTCGGTGCGCTGGCTCACGGATGCCGGCGGCGCGCTGACCATCCCGCGCGAGCAGCAGATCGACGTGGTGGTGGCCGAGCTGCGCATCGGCGCGCTGGCGGGAACCACGTTGCTGGAACAGGTGCGGGCGCTACACCCGGAGGCGGCGCGGATCCTGCTGCTCGACCGCGGCCACGGTACCGACGCGCTTCAGGCGCTGGACGTCGCCCACCGCCTGCTGCGCAAACCGCTGGACGCGGGCGAGCTGGTCGACGCGGTGGAGAGCGTCTCCGAGCTGCGCGACCTGCTCACCAATCCCACCCTGGTGCAGACCATCGGCCGCATCGGCGCGCTGCCGCCGCCGCCCAAGCTGTTCCTGGAGCTGTCCCAGCTGATGCAGGACCCCGACGTCAGCACCGCGCGCATCGCGGCGCTGGTCTCGCAGGATCCGGCGGTGGCCGCCAAGGTGCTGCGCCTGTGCAATTCCGCGTACTTCTCGGCTGGCCGGACGATCACCGACATCCGCAGCGCGATCACGCGGCTCGGGCTGCAGACGCTGCAGCGCATGGTGCTGGCCAGCGAGGCCTATGGCGGAAGCGCGCCCGGCATCGACCGCGAGGCCATGCAGGACCGCGCCATGCTGACCTCGCGCCTGGCCGCCCAGCTGCTCACCGGGCCCAGCTCGGAGCTGGCCGCGACGGCAGGCCTGCTGGCGGAAGTCGGCAAGCTGCTGCCGGGCGTGAGCCATGGTGGGCCCGACGATACCGGCCCGCATTACGCCGAGGCAGGCGCCTACCTGCTCGGCCTCTGGGGCCTGCCCATGCCGATCGTCGAGGCGGTGGCGAACCATCACGACCCCGGCCGGGTGCGCATGTCGGGGTTCTGGGTATCCGGCGCGGTGCACGTGGCCGCCGCGCTGGCGGCGGGCACGCCGGTGGACCAGGACTACCTGCGCGCGGTCTGCCAGATCGACCGCCTGCCGCACTGGCATGCGCTGGCCGCGGAACTCGCCGGCGGCGCCTAATTGCCGCGAAGGCGCAGCGGGCCCTGCGGGCCGCGCATGCGGAAGGGAATCGACTCCAGGCGCATGCCGCGGTTGACCTGCACTGCGAAATGCAGGTGCGGGCCGGTGGTGAAGCCGGTATTGCCCGACAGACCGATCACCTGGCCCGCGCGCACGTGCTGGCCGACCCGCACCAGCACGCCGTCGACCTTGAGATGCGCGTAGACCGACATCGCGCCGTCGTCGTGCAGCAGGCGCACCATGTTGGCGCGGCCGCCGTCGCGTTCGCGGTCGAGTCCCGCGCGGCCGAAGTCGGATTCGACCTCCATCACCACGCCGTCGCGCGCGGCCAGCACCGGCGTGCCGATGGGCGCAGCGAGGTCGAGCGCGTAGCGGTTCTGTTCGTCGGCATGGCTGAAGCTGCCGCCGAAGCCCTGTTCGATGCGCAGGCCGGCGCCGCGCAGGGGCAGCAGGTATTCGACATCGCGCGGACGCGCGCGCGGATCGCCGCGCTCGGCCTGCAGGTCCAGCTCGAAGTCGGCGCTGGTGGCGGGATCGGCCACGGCGAGCGTCGCAATGACGATGCTCGACCGCGCCGGCACCACCGCGCGCGCGGGCAGAGTGGGCTCGGCGCGGAAGTTGCGGCTGTGCACGAAGCGCAGGCTCACTTCCACGGGGCCGGCGAGGCGGTTGTCGGCGAGGGCCTGGTAGCCGCCGGCGACCGCGCGCGTGCGCAGGCCCGCGATGGCCGACGGTTCCGCGTCCACGGACAGCGCCTCGACCGCGTGCGTGGCGGCCTCCTGCGGCACGTGATCGCCGTAGTGGCGCACGCCGTCGCGGTCGGTCCAGCGATAGACCTTGGCCGCATCGGCGACGCGCGGGCCGATCGCCGCGGCGATCGCGAGCACGAGCAGCACGGGCAGGGCATGCCGCGTCGCCATGGTCAGCCGGCGCAGCCGTCCGCCAGGCCCAGCGTGCGGACGATGTCGCGCAGGTCGAAGGCGGCGATGGCGCGGTCGTCGTGCACGGCGTACAGCACGCCGCCGGGGAAGCTCGGCGTCGATGCGGCATGCAGCGCCACGCCGTCGGTATGCGCGGTGAGCGTGCCGCGGAAGCTGCCGCGCGGTGCGAGCGTGTCGCGGTCGAACAGGTGGAATTCGGTGAGCGGGGCGAGCTGGTCGACCGCGATCCAGTAACCGCCGCCACCGGTGCAACTCCACAGCACCACGCCCTCCGCCTGGGCGGCGAAGGCGTCCTGCGGCAGGCTGCGGCCGGTGTAGCGGCCGGCGAAGGTGTATTCGCGCAGGGTCGACGGGCGCTTCTCGTCCTCGTCGGCGATCAGCAGGCGGTCGTTTTCGGGATCGCCCGCGATCGATTCCACGATGTGCAGCGCGGCGGCCGGCGTGGTGTCGCCGAAACTGCCGGCGTGCGCCACACGCAGCCGGCCGTCGCCGGTCTGCACGCGGTAGCGGCGGACGCGCTGCGAGAGTTCCGCGAGCGGCGGAACTTCGTTGAAGCGCGGGCCGTACATGAAGCTGTCGGTGACGTAGACCTCGAGCTCGCCCGGTTCGGTCTCGTCGAGCCAGATGCCGTACGGGCTGCGCAGCTCGGCCTCGCCGAACGTGCCGACGGTTTCCAGCGCAGGCAGCGACAGCACCTGCACGCGGCGGTTGTCGCGCTCCACGACGAAGAGCAGGTCGCCATGCACCGCGACGCCATTGGGTCGCCGGAACTGGCCCGCCGCCGCGCCCTCGCTGCCGAACTCGCGGAGGCGCTCGCCGCTGTCGCCGTCGAACAGCACGAGCCGGTGGGTCGACTTCGCGGTGGCGATGAGCCATGTGCGGCCGTCCTCGGTGGCCCAAGTGGCGAGCGAATCGAGCTCGTCGGCGGGGCTTTCCTCGGAGACGTAGCGCTCGCGAATGGCCTGCACGTCCACCGCGGCCGGCTCGGCGTGCGCAGGCGGCGCGTTGGATGGCACGGGTGCGCGGGTCGTCGCGCAGCCCGAGAGCATCACGAGCGCGAGGAGAAGGAGGCGAAAGCTCATGGCGCCAGTTTACGGGGCGGTCGCCAGGCACACGCCGTGCCCGGCCGTTGCTGCGCCTTCGGGTCAGGGACCGTTATTCCATCGCTTCATAAGGATGAAGAGATTGACATGTCCGGAGTGCGTGGCCAGACTGCAGCCTCCATCGAGACCGGCTGAGGGACAGGCCCACAGACGCCGGGGCAACCAGTGCGCGAGCACCAGGTGCCAAATCCTGCGGCGTCCTGCCGGAAGATGGTCGTGCCCTCCTGCCGCAAGGCGGGAGCGTCGCAGGCTCGATGGCCCCGTCCCCTGCCGGAGCCCCGCCATGAGCCTTGCCGCATTTCCCTGTGCCGAACCGCGTATCGCCGACGCCGCCCATGACGGCGCGCGGCCCGTTGCCGCCCGTCGCGGCGAATTCGATCTCGATCTCGACCTGCGCCACGCGGGCCGCCGTCGCCTGCGCGTCCGCTACGAGGACGTCGGCGACGTGCGCGCGCCGGTGCTGTTCGTCGCCGGCGGCATCTCCGCGCACCGGCACCTCGCCGCGAACGCGGCCGACGCGGCGCCGGGCTGGTGGGAGGCGCAGGCCGGCGCCGGCGGCGCGCTGGATCCCGCGGCGTGGCGGCTGCTGTCGATGGACTGGATCGGCGCCGACGGCGCGCTGGACGCGCCGATCGACCCCGCCGACCAGGCACAGGCGGTCGCGGCCGTGCTCGATCGCCTCGGCATCGGCCGGCTGCATGCCTTCGTGGGCGCCAGCTATGGCGCGCTGGTCGGCCTGCAGTTCGCGGCCCGCTACGGCGCGCGGCTGCAGCGCCTTGTCGCCATCAGCGGCACGCATCGCGCGCATCCGTATGCCAGCGCCTGTCGTGCGCTGCAGCGGCGCGTCGTCGCCCTGGGCGCACTGCAGTGCGACGCCGTCGACGGCCTCGCGCTCGCGCGGCAGTTCGCGCTGATCGGCTATCGCACGCCCGAGGAATTCGCCGCGCGCTTCGGCGCTGCGCGCGTGGTCGACGGCCGCGTGCGCGTGGACGCAGAGGACTATCTCGACCACTGCGGCAACGCGTACGCGCAGCGCACGCCGCCGGTCGCCTTCCTGCGCCTGTCCGAATCGATCGACCTGCAGGACGTCGACCCCGCGCGCATCACGGTGGCGGTGACCGTGGTCGCGAACGAGCAGGACCGGCTGGTGCCGTTGTCCGAGGTCTACGCACTCGTGCAGGGCCTGCGCGGCGAGACGCGCCTGCGCCTGCTGCGCTCGGACTACGGACACGACGCCTTCCTCAAGGAGGTCGACGCCGTCCGCCACGTGCTCGACGAAGCCCTGCAGCCGGAGGTGACGGCATGAGCGGCCCGGGCTTCCGGCGCGCCACCGCCGCGGTGCGCGCGGGCATCGATCGCGACACCGCGTTCGGCGCGGTCACGCCGCCGCTCGTGCTGTCGTCGAACTTCAGCTTCGCCGCCTTCAACGAGAAACGCACCTACGACTACACGCGCAGCGGCAACCCGACACGCGACCTGCTCGGCGAGGCGCTCGCGGAACTGGAAGGCGGCGCCGGTGGCGTGGTGACCGCCACCGGCATGGCGGCGATCACGCTGGTGCTGCACGCGCTTGCCGCGCCCGGCCAGCGCGTGGTGGTACCGCACGATGCCTACGGCGGCAGCTGGCGCCTGTTCAATGCGCTGGCGGCGAAAGGCGCGTTCGAGCTGGTGACGGTCGACCTGACGGACGCGGCCGCGCGCGATGCCGCATTGGCCGGAGGCGCGGCGATCGTCTGGATCGAAACGCCGTCGAACCCGCTGCTGCGCATCACCGACATCGCCGCCACGGTGCGCGCCGCGCACACGGCGGGCGCGATCGCGGTGGTCGACAACACGTTTCTTTCGCCGGCGTTGCAGCAGCCGCTCGCGCTCGGTGCCGACGTGGTGCTGCACTCGACGACCAAATACATCAACGGGCACAGCGACGTGGTGGGTGGCGCGGTGGTCGCGCGCGATCCCGTGCTGCACGAGCGCCTGGCCTGGTGGGCGAACGCGCTGGGCATCACCGGCTCGCCCTTCGACAGCTTCCTCACCCTGCGCGGCCTGCGCACGTTGGACGCGCGGCTGCGCATCCACGAGGAGAACACGCGGGCGCTGGTCGACCTGCTCGTCGCCCATCCGGCAGTGCGCGCGTTGCACTACCCCGGCCTTGCGACGCATCCGGGCCATGAGCTCGCCGCGCGCCAGCAGCATGGATTCGGCGCGATGCTCGGCGTCGAGATCGCCCATGGGGAGGCGGGCGTGCGCGCCTTCCTCGATGGTTTGCGCTGTTTCACGCTGGCCGAGTCGCTGGGCGGCGTCGAAAGCCTGGTCGCGCATCCGGCGACGATGACGCATGCGGCGATGTCGCCGGAGGCGCGGCGCGCGGCAGGCATCGGCGACGGACTGCTGCGGCTGTCCGTCGGTATCGAGCATGTGGACGATCTCGCGCGCGACCTGCGCGCCGCGATGGAACGCGTCGGCGCGCTGGAAGCGATCGTCTTCGACGCCGCCGAACAGGCGGTGGCCTGATGGAAGCGCTCGTACAGGCCGCGCCGGCGCCGTCATCCGCGGCGCGCACCGCCCGTCATGCGGACGTCGCCCTGCTGGGCGTGGGGACGGTGGGCGCCGCGCTGCTGCCGCGGCTGGCGCGGTTGCAGCAGTCGGGCCAGCCGTTGCGGCTGGTGCAGGTGGCGAATTCCACGCGCAGCCTGGCGCGCACGAAGGGCGTCGACCCGCTGATCGCGCGTGATCTCCTGCACGGGGCCGGGCCGTCGCTGGATCCACTGCTGGCCCTGCGCGAGGCGACGCGCGGCATCGTGGTGGACGCGACCGGCAGCGAGGCCGTCGCCGCGTCGCATGCGCGCTGGCTGGACGCCGGCCTGCACGTGGTCACTGCCAGCAAGCTGGGGCAGGGCGCGGCGCTTTCGCGATGGCGCGCCATCGACGCCGCTTCCCGCCGCAGCGGCGCGCGTTATGGCGACAGCGCGACGGTCGGCGCGGGCCTGCCACTGCTGCGCAGCCTGCGCGCACTGCGTGACGGCGGCGATGCGATCCACGGCGTCGCCGGCGTGCTGTCGGGTTCGATGGCGTGGCTGTTCGGCGGCTTCGACGGCCTGCGCCCGTTCTCGGGCTTCGTCCGCCAGGCGCGCGAGGCGGGCTATACCGAACCGGATCCACGCGAGGATCTTTCCGGGGAGGACGTGCGGCGCAAGCTGCTGATCCTCGCGCGCGCGGCCGGCGTACCACTCGAGGTGGCGGACGTGGCGGTGGAATCGCTGGTGCCGTCGGCGCTCGCGGGCGCGCCTCCGGAATCATTCGACGCGGCGCTGGACCTGCTCGATGCTCCGCTGCGCAAGCGCTTCGCCGAGGCGTACAGGCGCGGCGAACGCCTGCGCCACGTCGCCCGGTTGCGCGTCGAGGCCGGCCGCGTGAGCGCGCAGGTGGGGCTGGAGTCGCTGCCCGCAGACGACCCGCTCTGCGGCGGCACCGGCACCGACAACCGCGTCGCGATCTGGTGCGATCGCTATCGCGCGCAGCCGCTGCTGATCCAGGGGCCGGGCGCGGGCGCGGAGGTCACCGCCGCGGCGCTGCTGGACGACGTGCTGCGGATCGTTCGCGAAGAAGGTTGAGGACGGAGCGCGCGTATCGGCGCGACCTGCCGGCCGGCCCGAAGACGTGGCGGATCGCATGCGCTCGCCACTCGCGACCACCCATCACCGTGCGATGCGGGTTCCGCCGCGGATGGGCGCGACACACGATGGCTTCCCGCTTCCCGCTTCCCGCTTCGCGCTTCCCG
>CAZNRZ010000066.1:0-4682 GCA_964575535.1 uncultured Lysobacter sp. | reverse complement strand
ATGGGCGCGACACACGATGGCTTCCCGCTTCCCGCTTCCCGCTTCGCGCTTCCCGAATCCCGAATCCCGAATCCCGAATCCCCACTCATTCCGCCGGCGCGCCCTCGATCCGGTTCCCCGCGATCTCCCCGACCACCTTCAGGTCACCGCTTTCCAGCATCGGCTCCACGCCCCGGTGCAGGTCGGCGAGCAGCCGGTCGAGGCGCGTCTTCGGCGTCGGGCGGAACGTGGCCCAGCCGTTGCGGCCGTGCGCCTTGACGTAGTAGAGCGCCTGGTCGGCCAGTTCGATCAGCGATTCCCAGCCGAGCCGCGCGCCGTCGTCGTCGCGCTCCAGCGGGTACTGCGACAGGCCGACCGAGCAGGTCAGCGGCAGCACCAGCCCGTTGCCGAGGTCGAACGGATGCGTGGCCACGGCGGACTGGATGCGCGCGCCGATCGTGGCCACGTCGCGCTCCGGCATCGGCCGGAACACCAGCAGGAATTCCTCGCCGCCCCAGCGCGCCACGTAGTCGCCGGTGCGCACGAGGCGCGCGAGCACCTGCGCGAACTGCTGCAGTACGAGGTCGCCGGCGCGATGGCCGTAGCGGTCGTTGACCTGCTTGAAGTGGTCGATGTCGACCAGCGCGAACAGCATCGCGCGGTCGTTGCCTTCCTGCAGCGCCTGGCGGTCGTAGAAGGAGAGGTCGGCCGGCAACTGCGAGCCGATGTAGCGACGGTTGCGCAGGCCCGTCAGCGGATCGGTGTGGCTGGCCTCCTCGAGCCGGCGGTTGGCCTGCGCGAGCGCGACCGTGCGCTGCTCCACGAGTTCCTCCAGCTCCGCCTGGCGCCGCTGGAAGCGCCGGCGCTGCCAGCGGTAGCCCGCGTACACCAGCATCGCGAGCCCGGCGATGCACAGCAGTGCGAACCATGCGGTCTCGTGGAAGCGCGGCGCCACCGTGAAGCGCATCGCGGCTGGCGCCGGGCTCCAGACGCCCGCGTTGTTCGCGCCGCGCACCTCGAAGACGTAGTCGCCGGGCGGCAGGTTGGTGTAGCGGGCGCGCCGCGCGATCACGTCGGACTCGACCCAGTCCGCGTCGTATCCGCGCAGCCGGTACTGCAGGCGAGTGCTCTTGGGATCGCGGAAGCTGAGCACGGTGAATTCGAAGGACACGTCGCGCGCGCCGTCCGGCAGTTCGCGGCCATGGAGCCTCCAGGCCTCGTGCCAGGTGCTGCCGATCTGCAGCCGCTCTACCGCCACCGACGGCGCGAGCCGGTTACGGCGGATGGTGCTGGTGTCCATGGCGACGACGCCGTCGCGCGTCGGCAGCCACAGCGTATCGCCGAGCAGCAGGCCCTTGGAGGTACCGGCACCGTTGCAGCAGTAGCCCTGCTGCCCGCTCATGGGATCGCCGCGCTCGTTGAGCAGCATCTCGCCGCGCACGGTGCTTTGCGCGCCCGAAACGAGGCCAGCGATGTCGGCCTGCGGCACACGCGAGATGCCGCGGATGCCGGCCAGCCACAGGTAGCCGCCGTGGCTGGCGAGGAAGAAGGGCGAGTTCGCCGGCATGCCCGCCGAGCGCTCGAGCGCATGCCAGCGCCCGGCGTCGTTGACGTAGGTCTGCTCGGCCAGCGTGCCGACGACGAGGCGCCCCGCCGGCGTGCGGTGGATCGCGGTGACGTCCAGCGCGTCGGGCAGGCCCGGATCGCGATGGCGGGCGAAGCGCCCGTCGCGGGACTGGTACAGGCCGTTCTGCGTGCCGACGAACATGCCGCCGTCGTCGAAACGCAGGTAGCGCACGCGGATGTCGTCCAGCCCATCTTCCGGGCCGTAGCGCCGCAGGCGACCTTCCTGCAGCCGGTACAGGCCTTCGGGCGTGCCGATCCACAGGGCGCCGTCGGGCGCGCGCACCAGTGCATTGATCTGGGCGCCGCCGATCGCGGAAAGCTCGGGCAGCGCGCGTGGCCGCGCGTCTCCCACGCCGTGGTCGAGCACGCGCAGTCCGCCACGGGTGCCGATCCACACCCGCCCGGGTTCGGCCAGCAGGTTGTAGGCATGCGGATGCGGGAGCGCCGCGCTGGGCACGACGAGACGGAAGCGTCCGTTCTCGAACAGGTTGAGTCCGTCGTTGCCGCCGACCCAGAGCCGGCGCCCATCGGGGTCGGCCGCGAGCGACCAGACGATGGGGTCCTGGAGACCTTCCGGGAGGCTGTAGCGGCGGGTCCAGGAGTTGGAAAGTCGGGTCAGGCCCTCCCATTGGCTGCCCAGCCAGAGATTGCCCTCGCGATCCTCGAACGCGGTGCGCAGGCCCGAGACGCCGCCCGCCCCCTTGATGCCCACGAACTCGACGAGCTCACCGTCGCGGATGCGCGCGATGCCGGCATCGCCGCCGGCCCAGAGGTCGCCGTCGCGGTCCTCGTGGAGCAGGTCGACCGGCGCGCGTGCGAGTCCGGGCGCGCCTGCATAGGCCGTCCAGCCCTCCGCGCCCCAGCGGAACAGGCCCATCGAGGTGGCCGCCCACAAACGGCCCTGCGCACCGAGCAGGCGGTTGACCGTCGCTTCGGCGGCTTCTGCGGGCAGGGGCTGTACCTCCCAGGTGCCGGTGACCAGCCGTCGATGCACCGCCCCGCGTCCGCCGATCCACAGGCCGTCGCTGCGCGCCAGCGGCGCCCGCGCCGGCGCCGGCGCACCGGCCACCGGATGCAGGCGCTCGCCGACCACGCGGAACACGCCCGCGGCCGTGGTGACCCAGAGGGTGCCGTTCGCGTCCTCGGAAATGCCGGTGATGTCCGGCGCCGGCCAGCGCGCGGGGTCGATGGTGGGCACTTCACGGAACGCGCGGCCGTCGTAGACCGACAGCCCCCGGTAGGTGCCGATCCACAGGCGTCCGTCGTCCGCGCTGTGCAGGACGCGGATCCAGACGCCGGGCAGGCCGGGCTCGTCTTCCGGCGTGAAGGCGACGAAGCGCACGCCGTCGAAGCGCGCGAGGCCGGACTGGGTGCCGACCCACAGATAGCCGGTGCGGTCCTGCGCCAGCGCGATCACGCTGATCTGCGGCAGGCCCTGCTGGATCGACCAGTTCTCGCGGACGTAATGATGGAACGCGCGCCCCGGCTCGAGGCCGTGCGCCAGGTGCGGGACGAGCAGGACGAGCCAGACCAGGGCGATCGCGATGATGCGCATGACGTGGGCGTCCTCCCCGGGCGTTGGTTCGCCCGGGAAGTTATCGGCAGCCGCGTGGGGAAACTGAATCCGTGGCGCGACGGCGCGGCAGTCAGCCGCGGGTGAGGCGCCAGGGCGGATGACGGCGATTGACGCCCGCGCGGTACAGGCAGAGCGCGTTGCCGGCCGGGTCGCGCAGGCGCGCCTCGCGCCAGAGCCAGCGCTCGTCGCGCGGGCCGTGTTCGAAGGCGAAGCCGGCGGCCTGCAATGCGGCGACGCGCGCGTCGAGGTCGTCGCACTCGAAATAGACCACCACGCCGTTGCCGCGCGGGTCCACGTCCGCCAGGTGCAGCGAGAACGTCGCGCCGCCCGCGCATTCGAAGCGCGCGTAATGCGGCGAGTCGACGATCTGCACGAAGCCCATCGCGCGATAGAACCCTGCGGATTCGGCGATGTCGCGCGCCGGCAACGTGACCTGGTTCAGCTCCATGCCGGCGCCGGCGTCAGCACTCGATGACGTTCACCGCCAGCCCGCCGCGGCTGGTTTCCTTGTACTTGTCCTGCATGTCGCGCCCCGTGTCGCGCATGGTCTTGATGACCTTGTCGAGGCTGACCTTGTGCTTGCCGTCGCCGCGCATGGCCATGCGCGAGGCGTTGATCGCCTTCACCGAACCCATGGCGTTGCGCTCGATGCACGGGATCTGCACGAGCCCGCCGATGGGGTCGCAGGTGAGCCCGAGGTTGTGCTCCATGCCGATCTCGGCGGCGTTCTCGATCTGTCCCGGGGTGCCGCCGATCGCGGCGGTGAGACCGGCCGCGGCCATCGAGCAGGCCACGCCCACCTCGCCCTGGCAGCCGACCTCGGCGCCGGAAATCGAGGCGTTTTCCTTGTAGAGGATGCCGACCGCCGACGCGGTGAGCAGGAACGTGCGCACGCCCTCGATGTTCGCGCCGGGAATGAAGCGGTCGTAGTAGTGCAGCACCGACGGGATGATGCCGGCCGCGCCATTGGTGGGCGCGGTGACGACGCGCCCGCCGGCGGCGTTCTCCTCGTTCACCGCGAGCGCGTAGAGGTTGACCCAGTCCAGCGTCGTCAGCGGGTCACGCATCGCCGCCTCCGGGCGCGAGGACAGCTCCGCATGCAGCGCCGGCGCGCGGCGTGCCACGTGCAGCCCGCCCGGCAGCGTGCCGGACGCGCGGATGCCGCGCGCCACGCAGGCCTGCATCGCATGCCAGATCTCGTCCAGGCCCGCCTCGATCTCCTGCGGCGCGCGCCAGACCTGCTCGTTGGCGAACATAAGCTGCGCGATCGACAGCCCCGTGCGCTCGCACTGCGCCAGCAGCGCATCGCCGCTGAGGAAGGGATACGGCAGCTCGGTCTCGTCGGCGACGATGCGGTCTTCCGCGGCCTCGTCCTGGTTGACCACGAAGCCGCCGCCGACCGAGTAGTAGTCGCGCGTGGCGATCACCTCGCCATGCGCATCGAACGCGGTGAAGCGCATGCCGTTGGTGTGGAACGGCAGCTTCTGGCGCTTGTTCATGA
>CAZNRZ010000065.1:0-11994 GCA_964575535.1 uncultured Lysobacter sp. | reverse complement strand
TACATCCTGCGCGTGCGAAAGCTCGCGCAGGGCGTCGCGCAGGCCTACTACGCACAGCGCGAGAAGCTCGGCTTCCCGGGGCTCAAGACGACGCCGGAGGCCGCGTGATCCTCATCGGCCTGTTCGATTCGCCGTTCACCCGCCGCGTGGCGATCGCGCTGACGCTCGCCGGCTACACGTTCGAGCATCGCGCCTGGTCGGTCGGTGCCGACTTCGATCGCATCCGCGAATACTCCCCGCTCGGGCGCGTGCCGGTACTCGTGCTCGACGACGGCGAGGTGCTGACCGAGTCGTCGCTGATCCTCGACTGGCTCGAGCACGAGGCGCCGCAGCTCGCGCTGCTCCCGGCGTCGGGCCGCGAACGGCGCGAGGCGCTGCGGCTGATCGGGCTCGCCAGCGGCGCGGCCGACCGCGGCGTCGCCCTCGCGCTGGAGCGCATCTTCCATCCGGAAGACAAGCGGTCGAAGGCGTTCATGGAGCGCAGCACGACGCAGGTGGAAGGCGCGCTCGCCGCGCTCGACACCGCCTGCGCGGCGCGCACCGGCCTGTGGCTGGTGGGCGATGCGATGTCGCTCGCCGACATCACCGTCGCCAGCTACGCCACCTACCTCTCCGAAGCGCTGCCCGTGGACCTTTCGCGCTGGCCCGCGCTGGCCGCGCACGTCGCGCGCTGCGAAGCGCTGGATGTGTTCAAGCGCTTCTACGCCCCGTTCTACACGCCCAGGCCGAAGGGCGCCGAGGAAGCCACCGCATGAAGCCCCTGCTGATCGAACTCGGCACCGAGGAACTGCCCGTAAAGGCGCTGCCCGGCCTCGCGCAGGCATTCTTCGACGGCGTCGCGGCCGGGCTGGACAAGCGCGGCATCGCGGTCGAGCACAGTGGCACCAAGCCGCTCTACACGCCGCGCCGCCTCGCCGTCGCGCTGCCGGGCGTGGCGGAGACGCAGCCCGAGCAGAAGTCCGAGATGCTCGGCCCGTACGTCAACATCGCGCTCGACGCCAACGGTGCGCCGACGCGCGCGCTCGAGGGCTTCGCGCAGAAGGCGGGCGTCGAGTGGTCGCAGCTCGAGCGCACCACCGATGCCAAGGGCGAGCGCTTCGTGCACCGGGCGGTAAAGCCGGGCGCGGCGACCGCATCGCTGCTCGGCGAAGTGCTCGCCGAGGCGATCGCCGGCATGCCGATTCCCAAGCCCATGCGCTGGGGCGCGAACGACTTCGGCTTCGCCCGCCCCGTGCACTGGCTGGTCGTGCTGCATGGCGGCGACATCGTCGACGTCGAGTTGCTCGGCGTGAGGAGCGACCGCATGAGCCGCGGCCACCGCTTCATGTTCGACAAGCCCGTGTGGTTCACGTCGCCGCAGGACTACGTCGAATCGCTGCGCGCGGCGAAGGTGCTGGTCGATCCCGACGAGCGCCGCGCACGCATCCGTGACGAGGTCGAGCGCGCAGCGAACGAAGCCGCCGGCAGTGCGCGCATCGACGCGGGCATCCTCGAGGAAGTGAACGGCCTCGTCGAATGGCCCAAGGCCATCCTCTGCGGCTTCGAGCGCGAGTTCCTCGCGGTGCCGCAGGAAGCGCTGATCGCCACCATGGAAGCGAACCAGAAATTCTTCCCGGTGCTCGACGGCGACGGGCGGCTGTCCGAACGCTTCGTCGGCGTCGCCAACATCGAATCGACCGACGAGGCCGAGGTGCGCAAGGGCTACGAACGCGTGATCCGCCCGCGCTTTTCCGACGCGAAGTTCTTCTTCGACGAAGACCTCAGGCAGGGCCTGTCGGCGATGGGCGAAGGCCTGTCGACCGTGACCTACCAGGCGAAGCTCGGCACGGTCGCCGACAAGGCCGCGCGCATCGCGTCGTTGGCCGAGGCGATCGCCGCCGAGGTCGACGTCGATCCGGTGCTTGCGCGCCGTGCGGCGGAGCTGTCCAAGAACGACCTGCAGTCGCGCATGGTCGGCGAGTTCCCCGAGCTGCAGGGCATCGCCGGACGCGTGTACGCGCTGCACGACGACGCGCTGGCCGACGTCGGCGATGCCGAGCGCTTCGAGCTGGCGCAGGCGCTCGACGGGATCTACATGCCGCGCAATGCCGGCGATTCGATCGCGCCGTCGACGCTGGGCCAGGTGCTCGCCATCGCCGAGCGCCTGGACACGCTGGCCGGCGGTTTCGCCGCGGGCCTGCGCCCGACCGGCAACAAGGATCCGTTCGCGCTGCGTCGCAATGCACTCGGCCTCGCGCGCACGCTGCTCGAGGGCGGGCACGACCTCATGCTGCACGGGCTGGTCGAGCGCGCGGTCGCGCTGCAGCCGGTGCAGGCGCCGGACGTGGGCGCCTACGACATCACCCAGTTCGTCTACGACCGCCTGCGCGGCTACTACGCGGACCGCGACGTGAGCGGCGCGCAGTTCGACGCGGTGCTGAACGCGGTGCACGAGTCGCTGCCCGACTTCGATGCGCGCGTGCAGGCGGTCCGCGGGTTCGTGAAGCTGCCCGAGGCCTCGGCGCTGGCCGCGGCGAACAAGCGCATCCGCAACATCCTGCGCAAGGCCGAGGGCGACGTGGCGCCGGCGGTGGATGCGACGCGCTTCACCGAGGACGCCGAGCGCGAGCTGGCGCGGGCGGTGGACGCGGCGATCGCCGACACCGATCCGCTGCTCGATCGCCGCGACTACGCCGCCGTGCTCGCACGCCTCGCGCAGCTGCGTCCGATGGTCGACAGCTTCTTCGACAAGGTGATGGTCAACGTCGACGACGAAGACGTGCGGCGCAACCGCCTCGCGCTGCTGCAGCGCCTGGCGGACCGGCTCGGCAGCGTGGCCGCGATCGAGCACCTGTCGATCGCGCAAGGCGCGCAAGGTTGATCCCCACGCGCGCCGCCCATCCAACGCGCCGCCGCGCGCTGCGATATCCGCACGCATAGGCGCAGGCACGACAGCACGGTAGGGCTCCGGGTGCGGCTGTCGGTCCGCGGCCTTAACAAGTGACGGCAGGTGCATCGGCCGCACGCACGCCAGGCGTTTGTCATTTGAACGAGGTACGGCCGGCGCGACCGCGGCCTGTTCATCACCGTACCGCGACACCCTGCGCGCGGCGAAAATCGTAAAAACCGCGTGAATCCAGCCTTGGAAACAGGCCTGCGCATGTCACGGCCGCCTTTACGCATCGCTCGCTATGCTGAACGCATGCAGCCTGCTTTCCGCCGTTCCATGTCTGTTCTCGTTGTCGCCGCGGCCTGCGCGGCCACCACTGCGCATGCCGTGGAGATCGCGCGCGTGGATGTGCGCGGGCTCGACGAGGCGATGACCGAGAACATCGTCAATTCGCTTTCGCTCAGCGACGAAGTGGGCGGCGACGTCTCGGAACGGCGGCTCGAGTACCTGATCGAAGAGGCGGCGGACGAAGCGCGCGAGGCGCTCGAACCCTTCGGCTATTACGACCCGGTGATCCGCGTGCGGCAGGAGGGCGACGCCGTGGTCATCGACATCACGCCCGGCGAGCCGGTGCGCGTGCGCGGACGCGAGATCGCGATCCGCGGACCGGCCGGCGACGAGCAGGTTCTGCAGGAGGATCTCGCGGACTTCGTGCCCGAGGTCGGCGACGTGCTGAACCATGCGGATTACGAGGCCAGCAAGGGCCTGATCAGCCGGCGCCTGGCCGAACGCGGGTATTTCGACGCCGAATTCGAGGCGCGGCGCGTGGAAGTCACGCGCGCGGCGCGCGTGGCCGACATCGACCTGGTCTGGAACAGCGGCGAGCGCTATCGCATGGGCGAGGCGACGTTCACGCAGACGCCCAAGGCCATCGTCCACGACCGGCTGCTGCAGAAACTCGTCAACTGGACGCCGGGCGAGCCCTACCACCAGGAGCGGGTGGAACGCCTGCGCAGTTCGCTGCAGCGCCTGGAGTACTTCGCCACCATCGACGTCGAGCCGCAGATCGAGAACGCGCCCGACCGCCGCGTTCCGGTCAGCGTCACCCTCACGCCCGCCAAGCGCAGCGTCTACACCGCGGGCGTGAGCTACGGCACCGACAGCGGCGCGGGCGTCCGCCTCGGCGCCGAACAGCGCTACGTCAACATGCGCGGGCACAAGGCGCTGACCGCGCTGGACTACGCGCAGAAGCGCAAGACGCTCACCCTGCAGTACCGCATCCCGGCCTTCGCCTGGCTCGATGGCTGGTACACCGCCAGCCTGCAGCTGGCCGACGAGCAGACCGACTGGATCGACAACCGCCGCGTCGAGTTCGTGGCCAGCCGCAGCGGGCAGGTCAATCTCGACCTGTCCGCGGTGGCGTCGCTGCACGTGCTGCGCGAACGCTGGGCGTATGCGGCCGAGCAGGACGACGACCCGGCCACGCCGCCGGATTACCGCTATGCATCGTTCACCTTTCCCGCGCTGCGCGCCGAATACACGAACGTCGACGATCGCCTGCTGCCACGCGACGGCTTCGCCGCCACCGCGATGCTGCGCGGCGGCGTCGGCACCTCCGGCCAGGCCGAGGACGACACCTTCGTGCAGCTGCACGGCACGGTGCGCTGGTACCGCGGGCTGGGCGAGCGCTCGCGGCTGATCCTGCGCGGCGAGCGCGGGGTGACGAAACTCGACGCCGCCGTCGGCAACCTGCCGCCCAGCCTGCGCTTCCATGCAGGCGGCGAGCGCAGCATCCGCGGCTATGCCTGGCGCGAGGTCGGCCCGCGCGTGGGCGAAGGCGACCAGCGCTTCGCGGTCGGCGCACGCCATGTCGTCACCGGCTCGGTCGAGTTCGAGTCCTACCTCAACGACCGCTGGGGCTATGCGGTGTTCGTCGACACCGGCAGCGCCTACAACGACCGCCCCGACATGCACACCGGCGTAGGCTTCGGCGTGCGCTGGCGTTCGCCGGTCGGGCCGATCCGCATCGACGTGGCGCGCGGACTGAAGAATCCCGATTCACCCTTCCAGATCTACCTGGGCCTCGGAGCCGAGCTGTGAGCCGGCTGCCCGATGCGCGCAACGCGCGCGCCGACGATCCGACGCCGGAAGAACGCGAGGCGCGCATCGGCGAGCTGCGCGCGCGCCGGCACGCGCGGCGCAAGAAGATCGCGCTGCGCAGCGTGGCCACGATCGGCGTCGTCGCCGTCGGCGTGATCGCGCTCGCGTACTGGCTGCTCACCACCATCGCCGGCCGCGACGTGCTGCTCGCGCAGATCAAGGCGCGCCTGCCCGACAACGCCAGCTTCGAATGGCAGCGCGCGGAAGGCCCGGCCTCGGGCCCGATGACGCTGCACGGCGTGCGCTTCACCTGGGACGGGATCGCGTTCACCGCG
This sequence comes from uncultured Lysobacter sp., assembly GCA_964575535.1. Classification (GTDB taxonomy): domain Bacteria; phylum Pseudomonadota; class Gammaproteobacteria; order Xanthomonadales; family Xanthomonadaceae; genus Cognatilysobacter. The sequence continues at coordinate 6,690 of CAZNRZ010000065.1, read as the reverse complement.
CAGCGCATCACCCTCGACCCCGCGCTGCGCCCGCTGCTGGGCCGCCGCCTGCGGCTGGACGCGATGGTCGTGCAGGGCGCCACGCTGGACCTGCCCGCCAGCGACGAGCCCTTCAAGCTGCCGGCCTGGCCGGAGGTGCTGCCGGCGATCAACCCGCCGCTCGCGCTGCAGGCCGACACCATCGAGATCGACGGCCTGCGCATCACCCGCGAGCAGGCGCCGCTGATCGACATCCGCCGCGTGCGCGGCGGCATCACGGCGGACCAGGGGCGCCTGCACCTGGAGAAGGTCGGCGTCGACAGCGACCGCGGCGACTTCGTGATGCACGGCGACTACGTGCCCGGCGAGAACTACCGCACCGACCTCCTCGTCACCGCCGTGCTGCCGCTGGAGGGCAGCCGCGTGCCGCTGCGGCTCGGGCTGGTCGCCAAGGGCGATCTGGACGCGTTGAACGTGGGCGTGGCCGGCGCCGCGCCGGCGCCGCTGCGCGCCACCCTGAGCCTGCGCGGGCGCGACGTGCCGCGCTGGCAGCTGCGCGCGCAGACCTCCGGCCTCGACCCGGGCGCACTCACCGGCGCGCCGCAGCCGGATGCGCCGGTGTGGGTGGCGAACCTGCGCGCCGACGGCGTGGGCGGGCGCATGCAGCTGCAGGGCGAGGCGGTGCAGGGGGATACGCGCATCGCGATCCGGCCGTCGACGCTGACCCTGGAGGAGCAGGTGCTGGCCTTCGCCCCGCTCGACCTCGACGTGCTCGGCGGCCGCGTGCGCGTGCGCGGACGCGGCGACTTCGGCGACCGGCTCAACACGCGCGTGGATTACGCGGTGTTCGCGCGCGGGCTGCGCTGGGGCGAAGGCGCATCGACCGTGCGCGCCGACGGCGAGTTCGGCATCGCCGGCACGCAGGCGAAGTGGGGCCTGGTCGGCCGCACGCGGCTCGCGCGCGGCGGGCGCGAGGCGAGCCTCGACCTCACCGGCGTCGGCCGCCGCGCGCAGCTCAGCGTGCAGCGCCTGCAGGCGCGCATGCCCACGGGCCGGCTGGACGCCAACGGGCGCATCACCTGGCGGCCGGAGCTCGCATGGAACATGCACGCGCGGCTCGCGGGCTTCGATCCCGGCTACTTCCTGCCCGGCTGGGACGGCGAGCTGCACGGGCCGATCACCACCACCGGGCGCCAGCCTGCCGGCGGCGAACTCAGCGCGCGCGTGGACGTGCCGCGCCTCGGCGGCCGCCTGCGCGGGCGTCGCGTGGGTGGCAGCGGGCATGCGACCTTCGAGGGCGGACGCACCGCCGGCACGGTGGCGCTGGTGGTCGATCGCGGTCGCGCGGTCGTGCAGGGTTCGATGTCGACCGTGCCCACGCTGCAGTGGGACGCGAACGTGCGGCTGGAAGATTTCGACCCGTCGTTCGTCGTGGCCGGCTGGCCCGGCGCGGTGGACGCGCAGCTGACCACGCGCGGGCGCCGCCTGCCCGCACCGCCGGGACGCACCGGCGCGATCGAGGCGCAGTTCGACGTGCCGCGCATCGGCGGCCAGTTGCGCGGGCGGGCGCTGGCCGGCAACGGCCGCGCGCTGCTGCGCGGCGGCGACATCGAGGGCCGCCTGCAGCTCGCCGCCGGCGCCAGCCGCATCGACGCGCGCGGACGCATCGGCGATCGCCTCGACATCGATGCGCGGCTGTCCCCGCTCCATCTGCAGGACCTCGTGCCCGATGCACGCGGCAGCCTGCGCGGAACCGTGCGAGTGACCGGCCCGCGCGACGCCCCCGACATCGCCGCGAACCTCGACGGCCGCGACGTGGCCATCGGCGACTACCGCATCGCCGCACTCACCGCGCGCGGGCACCTGCCCTGGCGTGCGGGCAGCGCGCCCGGCGCACTCACGCTGCGCGGCAGCGGCCTGCAGCTGGGCCTGCCGTTCGAGTCGCTGAACGTGGACGCGCGCGGCGCGATGGAGGCGCTGCGGCTCACCGCCGACGCGCGCGGCGACTTCGGCGCGATCGCGCTCGCCGGCACCGCCCGCAGGCAGAACACGGACTGGCTCGCGACCGTCGGCCGCCTGAGCCTGTCGCCCGCACGCGGCGCGGCGTGGTCGCTCACGCGGCCGGCGACCCTGCGCTTCGGCGACGGGCGCTTCGTACTCGCGAACACCTGCCTGGCCTCCACGGGCGGCGGCTCGCTGTGCGCGACCGCCGACTGGCCGCGCCGCGGCGTCGACCTCAGCGGCCGCGACGTGCCGCTGACCCTGCTCACCAGCTACCTGCCGCAGCAGGCGGGGACGGAGCGGCGCTGGCAGCCGCGCGGCGATCTCGACATCACCGCGCGCATCCGCCCCGCCGGTGGCAGCTGGCGCGGGCAGGCCACCATCACCTCCGACAGCGGCGGCTTCCGCCTCGACAGCTCGCACCGCGCCGAACTGGTCAGCTATTCCAGCCTGCGCCTGACGGGCACGTTCGACCCGCAGCGCGTGGACTTCGACCTCGCCGCCGCGCTGGACGGCGGCGGCCGCATTCGCGCCGACATCGCCACCGGTTTCGCCGCGCACGCGCCGCTGTCGGGCCGGGTGGAGCTCGACACCACCGAACTCACCTTCATCGAACTGTTCTCCCCGGACATCGTCGACCCCGCCGGCCGGCTCACGGCGGACATCCGCCTGTCCGGCACGCGCGCGGTGCCGCTGCTGGGCGGGCAGGCGCGGCTGTCGGGCTTCACCACCGAGATCCCCGCGCTGGGCATCGAGCTCACCGAGGGCCGTGCCACGCTCGTGGCGCGCGAGGACGGCAGCGCGCGCATCGATGGTCGCGTGCGCTCGGGCGAGGGTTTCCTCGAGATCGACGGCGACCTCGCCTGGCGGCGCACCGGCGCGCCGCTGCTGCTGAACCTGCGCGGGCAGAACGTGGAAGTGGCCGACACGCGCCAGCTGCGCGCGGTGGTCGATCCGAACATCCAGATCCGCGTGCTGCCGGCCGAGCCGATCCGGATCAGCGGCGAGGTGGTGGTGCCCTCGGGGCTGGTGCAGCTGGAGCGGCTGGAAAAGCGCGTCAAGGTGTCGCCGGACGTGGTGGTGCTCGATCCCATCGAACCGGTGGGAACGGAAAAGCCCAAGACGCCGCTGATCCTCGACTTCGCGCTGGTGGCCGGCGACGACGTGCGCCTGCAGGGCTTCGGCCTGGACGGCCGCGTGCAGGGGCGCATGCAGGTGCGCACCCGCCCGGGCGGCCCGCTGCTGGCCACCGGCCAGATGGACGTCAGCGGGCGCTATGCGGCGTACGGGCAGCGCCTGGACATCACCCGCGGCCGCATGAGCTGGAATGCCGACCCGGTGGCCGATCCACGCCTGGACATCCGCGCCGAGCGGCGCATCGGCGAGGTGACCGCGGGCATCGACGTGCGCGGCCGCGCGTCCATGCCGCGTGCGAACGTCTGGTCGAGTACGGGGCAGACGCAGTCGGAAGCGCTGTCCTACCTCGCGCTGGGGCGGCCCATCGGCACGCTCGGCAGCGAACAGGGCCGTGGCGTCAGCGCGGCGAGCGCGGCGTTGAGCGCGGGCGGCAGCATCCTCGCCGCGGAGCTGGGCTCGCGCCTGGGGCTGGACGATGCCGGCGTGATCGAGAGCCGCACCATGGGCGGCAGCGTGTTCGGCATCGGCAAGTACCTCTCGCCGCGGCTCTACGTGGGCTACGGCGTCTCGCTGCTCGGCACCGGCCACGTGCTCACCCTGCGCTACCTGCTCGGCCGCGGCTTCGACGTGGAGATCGAGTCGGGCTCGGTGGAGACGCGCGGTTCGCTGAACTGGCGGAAGGAGAAGTAGCCGCGTTGCCGGCCTGCATGCGGGGCTGCGCCTGCGCCGAATTGCGGGTGCGTCGCGTGAGTGGTCAGGCCGATGCGAGCGCGGCAAGCATTTTCGCGATCGCGTAGGGCTCGGGATCGTCGCGGTTGGTCAGCACCACGACGGTCACGCGCCGTCCGGGATCGCGCAGGATCACGTTGCGGAAGCCGATGCTCTCGCCCGAATGCCAGTGCGTGTCGCCGGTGATGCGCCAGCCGAAGCCGTAGTGCACGTCGGGATCGTCGGTGGCGGTGGCCGGGGTGAACGCAAGACGACGCGACACCGCGCCGAGCAGGCGCCCGTCGTCGAGCGCCGCGTCCCATCGTGCGAGATCGTCGATCGACGAATAGATGCCGCCATCGCCCAGCACGGCGCTGGTCGTGTCCTGGTCCGCACGCTGCCATCGGCCATCGGCGAAGCGATGGCCATAGGCGCGCTGCGCGACCTCCGAGCGCCCGGCCTCGTAGGCCAGTGTCTGCTCCATGCCCAGCGGGCGGAAGATGCGCTCGCGCAGCACCTGCGCATAGCCACGCCCGGTCGCGCGCTCGACCACCAGCGCCAGCAGCGCGTAGCCGCCGTTGCTGTAGCGGTAGCCGGTGCCGGGCGGGAAGTGGGTGCGCGGCTCGTTCTCGAGCAGGCGCAGCACGTCCGCGTCGCGGACCTGGCGCGAGTCGGCCGGGTCCATCAGGTCCTCGTAGTCGATCAGGCCCGACGTGTGCGTGAGCAGGTGGTGCAGGCGGATGGCGTCGGCGGTACGCGGCAGCGTCGGCAGCCAGTGGCGCAGGCGGTCGTCGAGACGCAGGCGATGCTCCTCGGCCAAGAGCAGCACCGCGGCCGCGGTGAACTGCTTGCTGACGGAGGCGAGGCGGTAATTCGTGCACGGCGTGGTGGCCGCGCCCGTCTCGAGATCGGCCAGGCCGTAGCTGCTTCGCAGCAGCGCCACGCCGTCGCGCACGACCAGCACCGATGCGCCGGGCACGCGCCCGGTATACGCCTGCATCAGGGTGTCGGCCTGGCGTTCCAGGCCCGTGTCGTCGCGGCCCACGCCGGGCGTCACGCTCGCCAACTGTTCGTCGACGCAACTCACGGGCAGTCGCCGACGCGCGCGAAGGCGAGGTCCTCGTAGTCGTAGCTGAAGTCCGCCTGCGGATCGACCTTGCTCATGCGCAGGGCCGGTGCGCCCGGCGTGCCGGCAAAGTGCAGCCAGGCTTCGGCATCGACGCCGGGATCGTCCCAGTCCACCAGCCAGCGCTCGCCGACGCGCTGCACGATGCCGTCCAGCCGCGGCGATTTGGCCGCGCGCAGGCGCACTGCGCCGCCATCGGCGCACAGCGAGGCGTCGCCGAACCATGGATCGCGATACAGGCCCAGGCGCGGCTGCAGTTCGGGCACGCCGGCGGGGCGACGGCCCGAGGTGTCCGGCGCCTTCTCGTTGGCGGGCCGGCGCGCGTCCTCGGCGTCCAGCAGGCCGGCGTAGTGCGCGACGGTCAGCGATGGATCGCGCGCGGTGTAATGCTTGACCAGCGCCTGCGTGAGCACGGTGCGCGCGTCCTCCGCCTCGCCGTTGATGAGGACGACGAAGCCCACGTCGCGGTCGGGCAGCATGGTCACCGCGGAGTACATGCCCATCAGCGTGCCGGTATGCGCGGCCTTGAACACGCCGTCGACGTCCGAGAGCCGCCAGCCGTAGCCGTAGGCGGAGAAGTGGCTGTTGTCCCAGTCGCGCATGCGCCGCGACACCGGCATCACCATCTGCGGCGACCACATCGCGCTGCGCTGGGCGGGCGTGAGCCAGGGCGTGGCGGCGTCGGGCGACAGCCAGGCGCGCACCCAGGTCAGCATGTCGTCGAGGCTGCAGCGAATGCCGCCGGCGGCTTCCATCGTGCTCGCGCGCACCACGTCGCCATCGCGGCCGACCGCGACGTTGCGCCCGTCGCGCCACACATGGGGCTGCGCGATATTGCCGACCTCGTCGGCGCGCCAGTCGCCCACGCGGCAGCGCGACATGCCCAGCGGCTCGAACACCTCGCGACGCACCAGCGTCTCGTAGGGCACGCCCGCGACCGTCGCCGCGACCTCGCCGGCGACGATGTAGAGCAGGTTGTCGTAGTCGTAGCGCGAGCGGAAGCTGTGCTCCGGCCTGAGGTGCGCGAGCCCGGCGATCACGTCCGCGCGCGTGAACGTGTTCGGGCCCGGCCAGAGCATGAGATCGCCCGCACCCGCGCGCAGGCCGCTGTTGTGGATCAGCAGGTCGCGCACCTGCATCTCGCGGCCGACCCAGGGATCGTGCATGCGGAACTGCGGCAGGTGCTCGACCACGGGATCGGTCCACTGCAGCCGGCCGGCGTCGACCAGCCGCGCCAGCGTGGCCGCGGTCATGGCCTTGCTGTTGGACGCGATCTTGAACAGCGTCTTCGAATCGACCGGCCTTCCCTCGCCCGCCACCAACTCGCCCGCGGTGCGCGTGTAGACGACCACGCCGTTCTCGACGATGCCGACGGCCAGCCCCGGCAGCCGGTAGCGCGCCATCGCGGCGTCGAAAGCGGCGTCGAAGGCCTTCGTCGAATCGGCTGCGGCCGTGGTGAACGGCAGCAGCAGTGAAAGCAGCAGCGCGATGCGCGTTTTCATGGACTGGCGATCCGGTCGGGCGGTGCGCTTGCCTTCGGTCGAGGCGCCGGCGGTCCGCGCGGGTCGACGTGCGTGCACGCCGTCGGCACACCCGCGATCGCGTCCGCCGCAGCTGCGCCGGCTATCGCGACGCGTGTCGTCCTGTGGCGTCCGTCTGTCGACCCGCACTCGGGGGCCGAAAAAAACCGCCGCCGGGCGACCGGCGGCGGCATGGAGAGTCGACCTCAGAAGTTCCAG
>CAZNRZ010000064.1:9194-12124 GCA_964575535.1 uncultured Lysobacter sp. | reverse complement strand
GTGTTCGCCCGGCCGCACCGGCAGCGCATGCGCGAACATCGGCCCGTCGCTGACGTAGGTGTGGAACTCGCCGTTCTCGCCGCAGGGGTCGCAGCCCGGCGGCAGCGCGTCGAGCAGCGCCGTATCGAAGCGGCGGCCGGCGAAAGCGCTGTCGAGCTGCTGCGTATCCACGCAGCACAGGTGCGCCACCAGCCCGCCGTCGATCATTTCGCGCGCCAGCCGCGCGGTATCGCGGCCGAACAGCGGCGTCTCGACGCGCCAGCCCATGCGTGCGCACGAGGCCTCGCGCCAGGCGCGCACGTCCTCGAGCAGCAGGTCGCCGAAGGCGATGGTGTCGAGCGCCGGATGTGCCGCGCGTGCGCGCGCCAGTGCGTCGGCGAACGCGGCCTCGTAGGCCGCGTTGTCGCACTGCGCTTCGATCATCGATTCGAACAGCGGCAGCCCGATGGCGCCCGCCTGCGCGTGCAGCAATTCGCGGCGGATGCCCTGCATCGACACGCGCTCGAAGCCGCGCGTGACCGTGGTGAGCAGGCCCAGGACGTCGACGTCGTCTCGCGCACGCAGTGCATGCAATGCCCACGCGGCGTCCTTGCCGCCACTCCAGGCGAGCAGCACCGGGCGGCGCATGCGATGAGGGTCAGGCCGCGGTGACGTCGCGCAGCTGCCAGCCACTGCCGGCCAGCAGGCGCATGCGGTGGCGCACGATGTCGCCGGGCAGGGAGGTGATGAGCACGAGATCGATGTGCAGGTCGTGCTGCTGGCCGGTGACCGTCGCGGTCGGGTCGACCGCGCCCAGCGCCGGGTCCACGTCTTCCGGATCGTCCTGCGTCCCACGCCAGCGGTCGAACAGCTGCGGCGAGCGCAGCGCCGACTGCAATTGTTCGGCGAACTCCTCCGCGCCGTGCGCAGTGAACGCCAGCGAGGCGTCGCTGCCGCGCGCGGCGGTGCCATCGGGAAGGCTGATGAAGTAGCGCGTCGGCATGGGCGTCTCCTGGGCGGTCGCGTTCAGGGTATTCAGACTGACATGGCAGCGTCGTGAATGCGCATCGCGCGGCGCGGCAAACGAAGACGGCCCGCGCGGGGCGGGCCGTCGGGTCGAACGCCGCGGCGTGGATCAGTCCTCGGTGTGGCTGTGCGCCTCGGTCATGCCCGCGCCGAAGGTCACGCCATCGGCCTGGCGATGCCAGAAGAACTCCGGCGCCTTCGCACCGAGCCCGCCGACTTCCGCCATGTCCTTTTCGACATCGAACAGGCGGCCATCGACCATCACGTAGCGCGTGTCGATGGTGCTGCGGATGTTCTCCAGCGGATTGGAATTCAGCACCACGAGGTCGGCCTGCTTGCCGGCTTCCAGCGAGCCGAGCTGCCTGCCGAGGCCGAGGTAATCGGCGCCGTCGAAGGTGAAGGCACGCAGCGCCTCGAACGGGGTGAAGCCGCCCTGCACCAGCGACCACGCCTCCCAGTTCGGGCTCAGGCCCTGCAGCTGGCCATGGCCGCCCACCTGGATCCCGATGCCCGCGTCGCGCATCTTCTTGACCGACTTGGCGACCTCGATGTGCCAGTAATCCCAGTCGGGGCCGGTCTCGCGACGGATGCTGCGCGCGTCGAGCGTCTCGCGCGGGAAGAAGCGCGCGAGCTTCCTGTCCTCCCAGACGTTGTCGCGCGAATACCACCAGTACTCGCCGGAGATGCCGCCGTAGCTCACCACCAGCGTGGGCGTATTGCGCACGTCGGTCTGCGACCACAGGCCGAGCACGTCCTTGTACAGCGGCGCGATCGGCAGGTTGTGCTCCACGCCGGTGGCGCCGTCGAGCACCATCGTCATGTTGTGGTGGAAGGTCGAGCCGCCTTCCTCGACCACCAGCATGCCGAGCTCGCGCGCGGCCTGGTTCATCTGCTGGCGCTGGTCGCGGCGCGGCTGGTTGTAGCTCTTGAGCGAGAACGCACCGGCCGCCTTCATGCGCCGCGCGTGGCTGCGCGCATCGTCCAAGGAATTGATGACCGCCTTGAAGTCGCCGTCGGCGCCGTAGAGGATCGTGCCGGTCGAGAACAGGCGCGGGCCGACCATCTTGCCCGCCTTGAGCAGTTCGGCCTGCGAGAACACGAACTCCGTGCTTGCCGACGGGTCGTGCATCGTGGTGATGCCGAAGGCGAGGTTGGAGTAATACGCCCAGTTCGCCTGCGGCACGATGCCGCCGCCGAAGTTCGCCGAGTGCGCATGCGCGTCGACGTAGCCCGGGACGATCGTCTTGCCGGTCGCATCGATCACGCGCGCGCCGCCCGGGATCACCGCGGCATCGGCGGGGCCGACCGAGACGATCTCGTCGCCGCGCACGACGAGCGTGCCGTTCTCGATCACTTCCTGCGTGTTCTGCGCATCGCGCATCGTCACGATGCGCGCGTTGGTGAAGGCGACGACGTGGTCCGGCGTGTAGACCTGCGCGCTCAGCCCGACCGGGATTCCGCCCGCGCTCGCCGTCGGCTTGGGGATTTCCTTCGGCGCACCCGGGAGGAACGCGAACGTCTGCGCGAGCGGTCGCGAGAAGTAGCGGTCGCCGACCATCCAGTTCAGCGACTTCGAGTCCGCGCTCCAGTGCAGGTGGCTGCCGACGTCGGCGGTGACCTGCGTCACCGGCATCGCCTTGTTGTCCTTCGACAGCTCGATCGCCTTGCCGGCGGTGACCAGCGGTGTCACGTAGGCGTTGAACAGCTCGGTGAAGGCGACCCATCGGCCGTCCGGGCTGATGCGCACGTTGTTGGCGTACTTGAGGTCATAGACCTCGCGCGGGTCCTCACCAAAGAGGCCCACCGACATCATCTTTTTCTTCAGCCCGCCGCCGGTGAAGTAGTAGATGCGCTTGCCGTCGCTGCTGAACTGCGGCTCGGAGCCTTCGGTGGCGATGCGCTGCGGCGTGCCGCCGTTCGCGTCG
>CAZNRZ010000064.1:0-9094 GCA_964575535.1 uncultured Lysobacter sp. | reverse complement strand
CTGCGGCTCGGAGCCTTCGGTGGCGATGCGCTGCGGCGTGCCGCCGTTCGCGTCGACCAGGTAGATGCCGGGATCCTTCGTCCACAGCGAGCCGGTGAGGCCGGTGCCGCGCGCCTTGGCATAGACCACGCGGCGACCGTCCGGCGAGAACTTCGGGCCGTAGTAGTAGCCCTTCTCCGGCGTGATCCGGCGGCCCTGGCCGCTACCGTTCGCGTCGCGCAGCCAGATCGCGCCCAGGCCCTCGTCAGACCAGGTGGTGTAGAGCAGGCGCCCGCCGTCCGCGCTGAAGCTCGGCTGGTATTCGTAGACGCCGCTGCTGCCGGTCAGCCGCTGCGGCGCGCCGTCGGGCAGCGCCTTGCGGTACAGGTGGCCGAGCGCGTGGAAGACGAGCGTGCGGCCATCGCGGCTCGTCGCCACGTCGCGGATCATCTTCGGCGTGAACGCGCCTTCGTCGAGCGTCTGTTCGAAGCGCAGCGGCGTCGAAGCGGTCTGCTCGACCTGCGCGGTGAACGGCAGGTTCGTTGCAGTGCCGCCCGCCATGTCGACGCGCCAGAGCTTGCCCTGCGCCCAGACCACCACGGACTTCGAATCCGGCGTCCAGTCGAAGTTCGCGTACGGGCCGAAGATCGCCCACGCCTCCTGCTGGTCGTGCGACAGGCCGTCCCAGACCGGGCGCGTCGCGCCGCTGGAAAGATCGAGCACGTGCAGCACGGTCCTGTCGCGGATGCGTTTCACGAAGGCGAGCTGCTTGCCGTCCGGCGAGGGCTGCGGACGCACCGCGCCGCCCGGGCCGGAGAGCAGCGTGTCGATGCGCCCGGTCTCGCGATCGAGGCGCTTGATCGCGTAGATGCCCTCGTGCGGGTTCTTGTTGTACTGGAACGTCGGCCCGGGGGTCACGTCCTCGCTGAAGTAGACGTAGCGCCCGTCGGGCGACACCGCGGGCTCGCCGAGATCCTGCTGGTCGTTCTTCTGCTTGGTCAGCTGCACGCCGGTGCCGCCGGCCACGTGGTACATCCACAGCTCGCCGGCGCCGAGCGAGCGTTCGCCCGTGAAATGCTTGCGCGCGATGATGAACTGGCCGTCCGGCGTCCACGCCGGGTTGTTGAGCAGGCGGAAGTCCTCCTTCGTCACCTGCACGGCGTTGCTGCCATCGGTGCGCATGCGCCAGAGGTTGTTGCCGCCGCCGCGATCGCTGGTGAACGCGATCTCGCGGCCATCGGGCGAGAAGCGCGGCTGCACGTCCCAGGCCAGGCCGGTGGTGATGCGCTGCGCGCTGCCGCCGCCGATCGGCAGCAGGTAGATGTCGCCCAGCATCGAGAACGCGACCTGGCGGCCATCGGGAGAGACGTCGACGTCGAGCCAGGTGCCCTCGTCGGTGCTGAAGCTGATCGTCTTGCTGCCGCCGCGCGGCGTGTTGACGTCCCACTTCGGCTCGTCCTTCACCACGCCGGGCCTGGCGGGGCCGCGGCCGGCCTCGTCGGTCGCCTTCGCCTTGTCGACGCCGGCGGGATCGAGCGCGTCCTGTTCGAGCTGCACGTCCTTGTCCGGTGGCGGCGCGTGCTTGCCGTCCTGGGCGGCGACGGGATGTGCGAAGGACAGCGCGCCCGCGAGCGCGAGGAAGAGAACGCTTCGATTCGAGGTCATGAATGATGAGGGCCTGGGCAAGCCTTCGAGGCTAACCCAGGCCCTGCGGCCGCGACCGGGCCGTAAGTCCTGTTTCAGGCGTTCGCGGCGGCGAACGCGGACGTGCGTCAGTCGTAAGCGGGTGCGTCCGACGCGAAGCCGAGGGTGAGCGAGCCACGGCCCACGTTCACCATCGCGGTCAGGCTCATCATGCTCTCGAAGACGTCGATGCCGTGCTGGCGGCAGGTGGCGACGAGGTCCGCATAGCCCGGCAGCGCGCGCATTTCCTCGAGCTTGCCGCCATAGCTCATCGCCAGCGTCGGCGTGAGCAGCTTGCCCTCGCGCACGCGGCGCATCGCGAAGGAGAACAGCTTCTCGGCGGCGTTGTCGAAGCCCTTGATCTTCGCCAGCGGGCCGGTCTCGCCGCGGTTGCAGTGCAGCAGCGGCTTGATGTCGAGGGCACTGCCGAGCGCGGCGGACAGGAAGCTCACGCTGCGATCGCCGCGGTGGCGCGTGCGGCTGCGCAGGTAGTTGAGGTCGCGCGGGATCAGGTAGGACTGCGTATTGAGCGCGACCTGCTCGATGCGCGCGCGCATCTTCGGCGCGCCCTCGCCGGCATCGCGCAGGCGCACGGCTTCCACCGCGGTGATCGCCTGCCCGGCGAACACGCTCTGCGTATCGATCACGCGCAGCGCGAACGGCGTGGTGATGCCGGCCGCGGTGCGCGGGCCCTTGTAGTCGTTGAGGATGGCGAAGCTGGCCTGCTGCGTGTTCTCGAAGATCGGGCTGCGCGTCTTCGTGATCGTCATGCAGAAGACGTAGTCGTAGTCGATCACCAGCTTGCGCAGGAACAGGTCCTGCACCTGCTGCACGGTGAAGGGCTGGGTCTCGGCGGTGGCGATAGCGTCGCTGGACTGCGCGTCGAGGAACTCGAGCGTGGCCTGCTCGTTGCGCTGGTCCGCCAGCACGGCATTGCCGATCTTGACGGTGATCGGAAGCATGGTGAAGTTCTGCTGCAGGTACTCGAGCGGCAGATCGCAGGCCGAATCAACGACCAGTCCGATGCGCATGGTGGGGCCCCCTGTGGCCTTGTGGGACGCTTGTTGTCGGCCGGATTATCGGCCGGACGCGCCGAAGCTGCAGGCCGCGTTTCCGGACGCTGCCGTATGGAGTTCAGCGCCAGGCCGCGAGGATGAGCCCGTAGAGGGTGAACTGGACCACGTGGTAGCCGCCGTCGATGAGCCAGAGCAGCAGGCGCCGCTGCGAGAACGCGTAGTTGATGCCGAAGCTCATGGCCACGAAGAACAGGCCGACGAGCAGCCCGATCCCCGCGCCGCGGGCGGGGCCGGCGTCGGCCGGGAGGACGAGGGCGAAGGCGGCGGCAGCGAGCAGGCTGCAGACGAAGGCGGACCCGAATACCTGCGCCGGATGGCCCTTCGATGCGGCCGGATCGATGCCGCTGGCCCGCGCCCAGGGCTTGAGGAACAGCGGCCCGTACCAGAGCCCGCCGAGCATGAAGGCCGAGACGGCCGCGGCGAGGACCGCGAGCCAGTGGATGTCGCCGATCGGATTCATTGGATTCCCCTGTGGAGCCCGTCGCCGGGCGGTGATGCGACCGGTCCCCACCGGTGCGGTGCGCGAAGCCTCAGCAGCCTACGCTCTCGTGGCTGGCGACGGCCTCGACGCCTCCGTGAGGCGCCGGCGTCGACAGGAACAGGGTCGGGCGCGAGACGTTGTAGTGGCCTGACGTGTCGAGGATCAGGTCGAGGCGTCCGTCGCGGTCGAAATCGCCGGCATGGACCAGGTGCGGCGCGGCGTCGTCGCCGAACGCGATGCCGCCATTGTCGCTGCGCCAGCGCTGCACGGACGTCAGCGGCGTCGAGGACGCGCCGGTGGCCAGCACGACCTCGCAGGTCTGCCCGCCTTCGGCCGGCGGCGGCGTGGCCGGGCAGCGCGCCCGCACGCGGTATTCGGTGCCGCGAAAGCGCAGGGCCGCGAATTCGCCGTGGCCCAGCGATGCATCGTCGAGACGCTCCGCCAGCTCGACGCGGCCGGCGCTCAGGCGTGGGCCGCGCAGCAGCATGCCGGCGTCCGGCGCGTCGATGGCGGCGACCTCCAGGCCGGTGGCCTCGCCGTCGGCGTCGAGCACCGCATCGTGGACGCGCGCCAGCCGCACGCGGGTCGGCGACAGGCGTGCGCCGTCGGAGCGGGTTTCCAGAGCCAGCCACGACTCGCCGTCGCGCGCGACGGGCTCGTCGCCGTGGAAGGTGCCTGTCGGCTGCAGGGCGAAGCCCACCGCCATCATCAATGTCAGCACGGCATCGCCCATTCGCATCCCCGGAACGTGCGCAGCCTAGGCGCGCACGTCCGCCTGCGGTATGCCGCCCGTCAGCGCGTGCGGTCGCGTGCGTCGTAGGCGCGCGGCAGCGGGCCCTCGCTGCGCAGGTAGCGATCGCGCAGCTCGGTCTGGCGGCTGCGCATCTCGATCGCGCGTCCGCCGAACCAGACCTGCTGCGCAGTGGAGGTGACGTCCAGCGGGTCGCCCGTCCACAGCACGAGGTCGGCGCGCTGGCCCGGCGCGATGCCGCCCGCGCCCGTCATCCCGAAGGCCTCGGCGGGCACGCGGGTCAGCGCGGCCAGGCCGTCTTCCCAGGGCAGGCCCGAGGCGACGGCGTTGCCCGCCAGCTGGCGCACCTTGCGCGCGTTGTGGGAGGCGTCGCCCGACTGCACGATGCCCACCGCCACGCCGGCCGCGCGCAGCAGCGCGGCATTGTCCATGCGCGCGCCGAGGCGGTCGAAGTCGGCCGGCAGGTTGGAAAGCGGATCGACGAATACCGGCACCTTGGCCGCGGCGAGCTCGCGCGCGAGCTTCCAGGCCTCGGTGCCGCCGGAGATCGCGATGCGCAGGCCGTGCTTGTCGGCGAAGCGCAGCAGCTGGCGGATGTCGGCGGCGCGGTCGACCTTGAACATCACCCGGCCGTTCCCGGCGAGGAAGCGCGAGAGCACCGCGCGCCCGGCCGGCGTCAGCATCGCCATCGGTGCGTTCGCGGGAATGCGTCCGCGCGCCTCGTCGAAGAACTGCTCGAGCAGCATCCACTGCGCCGCGCGCGACTGGCCGGTCAGGCCCGAGGCGTCGTTGCCCAGTTCGACGAACAGCACCTTCGGGCCGGCCGGGTCGGGCGAGCCGTCGAGCCGCACGATCGCGCCCTGGCCGGCGATGATCGAGCCGCCTTCGCCGGTGCCGGGGCCGAGCAGCGTCCAGCCCAGGCCCTCGACGCGATTGACGCCCAGCAGCGGCGAATCGGGATTGAAGGCCAGCGTGACGTCGAACTCGGGTCGCACCGTCATCTCGCGGGTGCCGCGGCCGAGCGTGAGCGTGGCATCCACCGTCTTCGCCTCACCGGAGACTTCCTCCAGGCCGATGCGGGTGATGCCGCCGAACAGCGTCGGGGTGACCGGACGGCCGCCCGCGTCGACGGCCGGCACGTTGTCGGCTGCCGACAGGTTCGGGCCGACCGCGACGATCTTCCCGCCGCTCACCAGCACGTCGGCGTTCTGCAGCGTTCCGCGCGACGTCGCGGTATGCACGGTCGCATTGCGGATGAGCATGTCCTGCGCCGCGAGTGCGGGCGACAGCGCGAGCAGTACGGCGCCCGCGAGCGTCTTCAGGCGGCTCATCGCACGCCTCCGGTGGTGAACGAGCCCTGGCCGATGACGAAATCCGACACCGGCTGGCGCGAAGGATCATTGCGATCGAACACGCGCGCGCCATCGATGTAGACCTGCTCGGCCTTGGCGTAGACGCTGAAGGGATTGCCGTTCCACAGCACCACGTCGGCCATCTTGCCGGCCTCCAGCGTGCCGACGCGGTCGGCCACGCCCAGCGACTTCGCCGCATTGCTCGTGAGCCAGCGGATGGCGCGCTCCGGTGCGATGTCGAGCCCTGCGCGCTTCGCGCTGGCCATCACCTTCGCGGCCTCCTGGTTGAGGCGCTGGATGCCTTCCTCGGAATCGGAATGCACGATCGCGCAGCCGTTCGGGCGGCTGTCGACGATCGCGATGTTCTCCTGGATGCCGTCGTAGGCCTCCATCTTGAAGCCCCACCAGTCGGCCCAGAGCGCGCCGCAGACGCCGTCGGCGGCGAGGCGGTCGGCGAGCTTGTAGGCCTCGACGCCGTGGTGGAAGGCGGCGACCTTGAAGCCGAATTCCTTCGCCAGATCCAGCATCGTCGCCATCTCGTCGGCGCGGTAGCAGTGGATGTGCACCATGATGTCGCCGTTGATCGCGCCGGCCAGCGTGTCCATCTTCAGGTCGCGCTTGCCGCCGGTGTCCTGCTGCGAATCCGAGTCGCCCGCCGACTGCCACCAGCTGCGCTTCTTCGGCGCCTTCGGCGTGTTCTTGCGGCGATACTCGCTGGCGTCGATGAACGCGGCGCGGTAGCCGGCCACGTTGCCCATGCGCGTGGACGGGCCGCCCTTGCTGCCATAGACGCGCTTGGGGTTCTCGCCGCAGGCCATCTTCAGGCCCCACGGCGCGCCGGGAAACTTCATCGCCTGGTAGGTCGTCGCGGGCACGTTCTTGAGCGTGACGCCGCGGCCGCCGACGAGGTTCGCCGAGCCCGGCAGCACCTGCAGCGAGGTCACGCCGCCGGCCAGCGCCGCGGAGAAGCCCGGATCCTGCGGCCATACCGAGTGTTCGGCCCAGACGTTGGCGGTGACGGGGCTGGTGGCCTCGTTGCCGTCCTGGTGCGAATGCGTGCCGGGGCTCGCGTACACGCCGAGGTGCGAATGCACGTCGATGATGCCGGGCGTGACCCACTTGCCGGTGGCGTCGACGGTGGCGGCATCGGCCGGCGCCTGCAGCCCGCGGCCCACTTCGACCACCTTGCCGTCCCGCATCAGTACGTCCGCGCCGTCCAGGCGCTCGCCGGTGCCGGTGAGCACGGTGGCATTGCGCAGCAGCACCGGCGGGTTGGGCATCGCCCGGTAGGTGCTGGGGTAGGGATCCTGGACGAAGCGCGACGGGCGCGCCGCCGGCGCGTCGTTCGCGGGCGCGGCGGGTGCGGTGAACGGCGTGGCGAGCGCGGCCGTGCACAGCAGCGAAAGCAGGGTTCGGGACATGAGGGCGTCGGTCGCGGGTGGACTGGCGACCCTAGCCGCCCCACCGCCGTCCGTCACCATGACCTTCGTCATGGGCGATGCGACAATCGCGCGAAAAGGTGAACGACATCATATGAAAGAGAAACAGGACATCGTCTCCAACTGGCTGCCGCGCTACACCGGCGTCGCGCTCGAGGATTTCGGCCAGCACATCCTGCTGACCAACTTCGGCGGCTACCTGCAGACCTTCGCGCGCCTCACCGGCGCGCCCGTGGTCGGCCTCGACAGGCCCATGCCCAGCGCCACCTTCGACGGCATCACCATGATCAACTTCGGCATGGGCAGCCCGAACGCGGCCACGTTGATGGACCTGCTCTCGGCCATCGACCCCAAGGCCGTGCTGTTCCTCGGCAAGTGCGGCGGGCTCAAGCGCAAGAACCAGCTCGGCGACCTGGTGCTGCCGATCGCGGCGATCCGCGGCGAGGGCACCTCGAACGACTACCTGCCCGCCGAGGTGCCCGCGCTGCCCGCGTTCGCACTGCAGCGCGCGGTGTCGACGATGATCCGCGACCTCGGCCACGACTACTGGACCGGCACCGTCTACACCACCAACCGCCGCGTCTGGGAACACGACGAGGCGTTCAAGGACTACCTGCGCCGCCTGCGCTGCATGGCCATCGACATGGAGACCGCGACCATCTTCGCCGCCGGCTTCGCCAACCGCATTCCCTGCGGCGCGCTGCTGCTGGTGTCCGATGCGCCGATGACGCCGGAAGGGGTGAAGACCGCCGAGTCCGACGCGCGCGTCACCGCGGATTTCGTCGACAACCACATCCAGGTCGGCATCGAGGCGCTGCGGCTGATCCGTCGCCACGGCAAGTCGGTGAAGCACCTGCGCTTCGACGAATAGCGTCGCGCGCGCTGCGACCCGCGCATGCAGGGCTCACGAAAACGCCGGGATTTCCCGGCGTTTTCGCAGGTCCGCCGGGCGCCGACGAGCGGCCGCCCACATCGCAGCCCCTGAGATGTCGCGCCCGCAGACTGTCACACCAGACAGGAGCGGGACATGGAACAGGCCTTCCTGGTGGTCCTCGGCGCGGCGTTGACGTGGGCCTTCTATTTCATCCAGCGCCGCGTCGAGCGGCGACGCACTACCGAGGCCATCGAGCGCAGCCAGAAGCTGCTCGCGCTCAAGCGCGACCTCGAGGGCGCGAAGACGAGCCTCGGCGACCTGCAGCGCTTCGAGAGCGGGCTGGTCGGCAAGGCGCAGAGCGCGGTGGAGATCGCCGACGGCATCGTCTCGCGCGCCGAGGAAGTGATCGAGCGTGGCGCCGTCGAGGTGCTGCACGACGACGAGTTCACCGCGCAGGCGCGCGAGCGCCTGCTGTTCGCCGATGCGCGCATGCGCCGCGTGGTCGCGCACGTGCGCGGCCAGCTCGACGGCGAGGAGCAGGCCGCGTTCGATCGTGCGCATGTCGCGTGGCTGACGTTCCGCGACCGCCATGCGCTCTTCATCGCGCAGTCCTATGCTCGGGGCCCGATCCGCGCGCTGATCCAGGCGGTGACACTGGAAAGCCTCACCAGCGCCTGGACCGCCGAACTCGAAACCCAGCTGGGAGTGCCGCATGACTGAGCCCCGCATCGCCGCAGACGTCGTCGCGTTCTGGCGCGGCGCCGGCCCCGCGCTGTGGTTCGCGCGCGACGACGTCTTCGACCGCGACTGCGCGCGCTTTGTGCCCTTGCACATGGCCGCCGCGCGGCGTGAGCTCGACGACTGGCTGGCGGATGCCGAAGGCGCGCTCGCGCTGCTGATCCTGCTCGACCAGATCCCGCGCAACGTGTTCCGCGGCAGCGCGCATGCGTTCGCCACCGATCCGCTGGCGCGCGCGTTCGCGGAGCAGGCCGTCGACGCCGGTTTCGATATGCGTACCGCGCCGGCTTTGCGCGCGTTCTTCTACCTGCCCTTCGAGCACTCCGAAGCGCTGGCCGACCAGCATCGCGCGATGGCGCTGTTCGAGCGCCTGGGCGATGCCGAAGGCCTGCGCTGGGCGCGCATCCACCTCGACATCATCGAGCGCTTCGGCCGCTTCCCGCATCGCAACGCCGCGTTCGGCCGCGAGACGACGGCGGAAGAGCAGGCATTCCTCGACGGTGGCGGTTTCGCGGGCTGAGGCGATCCCCGCCCGCCTGTGGGCCGGAGCAAGCGCAGTGCCGTAGCCCGGGTAAGCCCAGCGCACCCGGGAGTGCGCCGTGCGTCGACGCAATGCGGGTCGTCGACGTGCAGCGGGCGAAATCGGCCACGTCACCTGATGACGGTATCCGACATCCGACATCCGACATCCGACATCCGACGAACCCGCGAAACCACGAAC
>CAZNRZ010000063.1:0-12201 GCA_964575535.1 uncultured Lysobacter sp. | reverse complement strand
AAGCAGTGGAAGACGCTCGGCGTGCTGTCGATCTTCATGGTGCTGCTGTCGAACGGGCTGGTGAACCTCGCCGAGACGGAAGTGTCATCCGGCCTGGCGGCCATCGCGGTCGCATCGATGCCGCTGTTCGCCGGGCTGTTCGCGATGATGCGCGGGCGCCATCCCACGCGCATCGAATGGGCCGGCCTGATGGTCGGCTTCCTCGGCGTGGCCTGGCTCAATGCCGGCAGCGCGCTGACCTCCTCGCCGATGGGCCTCGTCTGCCTGGTCATCGCGCCCATCGCCTGGGCCTGGGGCTCGATCTGGAGCCGCGACCAGGACCTGCCCGAGCCGTTCATGGCCGCCAGCGGGCAGATGCTCACCGGCTCGCTGTGGATGCTCGCCGCCGCGCTGGTCACGGGCGAGCGGTTCGACGGCGTGCCGTCGATGTCCGCCACCGCGGCGATGCTGTATCTCGTCGTCGCCGGCAGCATCTTCGGCTTCACCGCCTACATCTGGCTGCTGCACCACGTGCGGCCGGCGCTGGCGACCAGCTACGCCTACGTCAATCCGCCGATCGCGGTGCTGTTCGGCGCGCTGATCGGCGGCGAGGTGTTCACCGCGAACGATCTCGGCGCGATGGCGGTGATTCTCGTGGGCGTGGTGATCATCACCCTGGCGAAGGCGCGCTCGAAGGCGGTGCCGCCGGGCGCCGGCGCGCCGCAGGAGCCGGCGGCCTGAGGACGATAGCCCGGGTAAGCGAAGCGCAGCCGGGAGCTGTCGTCGTGTCCCCGGTGCGCTTCGCTTGCCCGGGCTACGGTCAGGTCGCGCGCAGCGCGTCGGTCACCGGAATGCGCGCCGCGCGCAGCGCCGGCAGGAACCCGCCCAGGAAACCGATCAGCAGCGCCCATGCCAGGCCCTGCGCCACCAGCGCCGGCGTCACCGCGAAGTTGAAGGCGACCTGCGAGAACGAGCCCGGGCTGAGCGTCGACACACTGGTGCCGTTGAACATCAGGTAGGCGAGCATCGCGCCGATCAGCCCGCCGACCACCGCCAGCACCAGCGACTCGGCCATCACCGACGCGATCACCGGCAGCCGGCCGAAGCCCAGCGCGCGCAGCGTGCCGATCTCGCGCGTGCGCGCCGACACCGCCGAGTACATCGTGTTGAGCGCGCCGAACAGCGCGCCGAAGGCCATGATCGCGGTGATGACGTTGGTCAGCAGGCGGATCAGGAAGGTGAGCGTTTCCGACTGCGCGGTGAAGAAGTCGACCTCGCGCTCGACGTCGACGGTGAGCTGCGGATCGTTGGTAAGCCGCGCCTCGAAGGCGTCGAAGTCGGCCGCGCTGCGCAGCTGGGCGAGCACCGACGAGTAACCGCTGCGGTCGAACGCGCCCTGCACCACTTCGGTATCGGCCCACAACTCCGACTCGTGGCCGTCGCCGTTGGAGCGGAACACGCCGACGATGGTCCAGCCCGAGCCCTTGAAGGTGAGGCTGCGGCCCACGTCCAGCCCTTCGAACTGGCGGCGCGCGGCGTCCCCGACCAGGATCTCCTGCAGCCCGGGCCGGAAGCGCCGCCCCTCGATGATCTCGACTTCCGGCCGCAGCTCGAACGCATTGGGCTGCACGCCGCGCAGCGTGACGTTGGTGCTGCCCGATTCGCCACGCCGCGCGACCTCGGTGATCACGATGATCTCGCCCGACGCGAGCGGCAGGCCGTCGCGGCCGCGACGGATCGCCGGATCCTGCTTGATCAGCGTGACCAGCGAACGGTCGAGGAAGCTCGACAGCTCCGCATTGCTGCCGGCGCGCAGCACGATGGCGCGATCGCGCGTGCCGGTGCTACCCAGCGTGCGCGTGAGCCCTGCGGACATGGAAAGCATGGCGACGAGCACGGCCACGACGCCGGCGATACCGATGACGATGACGAGGGAGGCACCCCATCGCTGCGGAATGCTCTGCAGGTTCATCCAGACGATTTCGCGGATCTGGCGCAGGGTGTTCATCGTGCCTCCGCGGCACATTCCGCAGAGCCCTCCATGGCGCATGCAACCGGCCCGCGCATCCATGCGCGGTCGCTCACCGGCGCGCGGCAGTGCCGCGCAAGCGCGCCGCTTCGCCCCCATCGCTGCGGAATGCTCTGCAGGTTCATCCAGACGATTTCGCGGATCTGGCGCATGACGTTCAACGGATCACCGCCCCGCCAGCGCATCGACGATCCGCAGCCGCATCGCACGCAACGCGGGCGGCAGGCCGACGGCGGTCGCGAGCACGGTCACCGCGCCGAGCACGAACAGCCAGACGCGGCGGTCGGGCTCGATCGGCGGGAACGCGGGCGGCAGGTTGGCGGTGATGACCTGCGCCAGCGCCATGCCCAGCAACGCGCCGAGCACGCACAGCAGCAACGCTTCGGCCAGCACCAGCCACAGCACGGTGCGATCGGTGAAGCCCAGGCACTTGAGCACGGCGAGCTCGGGGATGCGCTCGCGCACCGCCTGGCTCATCGTGAAGCCCGTCAGGATCAGGATGGTGAAGAACACCGCGCCGCTGATCGCGTTCATGATGAAACCGATGTCGCCGAACTGCTTGACGAAGTTGAGCTGGAAGTCGGCCTCGTTCTGCGTCTTGGTTTCATCGGCGGAGTTGGCGAAGCGGCGGTCGATCTCGGCCGACACGCGCGCCGAATCCAGCGGATCGCCCACGCGCACGACGAAGACGCCGGCCAGTCCCTTGGCGCGCGGGCTGCGTCCCTCGTCGAACTGGCCGAAGTTGAGGTACATGATCTGTGTCTGGTCCTGCCACTTCGCATCGCGGCCGTCGAAGATGCCGACGATGCGCCATTCCCATAGCCGCCCGCCGTCCGCGGTGGTCCAGATGAAGCTGTTGAGCGGCACGATGTCGCCGACCTTCCAACCGTACTGGTTCGCGATGTTGCGGCCGACGATCGCGCCGTCCTGCGTGGAGATGAAGGCGCGCCACGCATCGTCGGGCATCACCCATTCGGGATAGGTGTCGCGCAGGCGCTGCGGGTCGACCGCGAACTGCGGGAAGCCCGCGCGTTCGTCGCGGTACTGCCCGCCGAAGAACTGCGACCAGCCCACGCGCTCCACGCCCGGGATCGACTCGATCTGCGGCAGCATGCGCAGCGGCAGCGGCTGGGTGAACGACGTGCGCGCCTGCACGATCAGCCGGTTGGCGCCGAGGAAATCCGCGCCCGAGTTGAACAGCGAATTCACCGCCTGCAGCAGGCCGATCAGCAGGAAGGCGGCGGTGAGCGAGGCGAGCGTGAGGAAGGTGCGCGCCTTCCTGCGGAACAGCGAGCCCCAGATGAGCGGGAAGTACTTGCGGATCATGGCGGTCAGTGCGCGCCCGGATCGTCGACGAGCGTGCCCTTGTCGAGGTGCACGGTGCGGCGCGCGTAGTCGGCCGCCTTCGGATCATGCGTGACCATCACGATGGTCTTGCCGAAGTCGCGATTGAGCTGCTGCAGCAGGGTCAGCACCTCGTCGGCGGTCTTGCGGTCGAGGTCGCCGGTCGGCTCGTCGCAGATCAGCAGCAGCGGGTCGGACACGAGTGCACGCGCGATCGCCACGCGCTGCTGTTGCCCGCCCGAAAGCTCGTTCGGCTTGTGCCGCGCACGTTCGCCCAGGCCTACAAGCTCCAGCGCGATCAGCGCGCGGCGCGCGCGCTCGGCCGCGCCCATGTCGGTGAGCAGCAGCGGCAGCTCGACATTCTTCTGCGCGGTCAGCACCGGCATCAGGTTGTAGCTCTGGAAGATGAAGCCGACGGTGTTGGCGCGCCACGCCGCGAGGTCGTCGCCGGCGAGGTCGTCGATCGCGATGCCGGCCACGCGCAGCTCGCCCCCGCTGGGCGAATCGAGCCCGCCTATGAGGTTCAGCAGCGTGGTCTTGCCCGAGCCTGAGGGCCCCATCAACGCGACGAAATCACCACGCGGGATGTCGAGGTCGATGCCGTGCAGCACCTCGACGCGCTCCTTGCCGCGCTCGTAGGCCTTGGTCAGCGCGCGGATCTCGACGAGCGCGCGATCGGCCGTGGTGTCGACGGCAGCCACGTCACTTCGCCCCGGCGTCGACCGTCACCTTCTGCCCGTCGCGCACCGCCGACGGGTCGAGGATCACCGCAGTGCCCGGCGCGATGCCCGAAGGCACGCGGCGATCGGCGTCGCGCGCCTCGGCCAGCGGCACTTCGCGCGCCTCGGCGCGGCCGTCCGCGACGACGAACACGGTGCCCTGCTTCGCCCTGGCGGCCTCGGCGTCGGTGCTGCCCTCGGGCAGCGCGATCGCCCGCGAGGGAATCCACACGCCGGTCGGCTTCGGCGCATTCGCACCGGCGCGTTCGAGGAAACTCACGCGTACGCCCATGTCGGGGACGATGCGCGGATCCTTCACCGTCAGCGCGATGCGCACCTTCACCGTCGCCTTGGTGCGGTCGGCGGTGGGGATGATGGCGATGACCTCGCCGGGGATGCGCCAGTCGGGATAGGCGTTGAGCACGGCCTCGACCGGCATGCCCGGCTGTACGCGGCCGATGTAGGCCTCGTTGACGTCGACCTGCACCTCCAGCGAATCCATGTCGACGATCGTGCCGATGCCGGTGCGGGTGAAGCCGCCGCCGGCGCTGATCGGCGAGACGATCTCCCCCGGCTGCGCGGCCTTGGCGGTGATCACGCCCGCGAACGGCGCGCGCACCACCGTGTTCTCGATGCCGATGCCGGCGACGTCCAGCTGCCGGCGCGCTACCTCGGTATTGCGCGCGACCACTCCGCGCTGCGCGGCGAGCGCATCGCGCTGGGCCACGGCCTGGTCGTACTGCGCGCGCGAGACCAGCTGCCGGCGCGCCAGCGTCGACAGCCTCGCGACGTTCGCGTTCGCCTCGCGCAGCTGCGCGTCGATCTGCCCGGCCTGGCTGCGCGCGGCGGCCACTTGCGCCGCGGCCAGGCCCTCCTGCGCATCGGCTTCCAGCGGATCGAGCCGCGCCAGTACCTGCCCCTCCGCCACGCGCTGGCCTTCCTCGATCAGCACCTCGCGCACCTTGCCGGTGACCTTGGCCGACACCGTGGCCATGCGCCGCGCGACGATGTAGCCGGAGGCGTCGAGCACCGAGGCGTTGGCGGGATCCGCGGCGTCGCGCGCCGGCACCGTCTCCACCGGTACGGCACGCATCGCGCCCATCGCGACGATGCCGCCCA
Source organism: uncultured Lysobacter sp. (assembly GCA_964575535.1). Classification (GTDB taxonomy): domain Bacteria; phylum Pseudomonadota; class Gammaproteobacteria; order Xanthomonadales; family Xanthomonadaceae; genus Cognatilysobacter. Next base: position 7,011 of record CAZNRZ010000063.1, on the reverse strand, counting down.
CCGCGATCACCGCTGCGGCGCCGACGATCCACGGCCAGCGCCGCCGGCGCGGCGGTTTCGCGCCGGGGCGACGCTCGATGCGGAGTTCCTTCAGGGCGTCCTGCGTGCTGCTCATGCGTGCATCCGGTGGCGATCGGCCGCGCAAGGATGACGGCGGAGCGTCGCCGACTCCAGCCTGCCGGAGGTCAGTTCTTGGCGGCGAACTCGCGCAGCAGCGCGTACATCGCGCGCAGGCTCTGCGCCTCGCCGCCGGCCGGGCGGCCGGGGCGGTCGGCGTCGTTCCACGAATACACGTCCACGTGCAGCCACTTCTGCTGCGCTGGCACGAAGCGCTCGAGATAGAGCGCTGCGGTGATGCTGCCACCCATGCGCGAGGGCCCGCTGTTGGCGAAGTCGGCGATGGTGCTGGTGAAGTAGCGCGAGTACGGCCGCCACAGCGGCATCCGCCAGAGCATGTCGCGCTGCGCTGCGCCGAGATCGAGCACGCGCGCGGCGAGCGCGTCGTCGTTCGCGTACAGCGCGGGCAGGTCGGGCCCGAGGGCGATGCGGGCGGCGCCGGTCAGCGTGGCGAAGTCGAGCAGCAGCGCGGGGGATTCCTCGGCCGCGTGCACCAGCGCATCGCCGAGGATCAGCCGGCCTTCGGCGTCGGTGTTGTCGATCTCTACCGTGAGGCCGCTGCGGGTGGAGATCACCTCGCCCGGGCGCAGCGAATCGGGGCCGATGGCGTTCTCCACCGCCGGCACCAGCAGCGTGATGCGCAGCGGCAGCGCCTGCGCCATGACCAGTTCGGCCAGCGCGATCGCGTGCGCGGCGCCGCCCATGTCCTTCTTCATGTTGCGCATGCCGTCGGCCGGCTTGATGTCGAGGCCGCCGGTATCGAAGCAGACGCCCTTGCCGACGATGGCGACGTGCGGATGCGCCGCGTCGCCCCAGTCGAGGCGGATCAGGCGCGGCGCACGATGGGATGCGCGTCCGACCTCATGGATCGCCGGGAAGTTCTCGTCGAGCAGGTCTTCGCCACCGACCACGCGGATGCGCGCGCCGAAGCGTTCGGAGAGCTCGCAGACGGTGTTCTCGAGCTCGTCCGGGCCCATGTGCTGCGTGGGCGTGTTGACGAGATCGCGCACGCGCACGCAGGCGGCGAGCACGTCGGCCACGTCGGCCTCGCAGCGTTCCACCACCAGCCGCGCCGGTGCGCGCGGCGCCGACCGGTACCGGCCGAAGCGGTACGCGCCCAGGCCCCAGCCGAGGTGCAGCGCCTGGCGCTCGGCCTCGGGCAGGTCGGTCGCGAGCACCCAGTCGCGCGCCGGCAGCAGCTGCGGGCCGTGCCCGTAGGCGAACGGATCGAGCGCATCGCCGACGGCGAGCAGCGCGCCTGCCGTCGCGCCGTCCGCGCCCGGAATTACCAGCGCGGTCGCCGGCGCGGCGTCGAAGGCATGCGTCTCCAGCCAGCTGCGCACGTGCGCCGGCTGCGCGTCGCGCCACGTCGCGAAGCGCGCGCGATCGACCACATGCAGCGGCAGCGCGGCATCGGCGTGCTGGATGAAACCCATCGGCGAATTCATGCGGCGTGCGTCCCGGTAAGGGCCTGCGCATCGAGCCAGTCGGCCAGCGCGGCGAGGTCGTGGAATTCGAGGTCGGGCACGATCTCCGTGTGCGGCCAGGCGCGGGGCGCGCCCGGGGCTTCATCCATGCGATTGATCCAGCAGGTGCGCAGGCCTGCACGCGCGGCGCCGACGACATCCATCTCGACATCGTCGCCCACGTGCAGCACTTCGTGCGGCGCGCACTGCAGTTCGCGGCAGGCGGCGTGGAAGATGCTCGCGGCCGGCTTGGCCGCGCCATGCTCGCGCGCGCCGAGCTGGAAGCGGAACAGCGGCATCAGGCCGATGCGCGTGAGGCAGGCGTTGCCGTTGCTGAGCGCCGCCAGCGGCAGGTGGCGCGCCATGCGCTCCAGCGCGTCGACGCTGCCATCGTAGTGTTCGACGTCGCAGCGCGCGGCGAAGAACGCCTCGAACGCCGCGTGGGCCAGCGCCGGGTCGTCGCCTGCTTCGGCGAACATGCGCTCGAGCGAGATCATCCGCTGCCGGGTGAAGTCATGGGCGACGTGCGGATGCTCGCGCGCGACGGCATCGCGTTGCGTGCGCATGGCGTCCAGGCTCCAGTGCGCCGCGGTGGCCGGCGCATGCGTCCGCAGCCAGTCCGCCAGCGCCTGCTCGGCCTTCACGATGACCGGTGCGATCGGCCAGATCGTGTCGTCGAGGTCCAGCGTGATCGCGCGGATCGGAAGCGTCATGCGCCCGATTCTACCGGGCGGTCGACGCTGCGCCGGTCACGGCCCCGGCGGCAGCGTGATCTCGAAGCGGGCGCCGCCGAGTTCCTCCGACGCGCGCACGTCCATCGTGCCCTTGTAGGCACGCACGAGGTCCTGGACGATCGACAGGCCGATGCCGTGGCCATGCACGCGCTCGTCGCCGCGCACCCCGCGCTGAAGGATCAGCGCGACCTTCTCGGCGGGGATACCCGGGCCGTCGTCGTCCACCGCCAGCAGCAGGCCCGGGCGGCGGCCGCCGTCGCAGGGCAACTGCCGGATGGTGAGCAGCACGCGCGAGCCCGCCCATTTGAAGGCGTTCTCGAGCAGGTTGCCGAGCAGTTCCTGCAGGTCGCCCGCTTCGCCGAAGAACTGCAGGTCGGGCTCGAGCTCGAATTCGCAGAGCACGCCCTTGCCCGCGTACACCTTCTCCAGCCCCTGCACGATCTGCTCCGCATGCGGCTCGATGGCGATCGGCGCGGAGAACAGCGCGTGGCCGCTGTTGGCTGCGCGCGCCAGCTGGTAGGAGACGATGTCGTTCATGCGCCGCAGCTGCGTGGCCGTTTCGCTGCGCAGCGCGGTCTCGTCGGTGGCCGGGTCTTCCAGGCGCGTATGCAGCACCGCCAGCGGCGTCTTCAGGCTGTGCGCGAGGTCGGCGAGGGTGTTGCGCTGGCGGTCGAGGTTCTCGCGCTCGCTCTCGATGAAGGCGTTGATGCTGTCGGTCAGCGGCTCGAGCTCGCGCGGATGGTGCTCGCTCATGCGCGAGGCCTCGCCGCGCTGCACGCGCTTGAGCTCGGCGATGACCTGCCGCAGCGGCAGCAGGCTCCAGCGCAGGATGACGCCCTGCAGCAGCAGCAGGATCAGGCCCGCGCCGCCGAGGTAGCCCCACAGCGCCTTGCGGAATACGCGCAACTGCTCGCCCAGCGCGCTGGTGCTCTCGTAGATGTAGATGGTGTAGGGGAATTCCGCCGCGGGGCCGTTGCCGGTGGACCAGATCAGGCCCAGGCCGTAGCGGTAGACCTCGCCCGCGCTTCCGTCGATCTCGCGGATGGGCAACGGGCCTTCGAAGCGGCGCGCGTTCGCCGGAAGCATCGACGCGTCCGGCAGCGCCGGGCCCTGCGCGGACTCCGAGTCCCAATGCCCGTTCGGGAACACGACTTCGGCGTACAACCCGCTACCGGGGCGCTTGAAGCGCGCGTCGGACGCGTCGAACGGCTCGATGAAGCTGCCGTCGCGGGCGAAGTCGCTCTCGCGCGCCAGCGAGAGCGCGTAGTTGCCCAGACGCTCCTCGAGATGGCGCTCGGCGGTCTTGAGGAAGGCGCGATCGAGCGCGTAGCCCGCCAATGCGAGGAACGCCACGAGGCCCAGGCTCGCGGCCAGCAACTGGCGCGCCTGCAGCGAACGGGGCTGTCCGAAGTTCATGCGTCCGATCATGCGTGAACGCGATTCAGCCAGCTACTGCCGGGCGCCATGCGTACAGCCGCAATTGCGCGTGGCGAAGGCCGTGTGCAGGCACGGCGGACGCGCAAAAGACGACGCCGCGGTTTCCCGCGGCGTCGGCACCGGATGCGGGCCGTGCCCGCCCTCTCGATTCATTCCCCGCTGCGCGGAATCGCAAAGCGGTAGCCGCGGCCACGCACGGTCTCGATCGGCTTGAGCGAGCCGTCGGGATCGAGCTTCTTGCGCAGCCGGCCGATGAAGACTTCCAGCACGTTCGAATCGCGGTCGAAGTCCTGCTGGTAGATGTGCTCGGTGAGGTCGGCCTTCGAGACGAGCTCGCCGGCGTGCATCATCAGGTACTCGAGCACCTTGTACTCGTAGCTGGTCAGGTCGACGTTGCTGCCGTTGACGGTGACCGTCTGCGCGGCGAGGTCGAGCACCACCGGCCCGCATTCCAGCTGCGGCTTGCTCCAGCCGGCGGCGCGGCGTACCAGCGCGTTGATGCGCGCCAGCAGTTCCTCGACGTGGAAGGGCTTGACCAGGTAGTCGTCGGCGCCCTGCTTGAGGCCCTCGACCTTGTCCTGCCAGCTCGAGCGGGCGGTCAGGATCAGCACCGGGAATTTCTTGCCTTCCTCGCGCAGCGCACGGATCAGCTCCATGCCTGACATACGCGGCAGGCCGAGGTCGATGATGCCGACGTCGAAGGGCACCTCGCGGCCCATGTACAGGCCTTCCTCGCCGTCCTGGGCGGCATCGACGGCAAAGCCTTCGCGCCTCAGGCGGGCGGCCAGCGTCTCGCGCAGCGGCGCTTCGTCTTCGACCAGCAGGATTCGCATTGAGAGCTCCTAAGCAGCGGCCCCGGGGCCACGGACGGACGGTTCCGCCCGCTGTTCAGGAAGCTTAGTCGCTCGGACTGTCGTTGGCGCGTGTAGGCAGCGCCGGGTTCAGCGGCGGGTCGACTCAGTCGTCGTCGCGCCCGCGCGGCTTGCGGCCCCGCGGATCCTCGGTGATCACGCGGACGCGGCCGGTCGAGTCGACCACCTTGATCCGGTTCATGTCGCGCCCGTCGAATGGCACGCGCTCCGCGCTCAGGACCTGCCCACCCGTCTCACGTGTCACCCGGCGGGCCGATTCGGCGAGCGACGCGCCTTGCGCGCGGTGCGCCGCCTCGGTGTGGCCGCGTGCTTCGGCACGCCGGGATTCGCGATTCTTGTCGCCCGGATCGGCCCCCGCGGTGGATGCGAGAGCGAGCAGCAGCAACGGGAGGAGTCGGAGGTTCATCGGCGGCTTCGGCGGGAGGCGCGACAGCGCTTCGTTGCGGAAAGATTCTTGGAACCAGGCAGTGAATCCGGTCTGAACTTTTTCTTCACGTCGTGGTCGCGGTTCAGCGCCTCAGAAGATCTCGGCGACGCAGCAGCGCAACGAACCGCCCGCCGCTTCGATGGCGTCGAGTGCAACACCATGGACCTCGAAGCCGGCGCGCGCCAGCGCATCGCGCGTCGCGGCCCGCAGCGACGCCGCGCCCCGGGCACTCATCCATACGATATCAGGCGATAGCGAGATCGCGTTCCCGGCGAAGGCGCGATGCTCGTCGTCGGAGAGCAGCAGGCCGGCGTCGCCATACAGGGATGCGATCGCCCGCGCGTCGTCGATATCGGCGAAGCCGCGCGGGCAGACGAGCGCGGCGCGGCCGGCCAGCACCGCGAGCACGACGTTGGTGTGGTACTCGCCCGGCGCGAGGTCGAACAGGAACGTGGCGCGCAGGCCGAAGGCCTCGTGCATGAGCGCGGCGCCCGCCTCGTCACAGCGCTCGGACAGGCCGGCGAAGCCAATGCCGCGTGCACGGTCGATGACCAGCGCGCCGGTGAGCTCGCAGGGATGCGGCTGGGTCGACAGGTCGGTGCCTTCGTAGCCCAGCACGTCGCGCAGGAAGCCGCGGATGTCGACGCGCGCGGCTTCGCGCTGGCGCACCGGATGGCGCATGCGCCCGACGATGTAGCGCCCTGCGCCACCCACGCGCGCCGTGGCGAAGACGTTGTTCGGGAAGACGGCGTCGGGCGTGTCCGCATCGCCGGGGAACGCCACCACGGGCAGGCAGGCGGCGAGCGCGGCCTGCAGGGCGCGATGCTCGCCAAGCGCGGCCGAGCCGTCGAAGCGCGACGCATCGGCCATGTAGCGGTTGTCCTCGGCCGACTGCTCCGCACGACGGAAGCCGTCGGGCGCGACCAGGAACGCGCCGCGCGCGGTGGCGGCGCCGAAATCGCACGGCAGCGTCCGCGCGAGGGCGAGGAAGGCGTCGCGGTCGCGGGTGATCATGGTCCGGTCCTCGTTGCAGCGGGCTGCGTGAGCGAGAGCGCCTGCTCCACGAGGCTCCAGTCGGCGCCCGGCCGGTGTGCGCCCTCGCTCAGCACCTGGCGGAAGGCCCGCCCGCCGTACTCGCCATGGAACAGGCCGAGCACGTGACGCATGATGTGCTTGAGGGCTATGCCGCGCGCCAGCTGGCGCTGCACGTAGGGCTCGAAAGCCCGCAGCAACGCCGCGCGCGAGCGTACCGCGCCTCCGTGCACGGCGACATCGAGCCGGTGCAGGACGTAGGGCTCGTGATACGCAGCGCGCCCGAGCATGACGCCATCGGCATGGTCGAGATGCGCCAGCGCCGCATCCACATCGGCGATACCGCCGTTGACGATCACCTGCAGGTCCGGGCGCTCCTGCCTGAGCCGGTAGGCCCAGTCGTACTTGAGCGGCGGCACCTCGCGATTCTCCTTGGGCGACAGCCCCTTGAGCCACGCATTGCGCGCATGCACGACGAAGATCCGGCAGCCCGCCGCGGCGACGGTATCGACGAAACCCCGGAACAGCGCGAAATCATCGTCCTCGTCGACACCGAGCCGGCACTTCACCGTGACCGGCACCTGCGGACGCGTGCCCGCGCGCACCGCCGCGATCATCGCGGCGACGCAGTCGGCCACCAGCGCCGGCTCGCGCATCAGGCACGCGCCGAAGCGCCCCGCCTGTACCCGGTCGGACGGGCAGCCGCAGTTGAGGTTCACCTCGTCGTAGCCCCACTCCGCGCCGATGCGCGCGGCCCGGGCGAGCATGTCCGGATCGCTGCCGCCCAGCTGCAGGGCGACCGGATGCTCGGTGGGGTCCATCGCCAGCAGCTTCGCGCGGTCGCCGAGCACCACCGCATTGGCGTGGACCATCTCGGTATAGAGCCGCGCACGCGGCGCGAGGATGCGGTGGAAGGCCCGACAGTG
>CAZNRZ010000062.1:9781-12276 GCA_964575535.1 uncultured Lysobacter sp. | reverse complement strand
GCGCCAGCAGGTTGATCGGATTGACGTCGGCGGCGCGGTTGATGTTGACCTGGATGCGCTCGGCCAGCGCGTCGATGGTGCCGGCCAGCCAGGCGGGCTTCTCGTCGTCGGAGATCCGCCGACCGTCCCAGTCGGGCGCCCGCTCGGCGAGCACGTCGGTGAGGCGGATGGGCTCGCCGAAGTTCACCACCACCTGCCCGTAGTTGCTGCCCAGCACCTTGGGGATGCCCATCAGCAGCTGCCAGATGGACTCCTTTTCCTTGGGCTTGCCGGTCAGCTCGTCGAGATAGCTGCGGCCCTCCATCAGCTTCTCGTAGCCGATGTAGACCGGCTGGAACATCACCGGCCGCGTGGGCGCGCGCAGGTAGGCGCGCAGCGTCATCGCGATCATCCCGCCCTTGGGCTGCAGCAGGCGCCCCGTGCGCGAGCGCCCGCCCTCGATGAAGTATTCGATCGAATAACCGCCGGCGACGAGCTGCGCGAGGTATTCGGAGAACACCGCCGAGTACAGCGCGCTGCCGCGGATCGAGCGGCGGAGGAAGAACGCGCCGCCCTTGCGCAGCAGCGTGCCCACCACCGGCAGGTTGAGGTTGACACCAGCGGCGATGTGCGGCGGCACGATGCCCCGCGAATACAGCAGGTAGCTGATCAGCAGGTAGTCCATGTGGCTGCGATGGCAGGGCACATAGATGACCTCGTGGCCGGGCGCGTCCTGCTTGAGGCGGTCGAGATGGTGGACCAGCACGCCGCGGTAGATGCGGTTCCACACCGGCGCGAGCAGGAAGCTCGCCGAGCGGACAACGGGGTGCGAGTAGTCGGCCGCGATCTCGTAGGCGAAGGCATGCGCCTTCTTCCAGGCTTCGGCCGCGTCGCTGCCGTCGCGGCGGGCCTGATCGGCGATGGCCTCGAGCACGCTGGGCGCGGTGAGCACGCGGTCGACCAGCAGGCGGCGGGTGGACAGGTCCGGCCCGATCACCGCGGTACGGATGCGCCGGAAGTGCGCACGCAGCACGCGCGAGAGCTTGCGCACGGTGCGCTCGGGCGGCAGGCCCTCGTCGACGATCGCGCGCAGGCTCACTGGCGGGGCGAAGCGCACGTAGGTGTCGCGGCCGTTGAGCGCGATGGCGAGCAGCCGGCGGAAGCGGCCCACCAGCTGCCAGTTCTCGGAGAACAGCACCGAGAACCAGCCGGTGGTCTTCTCCGGTGCGCGGCCGACGAAGATCGAGACGGGCACGAGCTGCACGTCGAGCGCGGGGTCGTCGCGGTGGGCGGCGATCAGCCGCGCCAGCGACTCGGAATGCGAACGGCCGTTGGGCAGCTGCGGGCGTTCGATGACGCCCGGGATATTGGGCAGCGGCGCGATCGGGCCGACGTTGCGCCGCGAGAGCGCGACGTAGGCGCGCCGGCGGCCGGTGGGATCGCCGGGCAGCGGCTGCAGCGGCGAGGGCAGGCCGGCGTCGAGGCAGGCGCGGTCGAGGATCAGCGCGTTGGAGAGGCCGTAGTCCTCGAGCACGTAGCAGACCGGGCGGCCGTTCCACTCGGGCAGCACGTGCTCGGCCGGGGCCTTGGGCTCGATCTTGAGCGCCAGCCACGGGGCGAGCACGCGGCCGAGCAGGCGCGCCCACCACGGGCGGCGCGTCGGCGGCTCGGGGCGCGCGGCACGGGGAGCGGCGGCCGGCGGGTCGAGTACCGATTCGTTCGGGGTGACGCCTGGCATCGGCAGGTCGGGTTGGTCCGGGTCGGGCTCGTGCGCGACGGCCGGGGCGGCCACGGGCTCGGGGCCGGCGTCCGCGGAAGCGGTCGCGGCGCCGTCCTCAGCGGGAGGCGGGGCGTCCGGGAAGGGCAGGGGCGTCTGCTGGGCCATCGCCGGCATTATGCCGAACGCGGGGAGCGGCCCCTTCGGCGGTGCCCGCGGGTCGCGTCGGCGCGATATCGCCCGAGGCATCTTCCGGCGGCGCCAGCGCGGCCTGGGCATGGCGCAGGCTGTCGACCAGGAACCAGCCCTCGGGCCGGCGGACCAGGTCGAGCATCACCGTGATCTCGCGCCCGGCCAGCGGGTAGCGCAGGCGCAGGCGGGCGCGCTGGGCGTCGGCGGCCACCGTTTCCAGCCGCGCGCCGCGCAGGGCGGCGTCGACATCCAGCCCGAGGGCCGCGAGTTCCCGCTTGCCCTGGCGCAGCAGCGGGCGCAGGCGCACCAGGCTGCGGTGCATGCCGGCTTGGGACAGCGCGTCCTCGCCGCCTTGGAGGCGGGTGGCGCGAGCGGCCTGCACCAGCCGCGCGATGGCCGGCTCGACGCGGTTTCGATCGGCCAGCGGCACGCCCTGGGCCCACGGCACCAGCGCGTCGATCAGCTGCAGGCGGTGGGCGCGCTCGTCCGGCGGGTAGACGCCTTCGCGCTCGACGTAGCGGCGCGCGAACAGTCCCAGCGTGGTGGCTGCGGCGCGTACCTCGCGGCCCGCGCCGGCGAACTGCTGGCGGTAGCCGCGGCGAAGGGC
>CAZNRZ010000062.1:6004-9681 GCA_964575535.1 uncultured Lysobacter sp. | reverse complement strand
GCGTCCTCCTCCGCGCGGCAGCCGGCCAGCAGTGCCAGCAGGAGGGCCAGCGCGACGGCGCGGGTGCGTGACGGGACGGGCCCGGGGCGGCAGCGGCTCATGGCCCGATCTTCGTTCACGGCCGCCGGGCACGCAAAGAAAAAGGAGGCCGGGGCCTCCTTCAAGACCGGCGCGAGCCGGCAGGACAACAACGAGTGGACTGGCCGGCGAACCGGACCGCCGCAGCTTAAAGAATCGTTATTGTTGATTCAATACCCGCGATATGCGCTGTAACTTGTTGATAGTTCGTTCGACGGACGTCCGATAACGCAGCTGTTCGCGCCTACCGGCCACTTGGCGGTTTCGGGATTCGCGATCCGCGCACCCCGTCACGCTTTGCGTCGACCCGCAACGGCTGGACAGCCGCCGCGCGGCTCCCGTATACAGCCAGTCCCGCGGGCTGGAGGCCTGCGGACGGCACCGCCGCCACTGGGGGACGCGGGCCGGACTTTCCGAATGGGGATTTCGATGAACACCACGACCACGGGCGCCCTGCGCTCTGCTTTCACGCGCTCGCGCCTCGCCCGCGCCGTCGCCGGCACCCTGCTGCTGGGCGCGCTCGCGCCCGCTGCCGTTGCGCAGAGCTATTCCGAGCAGGGCCGCGTCGGCGATGCCGACAGCTGGCGCACCTACGAGTTCTACAGCGACTGGGGCCTGTCGCTGATCAATGCCGAATACGCCTATGCGCGCGGGCTGACCGGGCGCGGCGTCCGCGTGGGCATCTTCGACAGCGGCGTCGACCTGCGCCATGGCCAGTTCGCCGGCCGCCAGCACCGCGGCATCCGCATCGCGGACCTGCTGCGCGACGGCAGTGCCTGCACCAACCGCAGCGCGCTCGCCGGTGAGGGCGCGTGCTTCACGTCCGACGGCGACACCGTCGCGCTGGACTACTTCGAATACACCGACGAGGACCGCGCGCTGGTGCAGTACCTCGTGGACATCGGCTACTTCTACGACTGGGTGCCGGACTATCTCGAGTCCATCGCCGGCTTCCAGTTCAGCGCGCATGGCACGCACGTGGCCGGCACGATGGTCGCCAACCGCGACGGCCAGGGCACGCATGGCGTGGCCTTCGGCGCCGACCTCACCAGCGCCCGCCTGTTCTCCAACAGCTATTCCGACCTGTTCGCGATGATCGGCTTCGGTGGCGAGTCCCATGCCATCGGCCCGGATTCCACCGCGGTCGCGAGCATGTACCAGCAGATGGCCGCGCAGGGCGCGCGCGTCATCAACCACAGCTGGGGCCTGAGCGTGGAGCCCACCTCCGCCGCGGAGATGGACGAGCTCTATTCGCTGGACGGCGTGGCCGACTACTTCGCCACCTACGCCAATCCCTCGCTGCAGAACGGCACGCTGCAGGTCTTCGCCGCCGGCAACAACTACGGCGAGATCGCCGGCATCTACGCCACCCTGCCGCGCTGGGTGCCGGGGCTGGAGCAGTACTGGCTGAGCGTGGTGAACCTGAGCTGGGACGGCGGGCTGGATGCCAGCTCCAGCATCTGCGGCCTGAGCCGCGACTGGTGCGTCACCGCGCCGGGCACCGACATCACCTCGACGGTGGTCGGCGGCAGCGCCGGCGGCCGCGTGCTGCGCGACGCCGACGGCAACTTCATCGGCGTTGAAGTCACCGACGAGAACCCGGAATACGGCATCGGCGACATGACCGGCACCTCGATGGCGGCCCCGCACGTCACCGGCGCGCTGGCGCTGCTGATGGAGCGTTTCCCGTACCTGTCCAACCCGCAGGTGCGCGACGTGCTGCTCACCACCGCCTACGACCTCGGCGCGCCGGGCGTGGACGACATCTACGGCTGGGGCCTGATCGACCTGCAGCGCGCCATCGAAGGCCCGGGCCTGCTGCGCGTGGACACCGACGTGGTGATGAACACCCGCGCCGGCGGCGCGCAGGTCTGGCAGGGCCTGGCCTGGGACGACTGGACCAACGACATCGGCGGCCCCGGCCGGCTGACCAAGTCCGGCGCCGGCTGGCTGCGCCTGTCGGGCGACAACACGTTCAACGGCGCCACCGTGCGCAGCGGCGTGCTCGAGCTCGACGGCGACAACACGCTGACCAGCGACGTGCGCGTGGACGGCGGTTTCCTCGTGCTCAACGGCTCGCTCACCGGCAGCGACATGACCGTCAACGGCGGCTCGGCCTTCGTCAACGGCCTGCACGCCGGCGCGAACGCGTGGGTCAACGCCGGCGGGCGCCTGGGCGGCACCGGCACCGTCAACGGCCTGACCGTGCGGGGCACCGTCGCGCCGGGCAATGGCATCGGCACGCTCAACGTCACCGGCGGCTACACGCAGGCGGCGGGCTCGTTCTTCGACGCCGAGCTCGGCGCGAACGGCGCATCCGACCGCATCGCCGTGACCGGCGCCGCCACGCTGCAGGGCGGCACCGTGCGCCTGTCGGGCACGCCGAACCTCTTCCTGCTCGGGCAGTCGTACACGCTGCTCAGCGCGACGAACGGCGTGAACGGCCAGTTCGCGCTGCTCGATCGCAGCGCGTACTCGCCCTTCCTGCGCTTCGACCTGCGCTACGGCGCCAGCCTGGTCGCACTGGACGTGAGCCGCGGCATGGCGCTGGCGTCGGCGGCGGGCTCGCGCAACCAGTCGGCGGTGGCCGGTGCGGCGGATGCGATGTCCGGCACGTCGCCGCTGCTGCTGTCGCTGACCCAGTTGTTCCCGGCACAGGCGCAGGGCGCGTTCGATGCGCTCTCGGGCGAAGCCCATGCGGGCCTGCGCAACGTACTGGTCGAGGGCAGCCGCCACGTGCGCGACGCCGCGCTGGATCGCGGGCTGATGCAGGCCGCGCCGGGCGAGGACGCCGAGGGCCGCACCGCGGTCTGGGCGCAGGGCCTGGCCACCGGCGGCAAGGTCTTTGCCGACGGCAACGGCGCGCACGTCGAGGCGCAGGGCAGCGGCGTGCTGTTCGGCGTCGACCACGCCTTCGCCGGTGGCTGGACGGTGGGCGCGCTCGCCGGCAGCAGCCGCGACGACGTGGGCGTGGCCGCCCGCGACTCGCGCGGCGACGTCGAGAGCAAGCACGTGGGCGTCTACGGCGGCGGCCGCGTGGCCGGCGTCGGCCTGCGGGGCGGCGTGGCGTATGCGCGCAACGACGTCGACATGCAGCGCCGGGTCGCCTTCGGCAACGTCGCGCAGACGCTGCGCTCCGACTACCGCGCCGACAGCCTGCAGGGCTTCGTCGAGGCCGGCTACCGCTTCGACATGGGCGCGGTCTCGATCGAGCCCTTCGCGCAGTTCGCCCATGTGCGGGTCGAGAACGATGGCTTCGCGGAGAACGGTGGCAGCACCGCACTCACCGTCGCCGGCGACGACAGCCGCGTGAACCTGTCGACCGCCGGCCTGCGCTTCGCCGCGAACCTGGCCGGCGCGGGGCAGGCGCCGGGCTGGCTGCAGCTGCGCGCGGGCCTGGGCTACCGCCACGCCTCGGGCGACCTGACCTCGCCGACGCAGGCGGGCTGGGCCGGCGCGCCGGGCTTCGTGGTGGAAGGCGCGACGCTGGCGGAGAACGCGACCGTGGCCGAAGCCGGCATCGGCGCGTGGATCTCGCCGCGTGCGCTGGTCGAGTTCGGCTACACCGGCCAGTTCGCCGACGAGGCGCGCGACCACGG
>CAZNRZ010000062.1:3126-5904 GCA_964575535.1 uncultured Lysobacter sp. | reverse complement strand
TGCGGCCACGAACGGCGGGAAGCGGCCATGACAGACATCCTCCGGGAAGCGGCCTCCCCGCGCCGCCTCCTACTGGCGACCGACCTCAGCAGCCGCGGCGACCGCGCCCTCGACCGCGCGGCCCGGCTGGCGCGCGACTGGCGGGCCGAGCTGCACGTCGTCCATGCCGTCGAGGCGGCGGCGCCCTCGGTGCCGGTGGGCGTGGACGCCGACGCCTACCTGCGCGAGCACCCGGACCCGACGCTGACCGCGACACGGCGGCTGCGGCGCCTGCTCGGCGACCTGCCGGCGCGGCTGCACGTGGAGCCAGCGCCGGCGGCGCAGGCGATCCTGCGCGTGGTCGAGCGCGAGGACTGCGAACTCATCGTGCTCGGCGAGAGCCGCGAACGGCTGGTCGCGCCGCTGGAGCGCACGGCCGAGGAAGTGGTACGGAAAGCGCCGGTATCGGTGCTGGCCGTGCGCGAGCGGCCCACCGGGCCTTACCGGCAGCTGCTGGTCGGCACGGATTTCAGCGACGAGGCGCGACAGGCGCTGGCGCGCGCCGCGGCGCTTTTCCCGGATGCGGCGGTCGTGCTGATGCATGCGCAGCCGGTGCCCTATGCCGGGCTGCTGAAGCTCTCGGACAGCGGCGACGGCGCCGCGCGGCGTCTCGAGGAGCTGCGGGCGCACCTGGACGCGGCCGCGCTGCCGGAGGCGCGCCGGCAGTCGATCCGGCTGGAGGTCGGATCGGGCACGCCAGCGGCGGTACTTCGGCAGCATCTTCTGGAAACGGACAGCGATCTCACGGTGATCGGCGCGCATCCGCGCGGCATGCTGTTCGATGCGGTCGTCGGCAGCACGCGCCAGATCGTCGACGCGATCCCCGGCGACGTCCTGGTCGTCCGCGCGCGGCGCGCGGGCGCATGATGGCGCCGGCGGCGCACATCCCTCTGCTCCGCGCGGCCCACCAGCCGCGAGCCGTTCGCGCGCCTGCGGCAGCTTCCACGCGTGCGTCGGCGCGCGGCTGCCCGGGCCCTGTGTCTGCGCGCATGCCGCGCGCCGCCAGCCGCACATCGGGCATGGCGATGGCCCCCGCGGCCGCCGCGCCTCAGACCGGTCCGTCGCCATGAGCCTCTTCCTGCTGCTGCTCCTGCCCTTCCTCGGCAGCCTGGTCACGCTGGCGCTGCCGACGCGGGCGCGCACCCTGCAGGCGGGCACCGCCGGCGCGGTCTCGCTGGCCGCGGCGGTCTGGGTGCTCGGCCTGTTCCCGGAGGTGCGCGAGGGCGGGGTGGTCCGCGAGGTGCTGCCCTGGGTGCCGTCGCTCGGGCTGGACCTGGTGCTGCGCGTGGACGGCTTCGCCTGGATGTTCGCGGTGCTGGTCACCGTGATCGGCATGCTGGTCTGCCTGTACGCGCGCTATTACATGTCGCCGGACGACCCGGTGGCGCGCTTCTACGCGATGTTCCTCGCCTTCATGGGCGCGATGCTGGGCGTGGTGCTGTCGGGCAACCTGCTGCAGCTGGTGGTGTTCTGGGAGATGACCAGCCTCATCTCCTTCCTGCTGATCGGCTACTGGCACCACCGCGTGGACGCCCAGCGCGGCGCGCGCATGGCGCTGGTGGTCACCGGCGCGGGCGGGCTGTGCCTGCTGGGCGGCGTGGTGCTGCTGGGGCGGATCGTCGGCAGCTACGACCTCGACGCGGTGCTCGCCGCGGGCGCGCAGGTCAAGGCGCATGCCTGGTATCCGGCCACGCTGGTGCTGATCCTGGTCGGCGCGTTCACCAAGAGCGCGCAGTTCCCGTTCCACTTCTGGCTGCCGCGGGCGATGGCCGCGCCGACGCCGGTCTCGGCCTACCTGCACTCGGCGACGATGGTGAAGGCGGGCGTCTTCGTGCTGGCGCGCTTCTGGCCGGTGCTGGCCGGCACCGACTGGTGGTTCTGGCTGGTGGGCGGCACCGGCGCGGTGACGCTGCTGGTCGGCGCCTACCTCGCCATGTTCCAGAACGACCTCAAGGCCCTGCTGGCCTATTCGACGATCAGCCACCTCGGCCTGATCACCCTGCTGCTGGGCCTCAACAGCCCGCTGGCGGCGGTGGCCGGCGTGTTCCACACCATGAACCACGCGACCTTCAAGGCCTCGCTGTTCATGGCCGCGGGCGTGGTCGACCACGAGACCGGCACGCGCGACATCCGCCGGCTCAACGGCCTGATCCGCGCCATGCCGCGCACCGGCGCGCTGGCGCTGGTGGCCACCGCGGCGATGGCCGGCGTGCCGCTGCTCAACGGCTTCCTGTCCAAGGAGATGTTCTTCGCCGAGACGGTGTTCGTCTCCAGCGGCGTCTGGGCCGGCTGGGCGCTGCCGGTGCTGGCGACGGTGGCCTCGCTGTTCGCCGTCGTCTACTCGCTGCGCTTCGGCTACGACATCTTCTTCGGCCCGCCGTCGACCGACCTGCCGCGTGCGCCCGAGGAGCCGCCACGCTGGATGCGCACGCCCATCCTGCTGCTGGTGCTGGCCTGCCTGGCGGTCGGCGTCGCGCCCAACCTGGTGATCGGGCCGGTGCTGGCGGCGGCGGCGCGGCCGGTGGTGGGCGGCGTGCTGCCCGAGTACAGCCTCGCGGTCTGGCATGGCTTCAGCCTGCCGCTGGTGATGAGCGCACTGGCGATCGTCGGCGGCGTCGCGGGCTATGTCTGGCTGCGCAGGCAGCAGGAGCGCGGGCGCCTGCGACATGCGCCGCTGCTGGCGCGCTTCAGCGGCCGACAGGTGTTCGAGGGCGTGATGCTCTCGCTTACCCGCGCCGC
>CAZNRZ010000062.1:0-3026 GCA_964575535.1 uncultured Lysobacter sp. | reverse complement strand
GTGCTGTTCCTGCTCAGCCTGCGCTGGCTGCCGCTGCGCAGCCAGGACATGGCGCCGCCGCCGACCTGGCCCGGCCGCCTGCGCCGCGGCCGCGACCTGCTGCTGGCCATCGCCGCCGGCGGCGGGCTGGCGGCGCTTTCCTTCGCCTTCCTCACCCGCCCGCAGCCGCAGAGCATTTCGCCGTTCTTCCTGGCCAATGCGCTGCCGGGCGGTGGCGGCACCAACGTGGTCAACGTGATGCTGGTCGACTTCCGCGCCTTCGACACGCTGGGCGAGATCACCGTGCTCGGCGCCGTCGCCCTCACCGTGTTCGCGCTGCTGCGCCGCTTCCGGCCGCCGCCGGAGAGCGTGGCCAAGCCGCTGCAGCAGCGCATGGTCTCGGCGCGGGGCGATACGGACCTGGTGCGCCCGCGACGCTCGGAAGACGTACCGGGCGGTTACCTGCTGGTGCCGGCGGTGATCGCGCGGCTGATGCTGCCGGTGGCGCTGCTGGCCGCGGCCTACTTCCTGCTGCGCGGGCACAACGAGCCCGGTGGCGGCTTCGTGGCGGGGCTCGTGGTTTCCATCGCCCTGCTGGTGCAGTACCTGGTGTCGGGCACGCGCTGGGTCGAGGCGCGGGCGAACGTGCGGCCCACGCGCTGGATCGCCGCCGGCCTGCTGCTCGCGGCCGGCACCGGCCTCGGCGCGCTGGCGCTGGGCTTTCCCTTCCTCACCAGCCACACCGCGCATGTCGACCTGCCCGTGCTCGGCGAGGTGCACCTGCCCAGCGCCGCGCTGTTCGACGTCGGGGTGATGGCGGTGGTGGTCGGCGCGACGCTGCTGATCCTCTCGTCGCTCGCCCACCAGTCCATCCGCACCCACCGGCCGGCCGGTCCGCGGGTGCCGGCCCCCCCGGAGACACCCTGATGGAAGTGATCCTCGCGCTGGCGATCGGCGTGCTCGGCGGTGCCGGCGTGTGGCTGGTGCTGCGCCCGCGAACGTTCCAGGTGGTGATGGGGCTGGCGCTGCTTTCGTATGCGGTCAACCTCTTCATCTTCAGCATGGGCAGCCTGTCCATCGACCAGCCGCCCATCGTGGTTCCGGGCGTGCCGACCGACCTCGCGAACTACAGTGATCCGATGCCGCAGGCGCTGGTGCTCACCGCCATCGTCATCGGCTTCGCCACCACCGCGCTGTTCCTGGTGGTGCTGCTGGCCGCGCGCGGCCTGAGCGGCACCGACCACGTGGACGGCGAGCAGGACCCGCAATGATCCTGCCCGCCCACGTCACCGTGCTGCCGGTGGTGCTGCCGCTCGTCTCGGCGGCGTTGCTGCTGTTCGTCGGCAGCTCGCGCCGTCGACTCGGCTCGGCGCTCAACATCGCCGCCACGCTCGCGGGCCTGGGCGTGGCGATCGCGCTGCTCGTGCAGGCGGCCGCCAGCACGGAGCCCGCGGTCTACCTCGCAGCCAACTGGGCGGCGCCGTTCGGCATCGTGCTGGTGGCCGATCGCCTGTCGGCGCTGATGCTGGTGCTGGTGGGCGTCGTCGGCAGCGGCGCGGCGCTGTACGCGGCGGCGGGCTGGTCGCGCATGGGCGCGTACTTCAATCCGCTGTTCCAGATCCAGCTGGCCGGGCTCAGCGGCGCCTTCCTCACCGGCGACCTGTTCAACCTCTTCGTGTTCTTCGAGGTGATGCTGGCCGCGTCCTATGGCCTGCAGCTGCACGGCTCGGGCTGGCCGCGCGTGCGCTCGGGCCTGCACTACGTGGCGGTGAACCTGCTGGCCTCCTCGCTGTTCCTCATCGGCCTGGCCGTGCTCTACGGCGTCATGGGCACGTTGACCATGGCCGACATCGCCGACCGCGTGGCGCTGGTGCCGGCCGCCGACCGCGGCCTGCTGCACATCGGCGTGGCCATCCTGGCGATGGCGTTTCTGGTCAAGGCCGCGATCTGGCCGCTCAACGCCTGGCTGGTGCCGGCCTACACGGCCACCAGCGTGCCGGTGGCCGCGCTGTTCGTGCTGATGACCAAGGTCGGCGTGTACGCGCTGCTGCGGCTGTGGACGTTGCTGTTCCCCGCCGGGGCGCCGGTGGACGCGCAGTTCGGCGGCGCCGTGCTGCTGGCCGGTGGGCTGGCCACGCTGGCCTTCGGAGCGGCCGGCGTGCTGGCGTCGATCCGGCTCGACCGCATCGCCGCGTTCTCGGTCCTCGTCTCGGCCGGCACGCTGTTGGCGGCGGTCGGACTGGGCTCGCCGCGTGCGCTCTCGGCCGCGCTGTTCTATCTGGTCATCGCCACCATCGCGGTCAGCGCGCTGTTCCTGCTGGTCGAGCTGGTGCAGCGCACGAGCTCGCAGGGCCAGGCGCCCGCGCCCGATACCGGCGTGCCCGACGAGGACGACAACCTCGACGATGAACAGCTGCCGCTGGTGGGCCGCGTGTTCCCGGTGTCGGTGGCCGCGCTGGCGCTGGCCTACATGACCTGCGCGCTGCTGGTCGCGGGCCTGCCGCCGTTCGCCGGTTTCGTCTCCAAGGCCGCGCTGCTGACCGCCGCCCTGCAGCCCGGCGCCGCGGTGGACGCGCCGGTGCCGCCCGGGGCGTGGCTGCTGGTCGCGCTGCTGCTGGCCTCGGGGCTGTGCGCCACGGTGTCGCTGGCGCGCGCGGGCGTGCGCCACTTCTGGGCCAAGGGCGGGCGCTTCGCACCGCAGCTGCGCGGGCTGGAAGCCGGCGCGGTGCTGGTGCCGCTGGCGGTCTGCCTGCTGCTCACCGTCTTCGCCGAACCGCTGACGCGCTACACCCACGCGACCGCCGCCGACCTGCACGCGCCACGCGGCTACATCGACACCGTGCTCGCCGCCGCGCCGCGTCCCGGCCCCACCACGCCGGTGCTGCCGGCGCCGCCGGGGGAGGCGCGCCCATGAGCCTGCGCCGGCGCCTGCTGCCCTCGCCCGTGCTCTCGATCCTGCTGCTCCTGGCGTGGCTGCTGGTCGCGCGCCGCGTGGACGTGGCCCAGGTGCTGCTGGGCGCGCTGCTGGGCCTGCTGATCCCGCTGCT
>CAZNRZ010000061.1:0-12328 GCA_964575535.1 uncultured Lysobacter sp. | reverse complement strand
GGCCAAGACCTCCATGGTCAACCGCGAGATCAAGCGGGAGAAGCTCGCCAAGCGCCACGGCGCCAAGCGCGACGCCCTCAAGAAGATCATTTCCAGCACCACGGCCTCGTACGAGGAGAAGATGGACGCGGTAGTGAAGCTGCAGAAGCTTCCGCGCGATTCCTCGCCGAGCCGCCAGCGCAACCGCTGCGAGCTCTCCGGACGTCCGCGCGGCGTCTACCGCAAGTTCGGCCTCGGCCGCAACATGCTGCGCAAGGCCACGATGAACGGCGACGTGCCTGGCCTGCGCAAGGCGAGCTGGTAAGATAGCCGGCTTTCCCGCGGCGGCTCCGGCCGCCGCGGTCCACAACTGAAATTCGCAATCGCGCGGATATCGGTGCTTCTCATAAGGAAACTCTCATGAGCATGACTGATCCCATCGCCGACATGCTGGTGCGCATCAAGAATGCGGCCGCTGTTCGGAAGCCGACGGTGAAGATGCCGTCCTCCAAGATCAAGACGGCCATCGCCGGCGTGCTGAAGGACGAGGGCTACATCCTCGACTTCCGCACCAGCGAGGTCGGGCCCGGCAAGAACGAGCTCGAAGTCGTCCTGAAGTACTACGAAGGCAAGCCCGTCATCGAGCGCCTCGAGCGCTTCTCGCGTTCGGGTCGCCGCCAGTACCGCGGCAAGTCCGACATCCCGAAGGTCCTCGGCGGCCTCGGCGTCGCCATCATCTCCACCTCGAAGGGCATCATGACCGACTCGCAGGCGCGCCAGCAGGGCGTCGGCGGCGAGGTCCTGTGCTTCGTGGCCTAAGGGAGGAATCGACATGTCCCGAGTTGCCAAGAAGCCGGTTGCCCTCCCGAAGGGCGTCGAGCTGAACGTCCAGGCCGATTCCGTCAGCGCGAAGGGCCCGAAGGGCACGCTGTCGGTGCCGAAGCCTGCCGCCATCGACGTCAAGGTCGAAGACGGCACCGCCGTGTTCGTGACCGAAGACGCCGCGCTGATCCCGCTCACCGGCACGCTGCGCGCCATTCTCGCCAACATGGTGAAGGGCGTCTCCGAAGGCTTCGAGCGCAAGCTCGAGCTGGTCGGCGTCGGCTACCGCGCGTCGATGCAGGGCAAGGATCTGAACCTCTCGCTGGGGTTCTCGCATCCGGTCCTGTTCCCGGCGCCGGAAGGCATCACCATCACCACGCCGACGCAGACGGAAATTCTCGTCGCCGGTGCCGACAAGCAGCGCGTCGGTGAAGTGGCCGCCAAGATTCGCGGTTTCCGTCCGCCGGAGCCCTACAAGGGCAAGGGCGTGAAGTACGCCGGCGAAGTCATCATCCGCAAGGAAGCCAAGAAGGCGTAAGTGCCGATCCCCCGCGAGAGCCCGTGCATCCATGTGCGGACTCTCCAGGAGATGCACATCCTTCAGCTTTCGGAGACAAGATCATGCAGAAGAAAATCGCCCGCCTGCGCCGCGCCAAGTCCACGCGCTCGCATATCCGCGTGCTCGGCGTGCCGCGCCTGTCGGTGCTGCGCACCGGCCAGCACCTCTACGCCCAGATCTTCACGGCCGACGGCTCGAAGGTTCTGGCGTCGGCTTCGACCGTCCAGTCGGACGTGCGCGACGGCCTGAAGAACGGCAAGAACGCCGATGCGGCCACCAAGGTCGGTCAGGCCATCGCCGAGAAGGCCAAGGCCGCGGGCATCGAGAAGGTCGCGTTCGACCGCTCGGGCTACCGCTACCACGGCCGCATCAAGGCGCTCGCCGACGCCGCCCGCGAGGGTGGGCTGCAGTTCTAAGAACGGCTCGACCGTTCGACCTGCCGGTGCAGACGCGCACCGGGCGACGGCGCGGATTCCCGCGCCGTCGATGCGCCCGCGGTAAATCACAACGATAAGCGGCCACGCCGCAAATCCTTTCAACTACCGAGATACTCAAATGGCAGAAGAGCGTCAGCAGCGCGGCCGCGATCGTGATCGCAACCGCGAAGAGATCGACGACGGCATGATCGAGAAGCTGATCGCGGTCAACCGCGTCAGCAAGACCGTCAAGGGCGGCCGCCAGTTCACCTTCACCGCGCTGACGGTGGTGGGCGACGGCAACGGCAAGGTCGGCTTCGGCTACGGCAAGGCGCGCGAAGTGCCGGTCGCGATCCAGAAGTCGATGGAGCATGCCCGCAAGTCGATGGCGAACGTCGACCTGAACAACGGCACCCTGTGGCACTCGGTCAAGGCCGGCCACGGCGCGGCGCGCGTGTTCATGATGCCGGCTTCCGAAGGTACGGGCGTCATCGCCGGTGGCGCGATGCGCGCGGTGCTCGAGGCCGTGGGCGTCAAGAACGTCCTCGCGAAGGCCGTCGGTTCGCGCAACCCGATCAACCTCGTGCGCGCGACCATGAAGGGCCTGACCGACATGCATTCGCCGACGAAGATCGCCGCGAAGCGTGGCAAGAAGGTGGAGGATCTGGTCCATGGCTAAGAACCAGGCAGTCGAGGGCGGCACCGTCAAGGTCCGTCTGGTCAAGGGTCTTCGCGGCACGCAGTCGATTCATCGTCTGTCGGTGCGCGCGCTGGGTCTCAACAAGCTCAACGATGTGCGTGAACTGAAGGACAGCCCGCAGGTACGCGGCCTGATCAACAAGGTTCACTACCTCGTCCGCGTCGAGGAGTAATCGCCATGCGTCTCAACACTCTGCAGCCCGGTGAGGGCGCCCGCACCGAGCCCAAGCGCGTCGGTCGCGGTATCGGTTCCGGCCTGGGCAAGACCTGCGGCCGCGGCCACAAGGGTTCGTTCGCCCGCTCGGGCAAGGGCAAGATCAAGGCCCAGTTCGAAGGCGGCCAGATGCCGCTCATCAAGCGCCTGCCGAAGGTCGGCTTCCGCTCGAAGATGGCGAAGGAATCGGCTGAGGTGATGCTTTACATGCTCGAAGGGCTTGAAGCAGGCGACATCACCATCACCTCGTTGAAGGAAGCCGGTCTCGTGCCCCCTGCAACCAGGAAGGTGAAGATCGTGAAGAAGGGCGACGTCAGCAAGGCGTTCACCCTGAAGGGCGTGCTCGCGACGGCCGGTGCAAAGGCCGCGATCGAAGCCGCCGGCGGTTCGATCTCGGAGTAATGGCCTGATGGCGCGTAGCGGCAGCAATACGATGGCTGGCCTCGGCGGCGGGCTCGGGAAGTTCACCGAGCTCCGCCAGCGCCTGCTTTTCGTGGTCGGGGCACTGATCGTTTACCGGATCGGCTGTTACATCCCGGTTCCGGGGGTGAATCCCGAAGCGATGCTGCAGCTGATGGAGAGCCAGCGCGGCACCATCGTGGACATGTTCAACATGTTCTCGGGTGGCGCGCTGGAGCGCTTCAGCCTGCTCGCGCTCAACGTCATGCCGTACATCTCCTCCTCGATCATCGTCCAGCTGCTGACCCAGATGGTCCCCAGCCTGAAGGCGATCCAGAAGGAGGGCGAGTCGGGCCGTCGCAAGATCAACCAGTGGTCGCGCCTCGGCGCGATCCCGCTGGCCGTTTTCCAGGCCTGGGGCATCGCGACGGCGCTCCAGGCCGGTGGCGCGAGCCAGGGCATCCCGGTGGTCTATGACCCGGGCCCGGGCTTCCTGCTGACCGCGGTGGTTTCGCTGACCGCCGGCACCATGTTCCTGATGTGGCTCGGCGAGCAGATCACCGAGCGCGGCATCGGCAACGGCGTTTCCCTGCTGATCTTCGCGGGCATCGTGGCGGGCCTCCCGGGCGCCGTCCTGACGATGTTCGAGCAGATCCGCAACGGCGACATGTCCGCGCCCGTGGCGCTGGTGGTTGCTGTCCTGGTGGTCGGGTTCACCTTCTTCGTGGTCTTCATGGAGCGCGGCCAGCGCCGCATCACGGTGAACTACGCGCGACGGCAGGGCGGTCGCAACGCGTACATGAACCAGAGCTCGTTCCTGCCGCTCAAGCTCAACATGTCCGGCGTCATCCCGGCCATCTTCGCCTCCAGCATCGTGATGTTCCCGGCGACCGCGGCGAGCTGGTTCAGCCAGGGCGGATCCAGCTCCTGGATGCTGCGCCTGTCGAACATGCTCAATCCGGGCGAGCCGCTGCACATGATCCTGTACGCGGCGCTGATCGCAGGCTTCGCGTTCTTCTACACGGCGCTGGTCTTCAACTCGCAGGAGACTGCGGACAATCTCAAGAAGTCGGGTGCGCTGATTCCGGGCATCCGCCCGGGCAAGGCGACGGCCGACTACATCGACGGCGTGCTGACGCGCCTGACCGCCGCGGGCGCCGCCTACCTGGTGATCGTCTGCCTTCTGCCCGAGGTGATGCGCACCCAGCTGGGCACGTCGTTCTACTTCGGCGGCACGTCGCTGCTTATCGTGGTGGTGGTGGTGATGGACTTCATCGCGCAGATCCAGGCGCATCTGATGTCGCACCAGTACGAGAGCCTGCTCAAGAAGGCCAACCTGCGCGGCGGTTCGCGCCCGCGCTGAGCGGCGCAATAGCCGGTTGGGCCCGTCCGGGGCCGACAGGTGCATCGATCACGCGGCCGTGACATAATTGGCGGCTCGCCGGACTGACCGGCGGATGACCGCGTCCCGGCCTGCCCGGGAGCGGTGGAAAAGATTCAGCGCGTCGCGCCGGAGAACAGGTCCGGACGACGCAGATGGGCGACCCGGCGGCAGTCCCGCGCACGGGTGGCAACGTGGCCATACGCGCGCCTGAGGAGTGCGCGGGGCCGGGAAGGGCAGCGGCATCGCCCGGACCGGTACAGCCCGATGCCGTCGCCGGAGCATGGGCA
Organism: uncultured Lysobacter sp.; assembly: GCA_964575535.1. Classification (GTDB taxonomy): domain Bacteria; phylum Pseudomonadota; class Gammaproteobacteria; order Xanthomonadales; family Xanthomonadaceae; genus Cognatilysobacter. Next base: position 7,569 of record CAZNRZ010000061.1, on the reverse strand, counting down.
CACTCCCCATGCCGGGGCAGGACGCTTTGGCGGCCTGCCTGCAGAAGACGACGGGGCTAGGTTTTCGAGATCGTTTCTCGAGCATGTATCCGCCGGGCCGCGCGTCCGGTGCAAACCAGTTTTGGAGATCGCCATATGGCGCGTATTGCGGGTGTCAACCTGCCTGCCCAGAAGCATGTCTGGGTCGGGCTGCAGAGCATCTACGGCATCGGCCGTACCCGTTCGAAGCAGGTCTGCGAGTCGGCCGGGGTCAACCCGTCGACCAAGATCCGTGACCTGTCCGAGCCCGAAGTCGAGCGCCTGCGTGGCGAGATCGGCAAGTTCACCGTCGAAGGCGACCTGCGTCGCGAGATCGGCATGGCCATCAAGCGCCTGATGGACCTCGGTTCCTACCGTGGCCTCCGTCACCGCCGCGGCCTGCCGCTGCGCGGTCAGCGCACCCGGACCAATGCACGCACCCGCAAGGGTCCGCGCAAGGCCATCAAGAAGTAAGGAACCGACATGGCCAAGCCTGCCGCGAAAGCTCCGAAGAAGAAGATCAAGCGCGTCGTCACCGACGGCATCGCCCACGTCCACGCTTCGTTCAACAACACGATCATCACGATCACCGACCGTCAGGGCAATGCGCTTTCCTGGGCGACGTCCGGTGGCGCCGGCTTCCGCGGTTCGCGCAAGTCGACCCCGTTCGCCGCGCAGGTGGCCGCCGAGAAGGCGGGCCGTGCTGCGCTGGACTACGGCGTCAAGGCGCTGGAAGTCCGCATCAAGGGCCCGGGCCCGGGTCGTGAGTCCGCCGTTCGTTCGCTGAACAACGTCGGTTACAAGATCACCAACATCATCGACGTGACGCCCATCCCGCACAACGGATGCCGTCCGCCGAAGAAGCGCCGCGTCTGAGGAGGAATTGAGACATGGCACGCTATATCGGTCCTACCTGTAAGCTCGCCCGCCGCGAGGGCACCGACCTTCGCCTGAAGTCGTCGGCGCGCGCACTCGACTCCAAGTGCAAGCTGGAGCAGAAGCCCGGCCAGCACGGCGCCACCGCCCGCAAGGGCAAGATGTCCGACTACGCCACCCAGCTTCGCGAGAAGCAGAAGGTCAAGCGTATCTACGGCCTTCTGGAGCGTCAGTTCCGCAACTACTACAAGAAGGCTTCGAACCGGAAGGGCAACACCGGCGAGAACCTGCTGCAGCTGCTGGAGACGCGTCTTGACAACGTCGTCTACCGCATGGGTTTCGCGGTTACCCGCGCCGCCGCACGCCAGCTGGTCAGCCATCGCGGCGTCACGGTCAACGGCAAGATCGTCAATCTGCCGTCGTACCAGGTGAAGGCCGGTGATGCGATCGCGCTGTCGGAGAAGGCGCAGAAGCAGCTCCGCGTGCAGGAGGCGATCACCGTCTCCCAGCAGATGGACCTGTTCCCGTCGTGGGTCGAAGTCGACGCGAAGAAGTTCGCCGGCGTCTTCAAGGCCGTGCCGGACCGCGCGGACCTGCCAGCCGATATCAACGAAGCGCTGATCGTCGAGCTGTACTCGAAGTAATCACCGTTCCGGGCCGGCGTGACGACGTCGGCCCCCAGGAGAAGCCACAACATGACGGTTACCGCCAACCAGGTATTGCGCCCGCGTGGTCCCCAGATCGAGCGCCTGACCGGCAATCGCGCCAAGGTCGTGATCGAGCCGCTGGAGCGCGGCTACGGCCACACCCTCGGCAATGCGCTGCGCCGCGTCCTGCTCTCGTCGATCCCCGGGTTTGCGATCACCGAGGTGGAGATCGATGGCGTGCTCCACGAGTACACCACGGTCGAAGGCCTCGAGGAGGACGTGCTGGAGGTTCTGCTGAACCTCAAGGACGTCGCGATCCGGATGCACACCGGCGACAGCGCGATGCTGTCGCTGAACAAGTCGGGCCCGGGCGTCATCACCGCAGCCGACATCCGCACCGATCACAACGTCGAAATCGTCAACCCGGACCATGTCGTCGCGCACCTCACCAAGGACACCGCGCTCAACATGCGTCTGAAGATCGAGCGCGGCTACGGCTACCAGCCGGCCGCCGCGCGTCGCCGTCCGGACGAGGAGACCCGCGCCATCGGTCGCCTGATGCTGGACGCGAGCTTCTCGCCGGTCCGTCGTGTCGCCTACGCCGTGGAAGCCGCGCGCGTCGAGCAGCGCACCGACCTCGACAAGCTGGTCCTCGACATCGAGACCAACGGCACGATCGACGCCGAGGAAGCGGTCCGCACCGCGGCCGACATCCTCACCGACCAGCTGTCGGTGTTCGGCGACTTCACCCACCGCGAGCGCGGTGCGGCGAAGCCGGCGACCGGTGGCGTCGACCCGCTGCTGCTGCGTCCGATCGACGATCTCGAACTGACGGTGCGTTCGGCCAACTGCCTCAAGGCCGAGAACATCTACTACGTGGGCGATCTCATCCAGAAGACGGAAGTCGAGCTGCTCAAGACCCCGAACCTGGGCAAGAAGTCGCTCACCGAGATCAAGGAAGTGCTCGCGCAGCGCGGCCTCGCCCTCGGCATGCGTCTCGAGAACTGGCCGCCGGCCGGCATCGCGTCGCACGGGATGATGGGGTAAAGCCGAGCGCCCAGGACATGCCGTTAGGCATGTCCTGCTCGGTTTTGCGCCCGCGCGTCTCGCGCGGGCAGGGTGCGAACGCGGCAAAGCCGCCGCTTCCGCTCTTTCCGTTTGAAGCAATCGATGCACGGCTTCGCCGAAGCCGTGCATCGAACAGGGCCACACCGCACCACCCAGCCGACGGACCTCGACGTCCGCGGCCAATCCGGACAGGACGCCGGATCCGGACCATCCGCAGTCCACGGCTCCAGCGCCACGATGGCGACAGCGAAACCCAACAGTTCCGACATTCAACCAAGCATTCCAAGGATCCACCGCCATGCGCCACCAGAAAGCCGGCCGCAAGTTCAGCCGCACCAGCGCCCACCGCGATGCCATGTTCACCAACATGGCGGCCTCGCTGATCAAGCACGGCCTCATCCGCACCACGCTGCCGAAGGCCAAGGAGCTGCGCCGCGTCGCCGAGCCGCTCATCACCCTCGGCAAGACCGATGGCGTCGCCAACCGCCGCCTCGCCTTCTCGCGCCTGCGCGACAAGGAAGCGGTCGGCAAGCTGTTCATCGAGCTGGGCCCGCGTTACCGCGAGCGTCCGGGCGGCTACCTGCGCATCCTCAAGTGCGGCTTCCGTGCCGGCGACAACGCGCCGATGGCGTATGTCGAGCTGGTGGACCGCCCCGAGGCCGCCACGGAGTAAGCGTCGACCGGCCGTACGGCCGCCGTCGCCGATCGTCAGGAGCCCCGGCCATGCCGGGGCTTTTGCGTTGAACCCATCGCCTTGCGACGATGTCCCAGGGCGGAGTCCGCCATCGGGGATCCCATGTTCAATCCATTGCGTATGTCGTTCCGCCAGCAGTTCCTGCTCGGCTTCGCCGCCTGTGTCGGGCTCATGGCCTATGCGCTGTATTCGCAGCACGTACTCGGCTACGAGCCGTGCCCGCTGTGCATCTTCCAGCGCGTGGCGGTGATCGCGCTCGGGGTGGTCTTCCTCGTGGGCGGGCTGCTGGCGCCGCGTACGCCGCGCGGCCGCGTGATCTGGGGCGTGATCGCGCTCGTCGCCGCGCTCGCGGGCATGGCGATCGCCGGACGCCACGTCTGGATGCAGAACCTTCCGCCCGACGAGGTGCCCGCATGCGGCCCGCCGCTGGAATTCCTGCGCGAGACGCTGCCGCTCATGCAGGTCATCAGGAAAGTACTCTCCGGCAGTGGCCAATGCGCCACGATCGACTGGACACTGCTCGGGCTGTCCATGCCCGCCTGGGTGCTGATCGCTTTCACCGGCCTTGCCCTCTGGGCCGCCATCGCCGCTTTCCGCCGTCGCTGAACCTCCATGCCGAATTCCGAAGCCAGCCTGCACGCCGTCCGCCTCCCGCATGCGTGGAGCGCGCAATCCTGGCGTGCGCGACCCGCGACGCAGATGCCCCAGTACGCCGATCCGGCCGAACTCGAGGCCGCCCTCGTGGAGCTGCGCCGGCTGCCGCCGCTGGTGACGTCCTGGGAGATCATGAGCCTCAAGCAGCAGCTGGCCGAGGCGCAGGAGGGCAGGTGTTTCCTGCTGCAGGGCGGCGACTGCGCCGAGAGCTTCGACGAATGCTCGTCGGACGTGATCTCCAACCGCCTGAAGGTGCTGCTGCAGATGAGCCTGGTGCTCGTGCACGGCATGCGCAAACCCGTGGTGCGCGTGGGGCGTTTCGCGGGGCAGTACGCCAAGCCGCGCTCGGCGGACACCGAGACGGTCGACGGCGTGACGCTGCCCTGCTACCGGGGCGACATGGTCAACGGCCCGGCGTTCACGGCCGAGTCGCGACGCCCGGATCCGCGCCGCATGATCAAGGCGCATGCGCGCTCGGCGATGACGATGAACTTCGTGCGCGCGCTGATCGACGGCGGCTTCGCCGACCTGCACCACCCGGAGTACTGGGACCTGGGCTGGGTCACGCATTCGCCGCTGGCCGACGAGTACCACCGCATGGTCGCGGCGATCGGCGACGCGGTGCGCTTCATGGAGACGCTGTCGGGCGCCGAGGTGCACAACCTCAACCGCGTCGACTTCTACACCTCGCACGAGGCGCTGCTGCTGCCCTACGAGGAATCGCTCACCCGCGAGGTGCCGCGCAACTGGGGCTGGTTCGACCTCAGCACGCATTTCCCGTGGATTGGCATGCGCACGGCGCAGATCGACGGCGCGCATGTCGAATTCCTGCGTGGCATCCGGAATCCGATCGCGGTGAAGGTCGGGCCGTCGGTGTCGCCTGACCAGCTGCTGCGCCTGGTCGACGTGCTGAATCCCGAGGATGAGCCGGGCCGGCTCACGTTCATCCATCGCATGGGCGCGGCCCACATCGCGCAGAAGCTGCCTCCGCTGCTCGACGCCATGCGTCGTGACGGCCGCCGCGTGCTGTGGGTATGCGACCCCATGCATGGCAATACCGAGGCCACTGCCAACGGCTACAAGACGCGACGCTTCGCCAACATCGCAGGCGAGGTGGAGCAGGCGTTCGAGCTGCATGCGGCGGCCGGTACGCGGTTGGGCGGCGTACATCTCGAGCTGACCGGCGAAGACGTGACCGAATGCCTCGGCGGCGCCCGCGAGCTGACGGAGCTGGATCTGGAGCGCGCGTATCGCACCTGCGTCGACCCGCGCCTCAACTACGAGCAGGCGCTGGAAGTGGCGATGCTCATCGTGCGCAAGCAGACGCAGCTCAGTACGCCGGTCTGATCCGGTCGCCCCGCACTACTGCTCGAACGGCACCGCGAGGTGCCGTTCGCCTATGAGCTGCGTCCAAAGGCCGTCGCGGGCGCGTCAGCGAGGGCGCGGCGGCAGTGCGTCGAGCGTCGGCACAAACGCCGGCGGGCGGCGCGCCTTCGTCGCCTGCTCGAACCCGTGGGCCAACTCGATCAGGCGGGGCTCGCTCCATGCCGTGCCCATGAAGACGAGCCCGACCGGCAGCCCGCGCACCTCGCCCATCGGTACGGTGATGCTCGGATAGCCGGCGACGGCCGCGGCCCCGTATCCGGCGCCCGTGAAGTGATCGCCGAGCACGCTGTCGATGCGCCAGGCCGGCGATGTCGCCGGCGCGAGCAGCGCGTCGAGGCGGTGCTGCTTCAACGTCGCATCGATGCCGGCCGCGCCCGCCAGGCGACGCGCTTCGCGGCGCGCATCGAGATACGCCTTCGACGACTCCGCGGGCGCCGCCATCGCCTGCTCGAACAGCTCCTGCCCGAAGTAGGGCATTTCATCCGCCGCGTGCCTGCGATTGAAATCCATCAGCTCGGGCAAGGTGCGCACGGGCGCGCCGGTATCGGCGAGATAGCGCTCCAATGCCGGTCGGAACTCGGCCAGCAGCACGGTGAACTCGTGGCCATTCCACTTGCCCGCCGTGGGGATCTCGACGTCGAGGACCTCGGCGCCGGCTGCGCGCATCGCCACGATCGCGCGTTCGAATGCGGCATCCACGCCCGCATGGAAGCCCATGCTCTTGCGCAGTACGCCGAGACGCGCGCCGCGCAATCCGTCGGTCTGCAGGTGGGAGGCGTAGCCGCGAGTGGGGCGCCTCGCGCCCGTCGTTGCCGCGTCGCGCGGATCCACGCCCACCATCGCGTCGAGCAGCAACGCGGCATCGGCGACGCTGCGCGCCATCGGCCCGGGTGTGTCCTGGCTACCGGAGATCGGGACCACCCCGTCGCGGCTGACCAGGCCCACCGTGGGCTTTAGACCGACAACGCCGGATACGGCGGCGGGACAGATGATGCTTCCGTCCGTTTCGGTCCCCACGGTCGCAGCCGCGAGGCTAGCCGATGCCGCAACGCCCGAGCCCGAGCTCGAACCGCAGGGGTTGCGATCGAGCACGTAGGGATTGCGGGTCTGCCCGGCGACGCCGCTCCAGCCGGAGATGGAATTCGTCGAGCGGAAATTCGCCCACTCGCTGAGGTTGGTCTTGCCCAGGATCACCGCGCCGGCCTCACGCAGCCGCTCGACGAGAAAGGCGTCGCGCGATGGATGGTGCGACGCGAGTGCGAGCGAGCCTGCGGTGGTGGCCATCGGCACGGCGTCGATGTTGTCCTTGAGCAGGATGGGAACGCCGTGCAGAGGCCCGCGCAACCGGCCGGCGCGGCGCTCGGCATCGAGGCGGTCGGCCTCCGCGAGCGCCTGCGGATTCACGGCGATCACGGCATTGAGCGTCGGGCCCGAGCGGTCGATCGCGGCGATACGATCGAGATAGGCCTGCGTGAGGCGCCGGCTGTCGATCTCACCCTGTTGCATCCGCGTGGCGAGATCGGAGATGTGGGCTTCCTCGACCACCAGCGTGGTTGCAGGCGCCGAGACGACGGACGATTCCGCGACGGGCGTCGGCCGGGGAGTCGTCGAGCAGGCGGTGCAGGCGAGAACGGCGAGGGCGAGTAGGCGCATGGGGGCTCCGGGTCAACGACCCGAGGATCCAATACCGTGCAGCGGGGTACAAGGCGGGCCGATCCCGGTGCGCGTCGCGTCGCGGGCGCCGCAACGGCCGGGCGGGTCATCCTCGCCAATGAAAACGGCGCGCCGTTGCCGGCGCGCCGTCCAGTTCGCACTGGCCGATGGATCAGCCGGCCCGGCGCGACGCCGTCTTGCGCTCGCTCTCGGTGAGCAGCTTCTTGCGCAGGCGGATTTCCTTCGGCGTGACTTCCACCAGCTCGTCGTCCTCGATGAAGTCCAGCGCCTGCTCCAGCGAATACTTGAGCGCAGGCGTCAGCTTGATCGCGTCGTCCTTGCCCGAGGCGCGCATGTTGGTCAGCGGCTTGGTCTTGATCGCGTTGACGGTGAGGTCGTTGTCCTTCGAGTGGATGCCGATCAGCTGGCCCTCGTAGACCATGTCGCCTTCCGCGGCGAACAGGCGGCCGCGCTCTTCCAGCGGGCCGAGCGAGTAGGCCGGCGTCGCGCCCGCGGCGTTGGCGATCATCACGCCGTTGATGCGCTTGGCGATCGCGCCCTGTTCCTTCGGGC
>CAZNRZ010000060.1:0-12466 GCA_964575535.1 uncultured Lysobacter sp. | reverse complement strand
CGTCGACGATGGTGACGCCCGGCGATGCGACCCGCTGGCCGATGCGGCCCGCATATGTCGACGTGCCCTTGCGGTTGAAGTCGCCTTCCAGCCCGTGGCCGACCGCCTCGTGCAGCAGCACGCCGGGCCAGCCACTGCCGAGCACCACGGGCATCACGCCTGCGGGCGCGTCGACCGCCTCCAGATTCACCAGTGCCTGCCGCAGCGCCTCGCGCGCGAGATGTTCCGGCCGATCGCCGCCCAGCAGCTCGGCATAGCCGTAGCGCCCGCCGCCGCCGGCATAGCCCTGCTCGCGTCGCCCGTTGTGCTCCACGATCACCTGCACGTTGAGCCGCACCAGCGGGCGCACGTCGGCGGACATCAGGCCGTCGCTGCGCGCGACCAGCACGGTATCGACGCCGCCCGACAGGCTCACCACCACCTGCTTCACGCGCGGATCGGCGGCACGCAGCAGGCGGTCGACGCGTCGCAGCGCCTCGACCTTGTCCTCGTTGCCCAGCGCGTCGATCGGATCGACCGGCGCATACAGCGCGCGCCCGGCGCTGCGCACCAGCGGGCGCTGGCCCGACAGGCCGCCCGGAACCACCGTGCCCTTCGAGATCGCGCGCGCGGACTGCGCGGCTTCCAGTAGCGATCGCGCATCGATCTCGTCGGAGTACGCGAAGCCGGTCTTCTCGCCGCTGATCGCGCGCACGCCCACGCCCTGCTCGATCGAATGCGCGCCGTCCTTGACGATGCCGTCCTCCACCGTCCAGCTCTCGCGGCGCGTGTGCTGGAAGTAGAGGTCGCCGAAGTCGACGCCGGGGCCGACCAGCGCGCCGAGTGCGCGGTCGAGGCCGGCGGGATCGAGGCCGGCGGGCGAAAGCAGGCGGGATTCGGCGGTCTGCAGCGTGGAATTCATGGGGCGTCCGGCAAGGCGCGATGCGCGCAGCACGACTATATGGGACGCGTGGTGACGGCCTTCAACCGGCGGGACGCGCCGCTACCTGCGCGCGGCTCTGCTCGCGGCTCATCACTTCGACCTTTGGCTCCTTCCACGGGCCGGTGACGCGGTAGGTCTTCGCGCCGATCTGTCCCAGCGGCTTCTTGAGTACGGCATTCGCGGCCGCACCGATCGCCGCGCCCACCGGCCCGCCCGCGAGCGCGCCGACGGCAGTCAGCAGGTTGCCGGACTTCGGGCGCACCTCGACGGTCTGGTCGAAGGTCTGCCGGCGCAGGTCGGCGACGCCGCGGATGTCGATGTCGGCGGCGGGACCGCGGATGGCGAGATCGTCGCTGCGGGCCTCGCCGTCGTCGAACGCGACCGCGCCGCGCAGCCGGTTGAACGCGAACCCCTTGGAGAAGAAGTCGCGGAAATCCAGCGTCAGCCGCCGCGGCAGTTCGGCGAGGCTGAGCAGGCCGAGCACGCGGCCCGCGCCGGGCTCGACTTCGAGCAGGCGGCCGTCGCGCGCATCGAGTGCGAGCCGGCCCTGCAGTGCGTCGACGCGCAGCTCCGCCGGGCTGCCGGGCCAGGCCGCCTGGAGCTGCGCGCTGCCCTCGCCGCCTCCGACGCGGCCCGCGAAGCCGAAACCCGCGAGCAGCGCGCCAAAGTCGTCGCTGGTCACGTTCACGTCGACGCGCGTGCGTGCGGCGCTGCCGCGGCCCGTCCAGTCGCCGCTGGCCTCCAGCGACTGTCCGCGCCCACGCGCGCTGAATTGTTCAAGGCGCAGGCCGGACGCAGTCGGGCGCGTGCGCAGGCGCGCCGTGCCCAGGCGCGCGTCGCCGAAGCGGAGGTCGTCGACGTCGACCGCGAGCGCGGGGATGCCGGCGGGGTCGAAGTTCGCGGGCGTGCCCTTTGCACGCGCGGGCGTTGGCGATGGCGCCGGCCGCGCGGCCGAGGCGGAAGCGGACGCGGCCGGCTTCCAGTGCACGCGGGCGAAGCGGCCGGTGATCGCGCCGTCGCCGGCGGGAACCGCCAGCGCGCCGGACAGCGCCGGGCCGTCGACGCGAATGGCCATCGCGCCGCCGGCGCCGGGCTGCACCTGAAGGCGCGCGTCGCCGAACTGGCCGCCGAGCATGCCGAGGCGCGACGTGGCCACGTCGATGCGTTGCAGGCGCAGGCCTTCGCCGGCCGCGCCGCCATCGCCACGCGCGAAGGCGATCCAGTCCAGTGCATCCAGCTGCGCGGCGCGCCCGGTGGCGACCAGCCCCTGCAGCGGCGGCGCCTCGTCCACGCGTCCGCTGCCGAGCTGCACGCGCACGCCGGTGCGCCCCTGCGCGCTGCGGGCGCGCACGGCGACGAGGTTGCCCAGGCCCACCGAGATCTCGCCGGTGCCCAACGGAAGCGGCGTGTCGACGAACGCGGCCAGCGGCTGCGACGCCGGCTTGCGCAGCGGCGCGGGCAGGTCGAGCGAGGTACCCGCGAGCGAGGAACGCAACTGCAGGCGCGCCGCGGGCGCTCCGCTCGCCGGCGCACGCGGCACGACCACACCGACGTTCCAGGCCGAGCGCCCGGACACGTGCGGCGCCAGCCACGCCATTTCCGGCGCGCGCTCCAGCAGCTCGTCGATGTCGAACGTGGCGTCCACGGCGCCCTCGAATGCATGCGCAGCGTCGCGCACGTGTCCAGGGCCCGCGCGCAGCGCGAGGCGGCCAGGCTGGCCGGCGTGTCGCACGGCGAGATCGGCCGCGGTGAAGCCGTTGCGGTCGTAACGGGCCCGCCCGCGCACGCCGTCGAAACGCAGGTTCCAGCGCGTGTCCGACAGGCGCGCGCCGTCGAGGTCGACCGTGCCGGCGATCGCCACAGGCAGGCCGCGCCCGAGCGGCATGTCCAGGCCGAAGCGCACCGCCGCCGGGCCTGAAGCGCCGAGCGCGGCGAAGGTCTCGGGCTGCTGGCGCTGCAGCGGGCTGCGACGCAGCACTTCCAGCAGCTCGCGCGCATCGGTGCGGCCGACCGCGTCGACGATCAGCGAGCCGCGGCCGTAGTCGTCGATGCCCGCATGCAGGCGCGACAGCGCCACGCCGCCCACGCGGCCGCGCCCGTCGATGGAGAATCCGTTGCCGACGAAGGCGACCTGCGCGTCGACGCTCTCCGCCGCTGGCCAGTCCGGCTGGAAGCGCAGCGTCGCGCCGGTGATGTCGGCGCGCGCCTCGAAGCGGCCCTCGCCGTGCTCGAACGGCCAGTGGTCGAGGTCGCCGGTGATGACCGCGCGCCCATTGCGCACGGTTCCGCCCACGAGCGCCGTGTCGAGCCAGTCGACCACCACGGGCGGCATCAGGTGGCGCACCCAGAAGCGCTTGGCCACCGGCACCTGCGCCGGCTGCACGGCGGCGGCGAGATCGATCCACGGCCGCGTGCCGTCGCCCTGCCACCACAGGCCGCCGCGCACGTCGGCCGCATAGCCCTCGCCCGCGACGCGCAGCGCGCTGGTGCCCACGCGCCAGCCGTCGCCCTCGCGCCAGGCGCCGGCGCGGCCGGTGAGCCGCAGCACGTGGTCGGGGCCGAAGGCCTGCGGCCAGCTGAAGCGCACGGGGCTGGCGGAGTCGAAATCGAACTGCAGGCCGTCGGCGTCGCCGGTGACCCGGCCGCCGACTCCGCGCAGGCCCGGCGACGTGCCGACACGCGCGAAGCCCACGTCGTCGATGCTCGCATCGAAGCGCGGGCTTCCGCCCGGGCGGCCGTCGACACGCAGCCGCTCGACCATTCCGGTCGGTGCCGCCGCGCGGATCCAGCGTCGCGCGCCGGGCGCGATGCGATCGGTGAGTGCGAGCCCCTGCAGCAGCGGCGCGATGTCCACGTCCTCGGCAGCGAGCACGAAGCGACGGCCGCCCGCGACGTGCAGGCCGTCGAGTGCCTGGCGCGCGTCGCCCTGCCGCAGGCGGAGACGCGGCAGGCGCGCCTCCCACTGGCCCTGCGCGACCCGCCAGTGACCGAGCACGTCGAGCTCGTCGAACACCAGCCGCGGCCTGCGACCGTCGAGTGGCGCACCGTCGACCACCACCCGCGCCAGGCGGCCCTGCGCGGTCACGCCGGTGACGCGATGCCCGCGCAGCTCGGCCCAGGCGTCGACATGCCCCTCGCCGCCGGCAACCTGCACGCCCGCTGCGCGCAGGAAACTCCGCCAGTCCGACAGCGATGCGGCCTGCGCGCGCGCATGGGCACGCCCGTCGCCGCTGGCGCGATCGAAGTCGAGCACGCCGTCCACCGGCGCACGGCCGGCTGCCGGCCAGGCGCGAACGCCGGCGCGGATGCGGTCGCCGTCGACGCGCAGGCGCAGGTCCACGCGCGGGATGCGCGCGTCGATGCCGTACGCCGGCGCGACCACCGCCAGCCGTCCATCGATGACGTGCAGTTCGCCCAGCCGCTCGAGCAGCGCGAACGCGTCGCCGTCCTGCTGCTCCTGTCCGGGCAGGCCGAGCGCGTGCCAGGTGCCGTCAGCACGGCGCACCAGCGTCATGTCCAGCCCGCGCAGGCGGATCTCCGAGAACGACCGGCCCGGCAGCACGCCGGAATAGATCGACGCCAGCAGCTCGGCATCGCCGATGCGGAACGCATCGCGGCCGTTGCCGACGCGCAGGTCTTCGAGGCTGACCAGGGGCCCGCGCCGGGTCCACTGCGTGCTCATCCCGGAAAACGAGACGGGCTGCCCGATGCGGTGCTCGAGCCACGCGTCCACCCGCGCCGGATTGCGCGCAAGCCACGTCATCGCCTGGCTGGTCACGCCCAGCAGCAGCGCGATCGCGATCACCGCCGCCGCCAGCAGATAGCCGAGGCCGACGTGCGCGCGTTTGGCGTGCCTTAGAAGCATGTGGTTCGTGATTGGTGACTGGTGATCGGTAAAAGCGTTGTGTCGCGCGCGGCGTCACGTCGCCATGCACGGAAATCCACGCACGCTGGTTTTTCTCTCGTGCGAATCACGAATCACCAGTCACGAATCAAAGCAGCACCACATCGAACTGCTCCTGCGAATACTGCTCGTCGGCCTGGAAGCGGATCGACTTGGCGAGGAACTCCTCGAGCTCCGCCACCGCCGCCGACTCCTCGTCGGTGATGCGCGCCACCACCTTCGGCGACGCGATCACCAGCAGCCGCTGCGCGTCGAACTGGCGCACCTGCCGCACGATGTCGCGGAAGATCTCGTAGGTCACGGTCTCCGGCGTCTTCAGCGATCCGCGCCCGCCGCATTCGTGGCAGGGCTCGGACAGCTGACGCTGCAGGCTCTCGGTGGTGCGCTTGCGGGTCATCTCGACGAGACCCAACGGTGAGAAGTCGTACACGGTCGTCTTGGCGTGGTCGCGGGCGAGCGCCTTCTCGAGCTGACGGAGCACCTGCCGCTTGTGCTCGGCGTCCGTCATGTCGATGAAGTCGATGATGATGATGCCGCCAAGATTGCGGAGTCGAAGCTGACGCGCGACCGACTGGGCCGCCTCCAGATTGGTCCGGTAGACCGTTTCCTCCAGGTTGCGCTGACCGAGGAATGAACCGGTGTTGACGTCGATGGTGGTCATCGCCTCGGTCTGGTCGATGACGAGGTAACCGCCCGACTTCAGCGGCACCTGGTTCTCCAGCGCACGCTGGATCTCGTCCTCCACGCCGTACAGATCGAAGATCGGCCGCGCGCCTGCGTAGTGCTCGATCTTCTCGTTGAGGCCGGGCATGTACTGCGCGGCGAACAGCTTGAGGCGGTCGCAGGTCTCGCGCGAATCCACCTTCACCTTCTCTACGTCGCGGCGCAGGAGGTCGCGCACGGCACGCATCGGCAGCGAGAGATCCTCGTAGACACGCTCGCCGACGCGCGCGGCGGCCGAGCGTTCCTCGATGAGCGACCAGACCCGATTGAGATAGCCGACGTCCTCGGCCAGCGCCTCTTCCGGCTGGCCCTCGGCATTGGTGCGCACGATGTAGCCCTGCTGCGCACCGGCAGGCGATTGCGCGCCGACGAAGCCCTTGAGCCGCGCACGCTCGGCCTCGTCCTCGATGCGCGCGGACACGCCGACCACGCGCGTGCGCGGCAGCAGTACCAGGTAGCGCGAGGGAATGCTGAGCTGCGTGGTGAGGCGCGCACCCTTGCCGCCAATCGGGTCCTTGACCACCTGCACCACGATGTCCTGGCCGTCGCGCAGCAATTCGCTGATCGGGCGCGTAGGCTGCGCCGGCAGCGCGGCCTCCTCGCCGTTCGCGCTGCCTTCGTTGACCGGCGCGGGCTTGATGATGTCGGCGGCATGCAGGAATGCGGCGCGGTCGAGGCCGATGTCGACGAACGCGGCCTGCATGCCCGGCATCACCCGCTGCACCCGGCCCTTGTAGATGTTGCCCACCACGCCGCGACGCCAGCCACGCTCGATGTGCAGTTCCTGCAGCATCCCGTTCTCGACGACGGCCACGCGCGTCTCGCGCGGCGTGACGTTGATCAGGATCTCCTCGCTCATGAGCCGCGCCCTGCGAAGACGTCGATGCCGAAGTCGGCGAGCAGCGCGGCGGTCTCGTGCACGGGCAGCCCCATCACGCCCGAGTAGCTGCCCTCGATGCGGCTGACGAACACTTCGGCCAATCCCTGGATCGCATAGGCACCGGCCTTGCCATCCCATTCGCCGCTGGCGATGTAGCCGTCGATGAGCGCGGGCGTGAGTGCGGCGAAGGTCACGTCGGTGGTGCTGATCGCCTGCGCCTCGCGCGTGGCGTCCATCACCCAGACCACGCTGATGACCTGGTGCGTGCGGCCGGACAGCCGCGCGAGCATGCCGCGCGCGTCGCCGGCGTTCGCCGGCTTGCCGAAGACTTCGTCGTCGAGCACCACTTCGGTGTCGGCGGCGAGCACGCGCGCGCCCGGCGTCGACATCACCTTCAGCAGCCCCGCGCCCGCCTTCTCGCGCGAGACGCGCCGGACGTAGTCCAGCGCGGACTCGCCGGGGTGGCGGATCTCCGGAAGATCGAGGTCGAGCAGGCGGGGGTCGATGCCGAGGCGGGCCAGCAATTCGCGGCGGCGTGGGGATTTCGAGGCGAGATAGAGCATCCATCGGAGGATAACCCGCGGCCGCAGCCGGGCCGCGGGCTGAACGTACTGCCGCGGGCGATCACCCCGCTCCGCCTCACCGGCCGTTCACCCGGACGGCCAGACCCTCCCGCCACCAGGACGAATCGATGATCTCCATGCATGCACGCCGCCCGCGCTTTCGCCCCGTCGCCCTCGCAGTCGCGCTCGCTTTCGGCGCCTTCGCCGTGAACGCCGTCGCACAGACGCCCACGACCAGCATCCAGGTGCCCAGCGACGGCACGCTTCTGAGCGTCGCCGCGACCGCCGAGGTGCGGCGCGTTCCCGACATCGCCACCGTCTCGGCCGGCGTGGTCACGCAGGCCGCGGACGCGAACGCCGCGCTGCGCCAGAACGCGGAGCAGATGGCGAAGGTGTCCGCGGCCCTGCGCGCAGCCGGCATCGCAGAACGCGACGTGCAGACCGCGGGCGTCAACCTCAACCCGCAGTACCGCTACGCCGAGAACCAGCCGCCGGTGATCACCGGCTACCAGGCGTCGAATACGGTCAACGTGGTGGTGCGTGACATCGCCAAGCTGGGGCGCATCCTCGATGCACTGGTCGCCACCGGCGCGAACCAGGTCAACGGCCCGACGTTCGACGTCGACCGTAAGGACGAGGCCTACGACGAGGCGCGTCGCGACGCCCTGCAGAAGGCGCGCCAGCGCGCGGAGATGTATGCGAAGTCGCTCGGCCTGCAGGTGCGCCGCATCGTCAGCATCGACGAGACCGGCGGCCAGGGCATCCCGCGGCCGATGATGCGGATGGAGGCCAAGGCCATGGCGGCCGATGCGATGACGCCGATTTCGCCCGGCGAGAACGTGCTCGGCATTACGCTCGACGTCGTCTTCGAACTCGGGAGGTGATGCATGAATGCACGTGAGCCCGGCACCACGCCGCAGGCGGACCCGCGCGCGGGCGCCAATCCCGGTTACGACGAGGCCAACCCCCGGAATGGTGCGGACGTGCCGCGCCATGCACCGGATGCGCGCGGCAACGACTTCGGCAAGCAACCCAATCCGGAAGCGGGCGGGCTCGAGCGCGACCAGGGCGACACGCCGGACGTGGCTGCCGATACGCCCTGATCGCCGCGTGTTCCAGCGCTTCGAAAAGCCCGCCATCCGGCGGGCTTTTCGCTGGCGGGGTCACGCTTCCGGCGATGTGCGCATCGCGCCAACCCCACCGCGCGTGGCCATGCGTTCGTACCGGCACACACCCCTTGGAGCCGGTCATGTCGACGATCACCGCACCCCGCCCCAACGAACTCGACCCGGGCCGCATCGCAGCCGGCGCGGGCGCCATCGCGCTGAACGCGGCAATGCTGATGCTGCTTCTGGTTCCGATCGCCGCGCCGCCGATCATCGAGCGCACGGAAACGATCGTCCCCGATTTCATCCTCATCCGCCCCAGGCCGCCCGTGCCGAAGCCGGAGCCCGAGATCGTCGACGTGAGAAAGCCCGTCGCGCGTTCCGTCGAACAGCCCCGCGACGTGCCCGTGCCGCCGCAGCCGCAGGTCCACACCACCGACGAGGCGCAGCCGGGCGATGTCGTCGTGCCGCCCGGCAACGACGTGCTGATCGACACACCGCCCGGCCCCGCCATCGTCGACGACGGGCGTCCGATGCAGGGCGCGCACCTCGAATACGCGTCCGCGCCGCCACCGCCCTATCCGCGCGAGGCGCTGCGCGAGGGGCTCACCGGCACGGTGATGCTGCAGGTGCTGGTGGATGTCGATGGCCGGCCGCTCGAAGTCACGGTCGCGCGCAGCAGCGGGCATCGTGCTCTCGACATCGCCGCCCGCCGCCAGGTGCTCGCGCGCTGGACGTTCCGCCCCGCGATGCGCGACGGACGGCCCGTGCAGGCGATCGGGATGGTGCCGGTGGCGTTCGAGCTGGAGTGATCGGGCGCGCGGCGCGGCGTGAGGGCTTGGGCTGTTCCACGAACCCTCGCGGTTCCGCAGTAGGAACAGAGCCGAAGCGCGCTTTCACTCCTCGCGCTTGCGCGTCTTACGGGTGCCCGACGCTGCGGCTCGCAGCACGTCGTGCGCCCGATGCGCCGCGATGTCCGGTTTTATGTCCGTCGGTAGCGGGCTACCACGGCCAACGCCCGGACAGCGGAAGGTAGCTCCACGCCTTCATCCTCGCAGGCAGGTCTGGTGCAGAGCGCGGCGTGCTGCCCAGCCATGTCACGCCCGGTGATAGGGATGGTTCGCGAGCATCGTCGCAGCGCGATAAAGCTGTTCCGCGACGACCAGCCGCACCAGCATGTGCGGCAGCGTCAGCGGACCCAGCGCCCAGCTCTCGTCCGCGCGCGCCAGTATTCCGGGCGCGTGTCCTTCGGGCCCGCCTATCAGGAACGCGAGGTCGCGCCCCTGCCCGCGCCAGTGTTCGAGGCGCTGCGCGAGCTGTTCCGAGCTCCATGCACGGCCGCGGCCGTCGAGCGTCACCACGCAGGCGTTGCGCGGCAGCGCGGCGAGCACGCGCTGGCCCTCGTCGGCCATCGCGCGCGCCGCGTCGCGGCCCTTGCCGCGCAGGCCGGGCTCGACTTCCACGAGATCGAGCGGCAGCCAGTGCGAGAGCCGCTTGCGGTATTCACCGAAACCGTCGGCCACCCACGCAGGCGCGCGCTCACCGACGGCGATCAGCCGCGCCTTCATGGCATACGGCTCGTCACGACCTCAGAGCGAGGGACGCGGGCGGCGCTCCACGTCGAATTCGTCGGCATCGTCCTCGAAACCCAGAGGCTCCTCGTCGCCATAACCGTCGTCGTCCTGGCCGAGCGTGCCGCTCGCCAGCTCGTCGACCTCCTCGCGCGGCGGCTCGTCGCCCACGGTCCACAGGCGCTCGAGCGCATAGAACTCGCGCACGCGCGGCAACATCACGTGGACGACGACATCGCCGAGATCCACCAGCACCCATTCGGCCTCGCGCTCGCCCTCAACGCCGAGTGGCATCACGTCGAGGTTCTTGGCGAACTTCACCACTTCGCCCGCGATCGACTTCACGTGTCGCGTGGACGTGCCCGAGGCGATCACCATGTAGTCGGTGACGCTGCTCCTGCCCCGCACGTCGATCTCGACGACGTCGCGCGCCTTCAGTTCCTCGACCGCGCTGCGCACGGTCGCCAGCAGTTCTTCCAGCGGCGGCGGCGGGCTGGGCAGGCGGGTCTTGATGACGTGGGCTTGGGTGCTCAAACGGGCGGGCTCCGATGGCCGATGGGATGCGCGGAGTATAGGCGCCTAGGCTGCGTCGCCCGTTGCATAGAGCCGGTGACGGTGGATGTACGCGGCGACGGCGGGCGGTACGAGGTGTTCCCACGGCGCGCCCGCGGCGGCGAGTGCGCGGACCGCGGTGGACGATTCCCCGCGCGGCGGTTCCATCGGCAGCAGCGCGAGTGCGCCGGCCGCGGACGCGCACAGCGCATCGAGAGGACGCAGACGATCGGCGAGGAAAGCAGTGGCCACCGCGTCTCCGGAGGCATCCGGATCCAGCGCGTGGCCGGGGCGGCCCACGCCGAGCACGTGCCCCAGCGCGAACAGATCACGCCAGCGGTGCCAGCGATGCAGCTGGGCGAGCGAGTCGGCGCCGATCACCCAGATCACCGGGACGGCCGCACCGACCTCGCCACGCACGGACGCGAGCGTATCCACGCTGTAGGACGGGCCGTCGCGCAGCAGTTCGCGCGCGTCCACGCGCAGTCGGCGTTCGCCGGCCACGGCGAGTTCGAGCATCCGCCGGCGATGCATCGCGTCGGCATGCGTCGCCTGCTTGTGCGGCGGGTCGGCGGCGGGCACGAGGTGCACCTCCGCTTCGATAGCAGTCGCCACGGCGTGCGCGACCGCGATGTGCCCGCGGTGCACGGGGTCGAAGCTGCCGCCGTACCCGACCCAGGGCGCCATGTCAGCCCGCGGCGAGCATCCGCACGGCGCCGCGGTCGGCCAGCGCGAGCATCAGGCGCTCGAGCGCGCGCCATGCGTCGCCCGGCGCGCGGCCCTTGGCGATGCGGTCGACCAGGCCGGCCTGCGCCAGCATCGCGTCCCAGGATTCCGGCAGGTGGCGCTGCAGCGCGCGGCGGTACATGGGCTGGCGCGAGTCCCAGACGCGCTGCGCCTTGAACGCCGCGCCGAGGTTGCCGCCCCGCGCCTGCACGCGCGCCAGCGATGCACCGCGCTGGAGTTCCATGACGATCATCCCGAGCAGGCCGGGCACGGCCTCGCCTTCCGCACGCAGGCCGGCTGTCACGCGCAGCACCATCGGCGCATGCCCGTTCATCGCCGCATCGAGCAGCCGGAAGACGTCGTAGCGAGCGGCATCGGCTACGAGCGACTCCAGCGTGGCGACGTCGAGCGCACGCCCCGCGCGGCCACCGCCCGGGCCGTTCGCCACAGGCGCCGCGTCGCGAAGCAGCAAGGCGAGCTTGTCGATCTCCTGCGCCGCCGCGAGCAGATTGCCTTCCACGCGCTCGGCGAGATAGGCGACGGCATCGCGGTCGGGCGCGAAGCCGCGGCTGCGCAGGCGGCGATCGATCCAGCCCGGCAGTTCATGCGGTTTGACCGGCGAGGCGACGGCCACCCGCCCGATGCGGGAAATGGCCTCGCTCCACGCGCCGCCGTGCTGGCGGCTCCATTCGCCGGCGGTAACCATCAGGATCACGTCGGACGGCGGATTGGCGCAGTAGGCGACGATCATCGCCGCGCCTTCCTTGCCGGGCTTGCCGGTCGGCAGGCGAACTTCGACCAGGCGCCGCGAAGCGAACAGGCTCGGCGCGCCGAACGTTGCATGCAGTGCGTCCCAGTCGGGCTCGCGCTGGCCGGCTCCGGCCTCGAAGACCTCGCGCTCGGCGACCCCGTCGCGACGGGCGGCCGCACGCACCGCATCGGCCGCTTCGAGCACCAGCAGCGGTTCCGCGCCGGCGATCAGGTAGGCCGGCTGCAACGGGCCGCTATCGAGCTGGGCGACCAGTTGCTCGGGCGTGACATCCATGGGACTGCGCGCGACGGCTCAGCCGCCGGGATTGCCCGCTGCGTCGTCGGCCGGCGATGGCGCGATCGCAGGCTGCGGAATCGGCTCGAGCCCGTCGACGGCGACACCGGCCTTGAACACGGCGTCGATCCGACGCAGCACGGAGGCCGCCATCTCGCGGCGCAGCTCGCGCGCCAGGATCTCGCGCTCGCCCTCGGTGCCGATGGAGTTCACCGGATTGGAGGCGTAATCGCGCGCGAGCTCGATCGTCTGGCGCGGCACCACGACCGCGCCGTCGGCACGCCGCAGTTCGAAGATCACCGCATAGCGCAGGCTGAATTCCTGCGAACGCCCGAGCGCATCGACGCTGATCGGCGTATCGCCCCACTGCTCGGCGAGGATGTCGAGCACCGTGGCCTCCTCGCCGTCGCGTGCGAGCGTCGCGCCGTTGCGTTCCAGCGTCTGCGCCAGCGACTCGGCCAGCGGGCTGTAGCG
>CAZNRZ010000059.1:0-13198 GCA_964575535.1 uncultured Lysobacter sp. | reverse complement strand
GTTACTGCAACAGCGACCGCAGCATCCACGCGTACTTCTCGTGCGTCTGCAGCCGCTGGGTCATCAGGTCGACGGTGGGGTCGTCGCCGGCTTCGTCGCTGGTCCTGAGCACGCGGCGTGCCGTGCGGCAGACCGCCTCGTTGCCCACCACCAGCTGGCGGACCATCTCGCGCCAGTCCGGCGCTTCGGTCAGCCCCGGCTCCTCGCGGATCGACGTCAGCTTGATGAATTCCGCATATGAGCCCGGCGCGTTGTAACCGAGCGCGCGGATGCGTTCGGCGATGTCGTCCAGCGCCGTCCACTGCTCGGTGTACTGCGCCTCGAACATGTTGTGCAGGGCGTTGAACATCTGCCCGGTCACGTTCCAGTGGAAGTTGTGCGTCTTGAGATAGAGCGTGAAGCTGTCGGCCAGGAAGTGCGAAAGCCCCTGCGCGATCTCCTTGCGATCCTCGTCCTCGATCCCGATATCGACCGCCGGCGCCTTCGACTGCGCCACCGCGGGCGAGGCCGCCGGTTCGAGCGACGTGGGTTGGCTGTTCTGTTGCATTGACCCTCTCCTTTGACGGGACGGACCCGATATGCGGCCGCGGACGCGACGTTCAATGATTCCTGTGTTTCGATGGCACCGATGAGTCCCGACGATCCCGCACCCCGCCCCGCGCCGATGGCCGCGACAGCACTGCGCCATGCCCGCGAAGCGATCGGCGGGGCGATGACGCGCGACCAGCGTCGCCTGCACGGCCTTTGGACGCGCTGGAACCGCTCGCCCGGCGACGCCTCCGGCCGCGAAGCATTCGAGCGCGCGCTCGCCGTATCGATGGCGCGGCGCGACGCCCGCGCGCGTAACCTGCCGGCCGCGACGGTGGCCGAGGAACTGCCCATCGCCGCGGAGGCCGAGCGCATTGTCGCGCTGATCCGTGAACACCCGGTCGTGGTGATCGCGGGCGAAACCGGTTCGGGCAAGACCACGCAGATCCCGAAGCTCTGCATCAGAGCCGGGCGTGGTGCGGCCGGCATGATCGGCTGCACGCAGCCGCGCCGCATTGCCGCGCGCGCGGTGGCCCGCCGCGTCGCCGAGGAGCTGCAGGTGCCGATGGGCGGCGCGGTCGG
Source organism: uncultured Lysobacter sp. (assembly GCA_964575535.1). Classification (GTDB taxonomy): domain Bacteria; phylum Pseudomonadota; class Gammaproteobacteria; order Xanthomonadales; family Xanthomonadaceae; genus Cognatilysobacter. The sequence continues at coordinate 12,088 of CAZNRZ010000059.1, read as the reverse complement.
CTACCAGGTGCGATTCACGGAGAACGTCGGCGAGGACACGGTCGTCAAGTTCATGACCGACGGCATCCTGCTCGCCGAGATCCAGTCCGACCGCTGGCTCTCGCGCTACGACACGCTGCTGATCGACGAGGCGCACGAGCGCAGCCTCAACATCGACTTCCTGCTCGGCTACCTCAAGCAGCTGCTCGAGCGCCGGCGCGACCTCAAGGTGATCATCACCTCGGCGACCATCGACACCGCGCGCTTCGCCGCGCATTTCGGCGACGCGCCGGTGGTGAGCGTGGAAGGCCGTGGGTATCCCGTATCTGTACGGTATCGGCCGCTCGAGGGCGATTCGGGCGAGGCCCCGCTTCCGGGCACGCGCCGCGGGCCGCTGCCCGACGAGGCCGGCCGCGACGGCGCCCGCACCGTCAACGAGGCGATCGTCGCCGCCTGCGACGAGATCACCGCCGAGGATCCGCGCGGCGACGTGCTGGTCTTCCTCTCCGGCGAGCGCGAGATCCGCGACGCGCACCAGGCGCTGGAGCGCCGCAAGTACCGGCATACCGAAGTGCTGCCGCTGTACGCGCGATTGAGCACGCGCGACCAGGACCGCGTGTTCAACCCCGGCCCGCAGCGGCGCATCGTGCTGGCGACCAACGTCGCCGAAACCTCGCTGACGGTGCCGCGCATCCGCTACGTCGTCGATCCGGGCCTGGCGCGCGTCAAGCGCTACAGCCCGCGCGCCAAGCTCGACCGGCTGCACATCGAACCGGTCAGCCAGGCCAGTGCCAACCAGCGCATGGGGCGCTGCGGGCGGGTGTCCGAAGGCATCTGCTATCGGCTGTATTCCGAGGCCGATTTCCAGTCGCGGGCCGAATTCACCGACCCCGAGATCCGCCGTGCCGCGCTCGCCGGCGTGATCCTGCGCATGCTCTCGCTGGGCCTGGGCCGCATCGAGGACTTCCCGTTCCTGGAACCGCCGGATCCGCGCGCGGTCGCCGACGGCTGGCAGCAGCTGGCGGAGCTGGGCGCGGTCGATGCCGGTCGCGTGCTGACGGCTACCGGCCGCCTGATGGCGAGGCTGCCGGTCGACGTGAAGCTCTCGCGCATGCTCGTCGCGGCCGAAGGGCATGGCGTGCTGCGCGAGCTGCTGGTGATCGCGGCCTTCCTCGGCATCCAGGACCCCCGCGAGCGGCCGTCCGACCAGCGCGGCGCGGCCGATGCGGCGCATGCGCAGTTCGCCGATGCGCGCTCGGAGTTCGCCGGGATACTCAGGCTGTGGGAGGCGTACGAGCAGGCGCACGCCGATCTCACGCAGTCGAAGCTGCGCGGCTGGTGCGAAAGGAACTTCCTCGGCTTCCTGCGCATGCGCGAGTGGCGCGAGCTGCATCGCCAGCTGAAGCTGATGGCGGAGGAACTGGGCTGGACAGGTGCCCGCGCCATCGAGCCAGGGGTTCGAGCGGGCGCGAGCACCCGGTCGGCGACGACAGGGCAGGACGATCCGAAGTCGGTCGCGCAGCGCCGTGGACGGCGACGCCATGGGCCTCACGCCGCTGCCGCGGCGCCAACCATCGCAGCCGGGATCGAAGCCACGGGCCCGGCAGCGGGGTCGAGCGAGTCCGGCGCCAATCGGGGCACCGGCGCGGACATCGACGCCGCCGCCGCCAAAACCGCCGCCGCGCACTACACCAAGCTCCATCGCGCCATCCTCGCCGGCCTGCCGACGCAGGTGGGCCAGCGCGCGGATCGCGGCTACGACGGCCCGCGCGGCCGCAAGTTCCAGCTCTTTCCCGGCTCGCCGTTGGCGAAGAAGCCGCCGCCGTGGGTGCTGTCGGCCACGCTGCTCGACACCGAGCGCGTCTGGGCGCTGACGAACGCATCGATCGAGCCGCAGTGGGCGATCGACGAGTTGCCGCACCTGCTGTCGCGCAGGCAGTCCGACCCGCGCTGGTCGCGCTCGCAGGGCCGTGTCGTCGGCAGCGAGCAGATCGCGCTGTTCGGCCTCGTGCTCGCGCCCAAGCGGCCGATCCACTACGGCGCGCTGTTTCCCGAGGAAAGCCGCGCGATCTTCGCGCGCGATGCGCTGGTCACCGGCGAGATCAATACGCGCTCGGTGTTCCTGAAGAAGAACCTCGCCACGCTCGCGCGCGCGAAAGACGAGGAAGCCAAGCAGCGCCGTGCCGGCCTCGTCGTCGACGAGGACTGGATGGCGCAGTGGTACCTCGACCGCCTGCCCGCGCAGGTGCACAACGCGCACGCGCTCGACGCCTGGTACGCGAAGCTGCCGCCGGGCGAGAAAGCCGCGCTGGAGTGGTCGCTCGACGACCTGATGATCGGCGAGGCCAGCACCGCTTCCCGGTTCCCGCCGTTCCTGCGCATGGGCGACGTGCAGCTCGCGGTGAAGTACCGCTTCGAGCCCGGTGCAGCCGACGACGGCATGACCATCGCGGTGCCCCTGCACCTGCTCAACGCGCTCGACGAGCCGCAGCTGTCCTGGCTCGCGCCAGGCTTCGTCGCCGACAAGGCCGCCGCTCTGATCCGTTCGCTGCCGAAGGCGCAGCGACGCAACTTCGTGCCCGCGCCCGATTTCGCACGGGCCTTCGCCGAAGCGCATGGCGCGTGGTCGAACGGCCGCCCCGGCGAGCCCGATGCCTTCGCCGGCACGCTCGCGCGCTTCCTGTCGAAGCTCACCGGCGTGGTGGTGTCCGGCACGGAGTTCGACGGGGCCGCGATCGAGCCGCATCTGCGCGTGAACCTCCGCCTGCTCGATCGCGATGGCCGCCGCGTGCTGGCCGAATCGCGCGACCTCGCGGATCTGCGCGAGCGCTTCGGCGCGATGGCAGCCGACGCGTTCGCGGAAAAAGCCTCGAGCGGGCTGGCGCAGGCGGGCCTGACCGCGTTCCCTTCCGCACCCATCCCCGAAAGCGTGCGCGGCGCCGGTGGCGTGCCGGCGTTTCCCGCCTTGCAGGACGATGGCGACAGCGCCTCGCTGCAGGTCTTCGCACAGGGCGACGAGGCCGGGCGGGCGCATCCGGAGGGCGTGCGGCGCCTGTTGCGCATCGCGCTTGCCGATCGCCTGCGGCAGGCGCGCAAGCAGTTGCCGGTGTCGCCCAAGACCGCGCTGCTGTACGCGGCCATCGAGTCGGCCGCGCCGCGCAGTGGCGAGGCGGCCTCGCTGAAGGAAGGCGACCGGCTGCGCCTGGACCTCGTGGACGGCGCCTTCGATGCCCTCACCGCCGACGGTCTGCGCGACGTGCGCGATCCGGACGCGTTCGCGTCGCGGCGCGACGAGGTCGGCAAGGCGCTGTTTCCGGAAGCGACTGCGCGCCTGCGCCAGGCGGAAGCGATCCTGTCCGCGGTGGCCGAGGTGCGGGCGAAGCTCGAATCGCCGCTGATGGGCTGGGCCAGCGGCAACCTCGACGACATGCGCGCGCATCTCGCATCGCTCGCGCCGCCGGGCTTCCTGCGTGATACGCCGGCCGCGTTGCTGCGCGAGTACCCGCGCTACCTGAAGGCGCTGTCGCTGCGCGCCGAGCGTGCGCTGCGCGACCCCGCGCGCGACCAGTCGCGCATGCTCGAGTTGCGCCCCTTCGTGCAGGCGCTGGAGACGGCCGACACCGGCAACGCCGACTGGCAGGCCTTCCGGCAGGACCTGGAGGAACTGCGCGTCTCGCTGTTCGCGCAGGAACTCGGCGCGCGCGGCGGCGTCTCGCCGAAGAAGCTGGCCGCGCGGCTGTCGGCCCTGCGCGGCCCCGCGGTTACTTGACGCGCGTGACCTTGGCGGTGGGCGTCTGCCCGTCGACGCGCAGGTACCAGGCGCCGGAAAGCCCGGGGCGCACGCTCGCGCTCGGCGAGTCGACCGCGCGGACGTTGAGCTCGCCTTCGGTCACGCGCCATTGCTGGCCGTTCTCGAAGGTCAGCAACGTGCCGCGCTCCCAGCCGCGGAACGCGCCGAGGATGCGGCTTTCGACCGGCTCGCGCGCCGCCGCGGCCTCGCGTGCGGCCACCGCGCGCTCTTCGGCGCGCACGGCGCCCAGTGCGTCGGCGCGATCCTCGTTCAGCAGCCTGTTGAGCAGCTCCAGCTGGGCGGCGCTGAGCTGGTCCAGCCCGGTGGCGCGCAGCTGATCGGTGGTGAGGCGCTTCTCGATCGGGACGTAGGCGTCCTGCGCGGCCACGGAGCCGGCGGCCAGGAGCAGGGCGAGAGCGATGGCGATGGTCCGGAACATTCGATCCTCCGCGGTTACTTGGTGCGCATGACCTTCGCGCGGGTGCCGTAGCGGCCTACGGACATGTACCACGCGTTGCCGACCTTGCTCGGGCTGATCACCACGGTGGGATCGGTCAGGCGCACGCCCGCGAGGCTGGCGTCGTCGACCTGGCGCCAGACCTGGCCGTTGGCGAGCGTGTAGCTGCGCCCGTTCGCGAAGCCGCGGAACTCGCCGGGAATGGTCGACCGGATCGGGTCTGTCGAGCCGAAGTTGAAGAAGCCACGGTTGTCGTCCTCGACCCGCTTCTTGGCCGCGGTGGCCGCCTTCTCGGTCTCGACTTCGATGGTGCGGCCCAGCCAGGTGTTCAGGCGCGCGAGCTCGTCGGCCGACAGCTTGTCCAGCCCGGCGGCACGGAATTCCTCGGGCGACATCTGCTGCTGGATGGGAGGCGGCGCAGCGAGCACGGGCAGCGCGGCGAGCGCGGCGGCGAGCAGGAGCAGGCGGGGCAGTCGCAGGCGTGACATGTTCTGTTCCTCGGATCGGGCGCGGGCTAGTGTAGACCGACGATCCGGATCCCCTCCCGCAGTCCGATGAACGCGCACGCCCCTCCTGTTCCGCGCGATCCCGCGTCCATCCTCGACCGCGTGGACGCGGCCGTGCCGCCGGCGCTGCGTCGGATCGTGATCGACGCAGCGGACGGCGTTCCCGCGCTCGACGACACGGCCGCGCTCGAACTCGACGCCACCCTCGAATCGCTCCTGCGTCTCGGCGCGGACGGCGAGATGCTCGCCGCGGCGGTGATCCATGCGTTTCCTGGGATGCGCGAGCGCGTCGACGCCGCGGTGGAAGGCGGATTTCCGGGAGTCGCCGCACTGCTCGATGGCCAGCGCGCGGCCGAGCCGGTGTGGACGCTGCACGCGCAGCAGGACCATGGACGCGGCAGCGAAGGCCTGCGCCGGCTGCTGCTGGCGATGGTGCGCGACCTGCGCGTGGTGCCGATCCTCCTCGCGCGCCAGCTCGCACGCATGCGCCAGGCCACGTCGCGGCCGGACGCCGAGCGCCGGCGGCTGGCCGAACTCACGCGCGACATCCATGCGCCGCTGGCCAACCGCCTGGGCATCTGGCAGCTCAAGTGGGAGCTCGAGGACCTCGCCTTCCGTTTCCTCGAGCCCGCCACCTACCGGCAGATCGCGCGCCTGCTCGACGAGAAGCGCGGCGACCGCGAGGGCTACGTCGCCGAGGTGCGCGACGTGCTGCACGCCGCGCTGCAGGCGCAGGGCATCGAGGCGGACGTCGCCGGGCGCCCCAAGCACATCTACAGCATCTGGAAGAAGATGCAGCGCAAGGGCGTGCCCATCGGCGAGCTCTACGACCTGCGCGCCGTGCGCGTGCTCGTGGACGACGTCGCTGCCTGCTATGCCGCGCTCGGCATCGTGCACGCCACGTGGGTGCCGATTCCCAGCGAGTTCGACGACTACATCGCGCGGCCCAAGCGCAACGACTACCGCTCGCTGCACACCGCGGTGATCGGCCCCGGGGGCAAGACGCTCGAGGTGCAGATCCGCACGCACGAGATGCATCGCCAGGCGGAGCTGGGCGTCGCCGCGCACTGGAAATACAAGGAAGGCGGCGGGCCGGGCGGCGCGTCCGCGCAGGCGGCCGCCGCGTTCGAGCGCAAGATCGCCTGGATGCGTCGCCTGCTCGAACAGCCGGGGCACGACGCATCGCTTGCCGGCGAGCTAGACAGCGAGCTTGTCGAGGAACGCGTCTACGTGCTCACCCCCAAGGGCGAGGTGGTCGATCTTCCATCGGGCGCCACGCCGCTCGATTTCGCCTACCACGTGCATACCGACGTCGGGCATCGCTGCCGTGGCGCGAAGGTCGATGGGCGCATCGTGCCGCTCGACCACGCGCTGCGCAGCGGCGACCGCGTCGAGATCCTCACCGGCAAGGTCTCCGAGCCGCGGCGCGACTGGCTGGTCGCCTCGAACGGCTTCCTCGCCAGCAATCGCTCGCGCGAGAAGGTGCGCACCTGGTTCAACCGGCTCGACCGCGAGCGCAACGAGCAGGCCGGCCGCGACATGCTCGACCGCGAGCTGCGCCGCATGGGCCTGCTCGGCGCCGACCTCGCGCCGGCGCGCGAGCGCTTCCACGTGACGGGCGACGGCGAGCTGTACGTGCAGGTTGCGCTGGGCGACCTCGGGCCGCACCAGGTCGCGCGCGTGCTGCTCGAGCACGAGCGCGGCGAGACGGAAGCGGCTTCGCCGCCGGAGGCGCCGACGCGCTCGCGTCGCGCGGCGAAGTCGCAGGGCGAATTCACCGTCGAGGGCGTGGGCAACCTGCTGGTGCAGCTCGCGCGCTGCTGCCAGCCGCTGCCGGGCGAGCCCATCGCCGGCTACCTGACGCGCGGCCGCGGCGTGAGCGCGCACCGGCCCGACTGCGCCGCCTTCCAGCGGCTCGCCGCCGCGCAGCCGCAGCGCGTGCTGCCGGTGGAATGGCGGCGCACCGGGTCCGGCTATGAAGTGGACGTCGAAGTGTTCGCGCTGGATCGCAAGTGGCTGCTGAAGGAAGTCACGAACACGGTCGCCCAGGCGAATGCGGGGCTCGCCGGGATGAACACCGAGAGCGAGCGCGGCAGCGCGCGCATGCGAATCCGGCTACGGGTGCGTGTGGGCGATTACGGACAGCTGTCGGGTCTGCTCGGGAAGCTCGCGGCGCTGCCGGGCGTGGAGCAGGCGCGCCGCGTCTAGTCCGGCAGGCCGAGGATCACGCGGCGCACGACGCCACGCGCCGCGTCCATCGAGAAATGGCGCGCGACGTTCTCCAGCCCGTTCGCGGCCAGCCGGTTCCACAGCGCCTCGTCGTCGTAAAGCCTCAGCACCGCGTCGGCGAAGGCCTGCGGGTCGTCGGCGACCAGCACGTCCTCGCCGTCGCGAAGATGCATGCCCTCCACCGCGCAGGAGGTCGCGACGACCGGCTGGCCATGCGCCATGCTCAGGTTGACCTTGCCCTTCACGCCCGCGCCGAAGCGCAGCGGCGCGACGGCGATGCGCGCGCCGTCCATCCAGGGCTCGAGGTCGGGGACGTGGCCGTGGATGCGCACGTCCGGCTGCGCCGCATAGGCGGCGATCGCCGGCGGGACATCGGCGCCGATGCAGTGGAAGACGATGTCCGGCCGCGCCGTGCGCAGGCGCGGGAACACCTCGTCGACGAACCAGCGCACGGCATCGACGTTCGGCGGATGGCGGAAGCCGCCGACGAAGACGATGCCCTCGCGCGCCCCGTGTGCGCGGCCGCGGCCGGCCACCTCGTGCACGTTGGAAAGGATCTCGACCCGTGCGTCGGGGCGCTCCGTCGCCAGCAGGTCGCGTTCGACGCCGCTCACCACCAGCGTCGCGTCGCACGCGTCGATCAGTGCGAGCTCGCGCCTGCGCGTCGCCTCCGCCGCAGCGGCGAGCGTGGCGTCGCCGAGCACCTCCGCGGTGCGTCGCTCGCGCAGGAAATGCAGGTCGACCGTGTCGAACACGACCCGCGCCTGCGGCGCATGGCGACGCAGCAACGGGACGAACTCGCTGGCGACGTAGTGCCGGCAGACGATCGCCGCGTCGAAGCGTGGACCGTGCTCGCGCAGCCAGCGCGGCGCGCGCCGTGCCTGCGGTGCATGCCAGACCTCCACGCCCGTGCGCTGCAGGGCGCGCGTGGGCACGCCGGCGTGGCGCCGGTTCGCCGCCATGAAGACCACGTGCGCACCTTCCTGTTGCAGCAGGCGCATCAGGTTGACCAGCCGCAGCGAGCCGGAGTCGAGCGTCGGATCCGGGGTGAGTGCGTCGATGATCAGTACGGTGTGCCGCGCGCGCTGCACGGCCTCGTCCGCGGGCGTGCCCGGCGCCGGCTGTTGCGCGAGCCGGGCTGCCCACTTCGCGGCGAACACGTCGCGATTGCGCACCTGGTAGGCCTTCGCGCCCTGCGTCACGTCGGTGCCGGAGGTCGCGCCCTCGTCGTGCACCACCCGCGCGAACGGTTGCACGCGCACGCGCAGCCCGCGTTCGCGCACGGCGAAGGCGAGGTCGGTGTCCTCGTAGTAGGCCGGCGCGTAGCGCGTGTCGAAGCCGCCGATGTCCTCGAACAGCGCGCGCGGGATCGCGATCGCGGCGCCCGAGCAGTAGTCGGTCTCGCGCACGTAGGCATGGCGCGGGTCGTCCGGATCGCCGAACCGCCCGTAGTTCCAGCCACTGCCATCGGAGAAGACGATGCCGCCGGACTCCTGCAGGCGCCCGTCCGGATACAGCAGTTGCGCACCGGCCAGGCCGGTATCCGGATGCGTTTCGAACGTGCCGAGCAGCGCCTCGAGCCAGCCCGGCTGCGGCACGGTGTCGTTGTTGAGGAAGACGAGGTACTCGCCCGTCGCCAGCGCCGCGCCGTCATTGCAGGCGGCGATGAAACCGCCATTCGCGGGGCGACGGTGGTAGCGCAGTCCATCGACCGACGGCAGACGCCATGACGTCTCGTCGGTGGAGCCGTCGTCGACGACGATCACCTCGAACGGCGTGGCCGGCGGATGCGCGGCCAGCGCGCGCAGGCAGGCCAGCGTATGCGCGAACTGGCCGTAGACCGGGATCACGATGCTGGCCACGGGGGCATTCGCGGTGGGCAGGGCGAAGGGCGTGAACGGCGCTGCGTCGGGCCGGTACAGCGCGTGGCCATCACGTGGCGGGGCGGGCCGCAGGTGGGCGAGGACACGGTCGAAGGTCGCGCGCGCGCCACGCGTGCGCAGGCTCGCGCGCGCGCGCCGGACCAGCCCGGCGAGGCGGCCTACGAAGAAACGCAGGTCGGCCCAGCGGGCCTGCGGTGATGCCATCGGCGAAAGGGCTCCAATCGGGCATGAATCGACGCCCGACGGCGCCGGCAGGGCCCATCGCTGGCTGCGCTAGACTCGGCCGCAGCGGGCGCCTGCCCTTCATTCTCGCATTCCGTGGCCCGAATCGATTACGACGAAGACGATGCCGACGACACCGGCGCCGCGCCGGCTTCGGCCTGGCGCCGCCGGCTGGTCACGTGGACGCTCGCCGCGATCGCGCTGGGCCTGGGCTTCCTGATTCCCTACACGCTCTACCTCAACCACGAGGTCGGCCAGCGCTTCGGGCAGTTGCGCTGGCAGCTGCCGACGCGCGTCTACGCGCGCCCGCTGGTGGTCGCACCCGGCGTCGCGCTCGACAACGCCACGCTGCGGACCGAACTCGAATCCGCCGCCTACCGCGCGGGCGACGGCCGCCGCGCCGGCAGCTTTTCGCAGTCGGGCGGGCGTTGGGTGATCGCCAGCCGCGGCTTCAGCGACGTCGACGGCGTGGTGCGTCCGCGGCGCGTGGAAGTCACGCTGTCCGACGGGCGCATCGCCTCCGTGCGCGATGCGGACACGCGCAGCAGCCTGCGCGCGCACCGCCTGGATCCCGCGCGCATCGCCACGCTCTACGGACAGAAGCAGGAAGAGCGACGGCTGGTGCGCATCGCCGAGGTGCCCGAGCTTCTGGTCACCGGCCTGCAGGCGGTGGAAGACCGCGACTTCAACAGCCATCTCGGCATCGACGTCAGCGGCATGTTCCGCGCGCTCTGGGTCAACCTGCGTTCGGGCGAGACGCGGCAGGGCGCGAGCACGCTCACGCAGCAGCTCGCCCGCAGCGGCCTGCTGGGCATCGGCAACGAGGTCACGCCGACGCGCAAGTTCAAGGAGATCATCTACGCGATGCTGATCGAGGCGCGCTACGACAAGAGCGTGATCCTCGAGGCCTATTTCAACCAGGTCTTCATGGGCCAGCGAGGCTCGCAGGCGATCCACGGCGTGGCGGCCGCGTCGGAATTCTATTTCGGCCGCGACCTGCGCGACCTCGGCACCGAGCACATCGCGCTGCTGATCGGCATCGTGCGCGGGCCCTCGTACTACGAGCCGCGCAAACACCCGGAGCGTGCGCGCGAGCGCCGCAACTTCGTGCTCGGCGAGATGCTGGAAACCGGCCTGATCGACCAGGCCGAGCACGATCGCGCGGCGAAGGCGCCACTGGGCGTCACCACGAAGCCGACCACGCTGGCGCCGAACCGCTTCCCGGCCTATGTCGAGCTGGTGCGCCGCCAGCTCGCGCGCGACTACCCGACCGATGCGCTGGTGGGCGCGGGCCTGAGCGTGATGACGGGCATGTCGCCATCGGCGCAGGCCTATGCGGAAAGCGCGGTGACGCGCACGCTGGACGCGATCGGCAAGCGCCGCGTGCCGCTGCAGACGGGCATGGTGGTCACCGATGTGCACCGCGGCGACGTGGTCGCCGTAGTCGGCGCGCGCGAGGTGGCCGAGCACGGCTTCAACCGCGCGGTGGAAGCGCAGCGCCCGGTGGGCTCGCTGCTCAAGCCCTTCGTCTACCTGCTCGCACTCGCCCAGCCCGACCGCTATTCGCTCGCTACCTTCGTGCAGGACACGCCGATCACCGTGCGCACCGACGGCCGCCGCTGGTCGCCGGACAATTCGGACGGCCGCAGCCATGGCACGGTGCGGCTGATCGACGCGCTGGCGCAGTCGTACAACCAGGCAACCGTGCGCGTGGGCATGCAGGTCACGCCGGAGCGCCTGGCCGAGCTGGTGCGCACGCTCGCGGGCATCCAGGCCGAGCCGAATCCGTCGCTGATCCTGGGCTCGATGGACCAGAGCCCGTACGCGATGGCGCAGCTCTACCAGTTCCTCGCCTCGGGCGGCCGCATCCAGCCGCTGCGTGCCGTGCGCGGCGTGCTCGATGCCGACGGCGTGGCGGTCAACCGTTACGACACGGCACCCGCGCCGGCGCAGGAAGGCGACGCGATCGCGGCCCGGCTGGTCACCATCGCGCTGCAGCGGGCCGTCACCAACGGCACGGCGAGACAGCTCGTGGCCGATGGCCGCGGACGCCTCTCGCCGGCCGGCAAGACCGGCACCAGCAACGACGGCAAGGACAGCTGGTTCGCCGGCTGGACGGGCGATCACCTCGCCGTGGCCTGGGTCGGCAACGACCAGAACAAGCCGACCGGGCTCTACGGCGCGACCGGCGCGATGCGCGTGTGGTCGGCGCTGTTCGCGCGCCTGCCCACCTCGCCGCTGGCCGTGCCGGAGGAGGGCCTTGACTGGCGCTGGGTGCTGGGCTCCAACACCACCGAAGCCGGCTGCCCGGGCGCGCAGCGTTTCCCGTTCGTGCGCGGTTTCGCGCCGGCGCAGGTGCCGTGCCCGTATGCGCCGCCTGCGGCGCCTGCGTCGGAGGATCCTGCGCAGTCCGACGAGGGCGGGTTCTGGGAAACCCTGTTCGGCCGCGGACAGCGCGGCGAGGCCGACCCGGCCCGCCGCGTGCCGGCCGAAGCGCCACCCGCGGAGGAGCCGCGTCCGTGAGGGCGCTGGTTCTCGCGCTGCTGATGCTGGTCGGCTGTGCGTCCACGCCGCCGCCGACACCGACCGTGCGGATCGACACGCGCGCCGCCGTCGACGCGGTGCGCCGCGCTGGCGAGCCGGCGGCCGACGAACTGGCGGTGCGTCCGCTGCTCGATCCGGGCGTCGCGGACCTGCAGGAGCAGGCGGTCGCGTACGAAGCGGCGGGTCGCCTCGACGAGGCGGCGCAGGCGATCCAAGACGCGCTAGCCCTCTCGCCCGACGATCCCGCGCTGCTGCAGACGCGTGCGGAAGTCGCGCTGCTGGAAGGCGATCTCGACCGCGCGCTGGAGTTTTCCGCGCGCTCGTACACGTTGGGCCCGAAGGTCGGCCCGCTCTGCCGGCGCCAGCTCGAGATGCGCGTGCAGGTCGCGCTCGCGCAGGCGCTGCAGGGCGATGCGGACGCCAGCACCCGCGCCGACGCGGCGCGTCGCGAACGCGACGCCTGCACCGTCACCCCGCC
>CAZNRZ010000058.1:0-13323 GCA_964575535.1 uncultured Lysobacter sp. | reverse complement strand
CGAGCGCGATCACGCGGAAGCGGTCGCCGCCGTACTCGACGTGCCGCTGCTGTCGACAAAGGATCTGCCCGATCTGCCGCCCGAGAACGTCGCGCTCTCGCCGAAGTTCATGCGGCAGTTCCATCTCTGTGCGATCCGCGAATCCGACACCGGCATCGATGTGCTGATGGCGGATCCGCACGACGCCTACCAGCTCGATGCGCTGCGCCTCGCGATCGCGCGCCCGCTGCACCCGCGCGTCGGCCTGCGTTCGGAAATCGACGCGCTGATCGAGCGCTGGCATGGCCAGGGCCGCAGCGCGATGGGCGCGATCGTCGACAACGCCGATGGCGAGAGCGGCGAGCTCGACGACGTCGAGCACCTGCGCGACCTCGCCTCGGAAGCGCCAGTCATTCGCCTGGTGAACCTGATCATCCAGCGCGCGGTCGAGCTGCGCGCGTCGGACATCCACATCGAGCCCTTCGAGACCGCGCTGAAGGTGCGTTATCGCGTCGACGGCGTGCTGCACGAAGGCGAGAGCCCGCCGGCGAATCTCACCGCCGCGGTGATCAGCCGCATCAAGATCATGGCGCGGCTCAACATCGCCGAGCGCCGCCTGCCGCAGGACGGCCGCATCCAGCTGCGCGTGCAGGGGCGCGAGCTCGACCTGCGCGTCAGCACGGTGCCGACCGCGCACGGCGAGAGCGTGGTGATGCGACTGCTCGATCGCGAATCGATCGTGCTGAGCTTCGAGAAGCTCGGCTTCACGGACAACTTCCTCGCCGATTTCCAGAAAGTGCTGGACCAGCCGCACGGCATCCTGCTGGTCACCGGCCCCACGGGTTCGGGCAAGACGACCACGCTGTACACCGCGCTGTCCAAGCTCAACACGCCGGACGTCAAGATCATCACCGTCGAGGACCCGGTCGAATACCAGATCGAGGGCATCAACCAGATCCAGGCCAAGCCGCAGATCGGCCTGGATTTCGCCAATGCGCTGCGATCGATCGTGCGACAGGATCCCGACATCATCATGATCGGCGAGATGCGCGACCTCGAGACCGCGCGCATCGCCATCCAGTCCGCGCTGACCGGCCACCTGGTGCTGTCGACGCTGCATACCAACAACGCCGCGGGCGGCATCACGCGCCTTCTGGACATGGGCGTCGAGGACTACCTGCTCACGTCGACGATCAACGGCATCCTCGCGCAGCGCCTGGTGCGGCGGCTGGAGCCGACGCATGCCGAGCGCTACGCGGCGTCGCCGGAGGAGATCGAGAAGTTCGGATTGCGCCGGCTGCAGCCCGGGGGCGATATCTGGCTGTACCGTCCGAAGGGCTCGCCGCTCGCACCCACCGGCTACCACGGGCGCACCACGATCATGGAGTTCCTCGTCATGAACGACGAGCTGCGCCGCGCGGTGATGCGTCATGCCGGCATGGGCGAGATCGAAGGGATCGCGCGCGCGGCCGGCATGCGCACGATGTACGAGGACGGCATCGCCAAGGCGCTCGCGGGGCTGACGACGATCGAGGAAGTGCTGCGCGTCACCGAGGACGCCTGAGCCGATGCCGCTGTTCCGCTACAAGGCGCTCAATGCGCGCGGCGAAATGCTCGATGGCCAGATGGAGGCGGCGAGCGCCGACGAGGTCGTGCAGCGCCTGCAGGGCCAGGGCCATCTGCCCGTGGAAGCGCGCCCCGCCAACGAGGGCGGCGGGCCCGCGATCTGGAAGGGCCTGTTCACGCCGAAGCCGTTCGCCGGCGCGCGACTGGTGCAGTTCACGCAGCAGTTGTCGACGTTGCTCGGCGCCGGGCAACCGCTGGACCGCGCGCTGTCGATCCTGCTCGAACTGCCGGAGGAAGAAGCCGCGCGCCGCACGGTGGCAGACATCCGCGAAGCGGTGCGTGGCGGCGCGGCGCTGTCGACCGCGCTCGATCGCCAGCACGGCACGTTCTCGCGCCTGTACGTGAACATGGTCCGCGCCGGCGAAGCGGGTGGAAACCTGCACGAGACGCTCGCGCGCCTGGCCGACTACCTCGAACGCGCACGCGCCCTCCAGGGCCGCGTGATCAATGCGCTGATCTATCCGGCGATCCTGCTGGTGATGGTCACGCTCAGCCTGCTGTTCCTGCTCGGCTACGTGGTGCCGCAGTTCGCGCAGATGTACGAGAGCCTCGGCGCGGAGCTGCCGCTGTTCACGAAGGTCATCCTCGTGCTGGGCAACTTCGTGCGCGAGTTCTGGATCGTGGTGGTCGCGCTGCCCGCGCTCGCGCTGTGGTGGATCGAGCGCAAGCGGCGCGATCCGGCCTTCCGCCTCGCCTTCGACGCCTGGCTTCTGAGGCGCAAGTTCGCCGGCATGCTCGTCGCGCGCATCGAGGTCGCGCGGCTTGCGCGCACGCTCGGCACGCTGGTGCGAAACGGCGTGCCGCTGATCACCGCGCTGGGCATCGGGCGCAACGTGCTGGGCAACCGCATGCTCGCGGACGACGTGGAAAAGGCGGCCGACGAGGTGAAGAACGGCGTGTCGCTCTCGACCGCGCTGGGCCGCGGCAAGCGTTTCCCGCGCCTGGCCCTGCAGATGATCCAGGTGGGCGAGGAATCCGGCGCGCTCGACACGATGCTGCTGCGCACCGCCGAGACTTTCGAGCAGGAGACCGGTCTCGCCCTCGACCGCATGCTCGCGGCGCTGGTGCCCATCGTGACGATGGTGCTGGCCGTCGTCATCGGCATCGTGATCCTCGGCATCCTGATGCCGATGTACGAACTGACGGGGCAGATCGGGTAACGCAGGCCGCGCTTCGCGCGGAACTGCCGTGCGGGCGGCCGCACGCCCGGCGCGCCAGGAGGGCGCCGCCGAAACCGGGCCGCGACCCCACCCGGATTCGCAGCCGGTCACCGGCCCGGCCCCTCCAGCTGAACCCGCACCCGCCGCGCCCGTGCCGACGGCCCGCGCCCCGCCGCCGCTCACCACCCGCAATTTGGTAATAAGGCAGGCCACGATCCCCTGACGCGAGCCCCCGATGCGCAACCGCCGTTCATTGACCCGTTCCCCCGCGTACGCACTCCAGCGCGGCATGAGCCTGATCGAGATCATCATCGTCATCGTGCTGATCGGCCTCGTCCTGACCGTCGTGATGAGCCGCGTGCTCGGCGGCGCCGACAGCGGCAAGGTCAAGATCACGCAGACGCAGATCGCGGGCATCGCCGAGAAGATCGAGCGCTTCGAGATGGATACCGGCAGGCGCCCGGCATCGCTGCAGGAGCTGGTCAGCCAACCCGCCAACGCGGCCGGATGGCTCGGGCCCTATGCGAAGGCCGCCGAACTGAAGGACCAGTGGGGCCATGACCTCTTTTTCCAGGCGCCGGGCAGGGAAGGCCGCCCCTACGACCTGGGCTCGTTCGGCAAGGACGGCAAGCCGGGCGGCACCAGCGTCGATGGCGACATCGTTTTCGAATAAGTGAGCCCGCGCCCCGCCGACCGACGGACCGCGCACCTGCCGCACCGGCGGATGCGCGGCATGTCGCTGATCGAGATCCTCCTCGTGATCGCGCTGATCGCCGGGATGACCGTGCTCGCCGCGGCGGCCATGGGCGGCGGTTTCAAGGGCATGCAGCTGCGCTCGAGCGCGAAGGAGATCGCCGCGCAGCTGCGCTACACACGCACCCGGGCGATCGCGACCGGCCAGACGCAGCGCTTCTCGATCGACCCGCGTTCGCAGGCCTGGGAAGCCGCCGACGGCCGCCACGGCGAGGTGCCCGGCGCGCTCGACATCGCCTTCGTCGGCGCGCGCCAGGCGCAGGCGCGCGAGGGCGTGGGCACGATCCTGTTCTTTTCCGACGGCGCGTCCACCGGTGGGCGCGTGCGCGTCTCGCGTGACACCGCGGCCTGGGATGTCGACGTGAAATGGCTCACCGGCGAAGTGCGCATGTCGCGGGCCGCGGGCGGATGAGCCGGCGTCGCGCCCGCGGCTACACGCTGCTGGAGGTGGTGATCGCCTTCGGCGTGCTTGCGCTGGCGCTGACCATCCTGCTGGGCATCCTCACCAACTCGAGCCGCCAGGTGCGCTGGGCGGGCGAGGCCGGGCGCGCCGCGCTGCATGCCGAATCGCTGCTGGATGGCGTGGATGTCGAAGGCCCGCTGCGCGAGGGCCGTCGCGACGGCGAGCTGGAGGACGGACGCTACCGCTGGGCGCTGGAGGTCCGCCCGTGGCGCGACACCGCGCGCGTGCCGGGGCCGGTCGATCCCGCCGCGCCGCGCCTGCTCGAACTGCAGCTGACGGTGGAGTGGGGCGACGGCGGCCCGCGCGAGCGCGTGGCGCTGCGGTCGCTGCGGCTGGTGCCGGCTGGGCTGGAGGCGAACCTGTGAGGCGCGGCGCGCGCGGCTTCACGCTGGTCGAAGTGCTGCTGGCGAGCGCGCTGCTGGCCGCGGGCCTGACTCTCGCCTTCGCGACGATCATGGGCGCCACCGCGACGGCGCGCCGCGGCGAGGACATCGCGCAGGCCAACGAGCACATGCGCGCCGTGCAGGGCTTCCTGCGCCGCCGCATCGCCGGCGCGCGGGGCGCGACGTTCGATACCGACCCGGCCAGCGGCCTGCCCATGCGCTTTGCGGGCGACGGCGAACGCATGCGCTTCGTCGCCGACCTGCCGGACTACATCGGCCGCGGCGGCCCCAACCTGCACGACCTGCGCATCGAACGCGATGGCGACGGCGTGCGGGTGCTGCTCGATCTCGCCGTCGTGCAGGCCGGCGCGAGCCTGCCCGAGCGCCGTCCCGCGCCCGAAGTGCTGGCCGACGGTCTGCGCGAGGCGCGCTTCCGCTACCGCGGCCTCGGGCCCGAAGGGCGCCTCGCCGCCTGGCAGGACGAATGGACCGCGGTCGAGCAGCTGCCCCTGCTGGTCGAGATCCGCCTCGTCGACGCCGACGGCCGCGAGTGGCCGACGCTGGTGGTCGCGCCGCGCCTGGCCGGCGCCCATGCGGGCGGGAGCGTGCAGTGAGCCGGCCCGTGCGCGGCGCGGCGTTGCTGCTGGTGCTGTGGCTGATCGCCCTGCTCACCGCGCTGGTCGGCGCCTTCGCGCTGATGGCGCGCACCGAGGGCCTGCAGGGGCGGGCGCTGGTCGGCGGCGCGGTGGGCGGAAGCGCGGCGCGCGCGGGCATCGAGTACGCGCTGGTGCGCGTGGCGTCGAACGATCCGCGTGTGCAGTGGCGCCCGGACGGCCGCCCCTATCGCTGGCGCTACGGCGACGCGGACGTGACCGTGCGCATCGTCGACGAGGACGGCAAGGTCGACCTCAACCAGGCGGATGCCGCGTTGCTGACGGGGCTGATGCAGGCGGTCGGCCTGGAGCGGGGGCGGGCCGAGCGCGTGGCGGGTGCGATCCTCGACTGGCGCGATCCCGATCCGCTCACCCAGCCCTCCGGCGGCGCGGAAGATCCCGACTACGCAAGCGCCGATCGCCCCTACGGCGCGAAGGACGCCGACTTCGAAAGCGTGGGCGAGCTGCTGCAGGTGCTGGGCGTGACCGCGCAGGACCACGCGCTGCTCGCGCCGCATCTCACGGTGTACACGGGGCGGGCGCGTCCGGAGCCGGCCTATGCCTCCGGCCCGGTGCTCACCGCCATGGGCATGGACGGCGATCGCATCATCCGGCAGCGCGAGGCCTGGAACCCCGCCACCGGCCAGCCGCTGCCGGGCGTGCCGGGCGCGGAAAACCTGCAGGCGTTCGGAAGCGGCACGTATAGTATCGAGAGCCAGGCACGGCTCCGCGACGGCAGGATCGCCGCGTTGCGCGTGGTGGTGCGCACGGGGGGCAGTGCCGTTCCGGGCATGGCCTATACGCCGCTGCGTTGGGAGGAGGGGACTTCACCACGATGACCTCGGTTCTCGAGGGCCGGCTCCGCGGCCTCGGGCGTCTGACCGCCCGTCTCGGTCCGCAGGCCATGGGCCTGCGCGGCCTGCTCGCCTGGTGGGGCCATGCGCTCGCCGCCTGGCTGCCCGCGCGCGCGCGCCGCGTGCTCGGCTTCGACCGCGGCCGCCTGCTGCTGCAGGCCGTGCCCGAGGGCGTCGCGCTGCGCCTGCACCGCGGCGGCGAACTGCGCGAGCTGGCCATCCTTCCCGAGCCCGTCTCCGCGGATGCCGCGCTCGATCCACTTGCAAGCGTTCTCGCCCCCGCCGCGCTCGACCTGCCGCGCTGGCTGCTGCTGCCTGCCGGCAGCGGGCTGGTGCGGCGCCTGGCGCTGCCGGCCGCCGCGGCCGATCGCCTGCGCGACGTGGTCCGCTTCGAGATCGACCGCCAGACTCCCTTCGCCGCCGAGGCGGTCATGTTCGACGCGCGCGTGTTCGGCCGCCGCGCCGCGGACGGGCAGCTCGACACCGAACTCGTCGTCGCCCCGCGCGAGCGCGTCGACGCCATGCTGGCCGCGCTCGGGCCGCTGGGCACGCGGCTGGCGGGCATCGACGTGGCCACCGCCGACGGCGAGCCACGCGGCGTGAACCTGCTCGACCCGGCCGCGCGCGGGCGCCAGCACGACCCGTGGCGGCTTTGGAACCGCGTGCTGGCGACGGTCGCCGTGCTGGCCGTGGCGGCCACGCTGTGGACCGTCCTGCAGAACCGCCGCGCGGCCGCGGACGAACTCGATCGCGCGGTCGATGCGCGCGCGCGCCCGGCGCGGCAGGCCGCGGTGCAGCGCCAGGCGCTGGTCGATCTGGTCGAGGGCCAGGCCTTCCTCGACCGCCTGCGCCGCGAGCGCCCGACCGCGGTTCAGGTGATGGACGAGCTCACCCGCCGCCTGCCCGACGGCACCTACCTCGAGAAGCTCGCCATCGAGCAGGACCGGCTCACCCTGATGGGCTTCAGCAAGCAGGCGTCGGCGCTGGTCACGCAGCTGCAGGGTTCGCCGCTGTGGCACGCGCCCGCGCTGGCCGGCGCGGTGCAGCCGGATCCCGCCACCAGCCTCGACCGCTTCACCCTCGTCGCCGAAGTCGGCCCGGCCGATGCGGTGCCCGCGGGAGCCGCGCCATGACGCCCGTCGTCAGCGACCGCGAGCGCTGGATCGCACTCGGCCTGCTGCTGGCGGTGCTGGGCCTCGCCTACCTGCTGCTCGTGCATCCGTGGTGGACGGTGCCGCTGCGCGAGACCAACGCACGCATCGCCCAGTTGCAGGAACGCGACGCCCGCCTGCGCGCGCAGATCGATCAGGCGCCCCTGGTGCAGCGCCAGCTTCAGATCGCGCAGCAGCGCCTCGTCGCCCGGCCAGGCTTCCTGCCCGAGGCCAGCGTGGAACTGGCGACGGCCGGCCTGGTGCAGCGGCTCGAAGGCGTCGTCCAGCAGGCCAGCCCCGGCAACCGCAGCTGCGCCATCCAGAACCGCTCGCCCGTGCCCGATGCCGGCCGCGAGCGCTATGCGCGCGTGGTCGTGCAGGTGCGCATGCAGTGCGGCGCGCCCGAGCTGGCCTCGGTGCTGTACGCGCTGGAGGCCGGCACGCCGCGCCTGTTCGTCGACAACCTCAACGTGCTCGCGCAGCGCTTCAACTTCGGCGCGGTCGAGCTCGGCTCCGAGGCGGGCAAGGGCACCGGCCTGGACGTGAGCTTCGATCTCGTCGGCTACCTGCGCCCGCCGGCGGGGGCCGCAGCGCCGGCGCAGGCCGCGCCATCGGCCGGGCCCGGCCGTGCACCGGTCCCGACGGGAGGCCCGGATGCGCCCTGAGGACGTCGCACCGCGCACGCTGGTGCTGGGCGCGGTCGCCGGCTGGGCGCTGGCGGCGTGGCTGCTGGCGCTGGCCGGCATGGGTGGCCACCTGCCGGATGCCGGGTCGGACTCGATCCCGCCGCCGGCCCTGCCGCCGATGCCACGCGAAACCGCCGCGGTGCTGGGCCCGCCCGCGCAGTACGCGGCGACCTCCGAGCGCCCGCTGTTCTCGACCGACCGCCGCCCGCATCCCTTCACCCTGCAGGCCGCCAACGGCCAGCCCACCGAGGCGCCCGCCTTCGACCTCGTGCTCACCAGCGTGCTGATCACCCCGCAGGCGAGCATCGCGATCGTGCAGAAGCCCGACGGCAGCGGCGCCTGGCGGGTGCGCATGGGCGATGCGCCGGAGGCGTATCCGAACTGGCGCCTGGTCGCGATCGCGCCGCGCAGCGCCACCTTCGCCGGCCCGGAAGGCGAGCAGGTGCTCGCGCTGCGCGTCTTCGACGGGCAGGGCGGCACAGCGCCGACCGCCATGGGCCCGGTGCCGCCCCCACCGCCGCCGCCGACGACGATGCCCGGCCCCGGCGGACCCGCCGGCCCGTCCCCCCTGACCGCGCCCGCGACCGATGCCAGCACCCCCGATCCCGCGCAGATCGAGGCGATCCGCCGCCGCATCGAAGCCCGCCGCGAACAGCAGCGCCAGCGCGCGCAGAACGCCAACCCGCCGGCCACCGTGGCACCCCCGCCATCACCGCCGACCCGCTGAGTCCCCCGCAATGACCCGATCGCCCGCTCCGACCCCCACCGCCGCGCCCGGCGCGCGCCCGGCCCGCGACGGCCTCGCCGCGCTCGCCATCGCCTCCGTGCTGGCCGGCTGCGCCACCGCGCCGGTGCCCTCCGTGCGCCGCGAGGCCGCGATCGACGCGCCCTCGGCCGGCACCTCGTCGGCCGCTGCCACGCCTGCGGCCGCGGCGAACGGCGCGGTCGTCACCACCACGCCGCTGCCCGCCGACGACGCCGCGCCGGCCGCGCGCATCCGCCGCGGCACCGGGCAGGTCATCAACCGCAGCGCCGCCAGCGCGCCGCTC
Organism: uncultured Lysobacter sp.; assembly: GCA_964575535.1. GTDB lineage: Bacteria > Pseudomonadota > Gammaproteobacteria > Xanthomonadales > Xanthomonadaceae > Cognatilysobacter. Next base: position 4,566 of record CAZNRZ010000058.1, on the reverse strand, counting down.
CCCAATTTCGGCGCGGGCTCCGGCGCCGCCAATTTCAACTTCGAGGGCGAATCGCTGCATGCCGTCGTCAAGGTGATCCTGGGCGACATGCTCGGGCAGAACTACGTGATCGCGCCCAACGTGCAGGGCACGGTCACGCTCGCCACGCCGCGCCCGGTCAGCCCGGCCGACGCGATGGGCCTGCTGGAGATGGTGCTGGGCTGGAACAACGCGCGCATGGTGTATTCGGGCGGGCGCTACAACATCCTGCCGGCCGACCAGGCCGTCGCCGGCAACGTCGCCCCGCGCACCGGCCCGGCGTCCACCGCGCGCGGCTTCGAGGCGCGCACGGTGCCGCTGCAGTTCGTATCGGCGACCGAGATGGAGAAGATCCTCAAGCCGTATGCGCGCAACGGCGCGATCATCAACGTCGACAACGCGCGCAACGTGATCACGGTGACGGGCAGCCGCTCGGAGCTCGAGAACTACCTGCGCACCATCGAGGTATTCGACGTCGACTGGCTGTCGGGCATGAGCGTGGGCGTGTTCCCGCTCGAATCCGGCCGCGCCACGCGCGTGGTGGCGGATCTGGAGAAGGTGTTCGGCGAGAACAGCAAGTCGCCGGTGGCGGGCATGTTCCGCTTCATGCCGCTGGAAGGCGCGAACGCGGTGCTGGTGATCACGCCGCAGGCGGCCTACCTCGACGACATCCAGCAGTGGCTGGAGCGCATCGACGGCGCCGGTGGCGAGGCGCGCCTGTTCGCCTACGAGCTCAAGTACATCAAGGCCAAGGATCTCGCCGACCGTCTCTCCGAGGTCTTCGGCGGCAGTGGTGGCTCGTCGTCCGGTGCGGGCAACGGTGCGCCGTCGCTGATGCCGGGGCTGGACGCTGTCGAGCTGCGCGACACCGACGACGGTGCGAGCGCCGCGATCGGCGCCGCACCCACGGGCGACAGCGGCATGGGCACCGGCGGCAATGCGCAGGCGTCGCTGTCGCTCAACCCGCGCAGCGGTGGCGGCAACGGCAGCGTGACGCTCGACGTCGACGGCCAGCGCGTGGGCGTGTCGGCCGTCGACGAGACGAACTCGCTGCTGGTGCGCAGCACGCCGCAGGCCTGGAAGTCGATTCGCGACGTGATCGAGCGCCTCGACGTGATGCCGATGCAGGTGCAGATCGAGGCGCAGGTGGTCGAGGTGCAGCTCACCGGCGCGCTCGAGTACGGCGTCAACTGGTTCTTCGAACAGGCGGTGAGCGATACCGTCGCCAGCGGCGGCGCGGGGCTTCCGAGTGCGCTCGGCCGCAGCATCTGGGGCGACCTGCGCGGCAGCCTGCGCCAAGGGCAGCCCGCCGACAGCACGAGCGGGCCCGGCGGCATCACCTGGACGTTCCTCGGCGGCAACGCGGCCGCGGTGATCAACGCCCTCGACCAGGTCAGCGACCTGCAGCTGCTGCAGACCCCCAGCGTGCTGGTGCGAAACAACGCCGAGGCCACGCTCAACGTCGGCAGCCGCATCCCGATCTCGTCGGTGACGGTGAATCCCGGGCTGGGTAACCAGACCACCTACAGCCAGGTGCAGTACCTCGACACCGGCACGATCCTCAAGGTGCGTCCGCGGATCACCCGCGACGGCATGGTCTTCCTCGACATCGTGCAGGAGGTTTCGTCGCCGGGCAGCGTGCAGGACCGCAACGGCAACGTGCGCATCGACACGCGCAAGCTGAAGACCGAGGCGGCGGTGCAGAGCGGCGACACGGTGATGCTCGCCGGCCTCATCAGCGACGGCGTCACGCGCGGTTCCTCGGGCCTGCCCGGCCTGAGCCGCATCCCCGTGCTCGGCGGCCTGTTCGGCCGGCAGACCTCGCGCACCGATCGCAATGAAGTCATCGTGCTGCTGACGCCGACGGTGGTGCGCAATCCGCAGGAAGTGCGCGAGCTCACCGACGAGTACGGCAAGCGGTTCCGCGCGATGGAGCCGCTGCGCCGCACGCCGAAGGCGGGCGCCGGCACCGAAGTGCGCTGAGCCCGTGGCCGATGCGATGCCCGCGCCGGACGCGGGCCTGCCCATCGTCGTGGTGCCGGTGGGCCCGGACGATGCGGCGCTCGACGCCTGCCTCGCCGCGCTCGACGCCGCCACGCCCGCCGGCACGCGCGTCTGGCTGGCGGACGACGCCTGCGGCGGCCCGCGCGTGCGCGCCGTGGTCGATGCCTGGCTCGCGCGCACGCGCCTGCAGGCGGAATACGGACGCCGGCCCGCGCCGCGCGGCGAAGTGGGGCACCTGGACGAGATCCTCGCGGCCTGTGGCAACGACGACGTCGCCGTGCTCGCGCCCGATGCACGCCCGGCCGAGGGCTGGCTGTCGCGCATGGCGCGCCTGCTCGCCGCCGACCCCGCGATCGCGACGGTCACGCCGTGGAGTAATGCCGGCGAGACGGCCGCGTTCCCGCGACTGGGCGAATTCAGCGCCATCCCGGCGCGGCCGGATGCGATCGCGCGCGCCGCCGGCGATACGCCGGGCGCGCCGCTGGAACTGCCGGCCGCGGTCGACCACGCCTTGCTGATCCGCGGCGCGATGCGTCGCCGCGTTGGCGGACTCGATGCGACGAGCTATCGCAGCCGCTACGCCGCGCTCATCGATCTCTCGCTGCGCATGCAGGCCTTCGGCGGCCGCAACGTGCTGTGCACGCAGGCCTACGTCGCGCGCGAAGCGGAAGGCCGGCCGGCCGACGGCGACCTTGATCGCCTCGCCGCACGCTGGCCGCACTGGAACGCCGCGCTCGCGACCTTCCTGATGGAGGACCCGCTGCACGAACGCCGGCGCGCGATCGCCGACGCGCTCGCGCGCCGCGAGGCCGCCGGCGCGATGCAGCCGTCGCTGTTCGCCGAAGGCGCCGATGCATGAGCGGGGACATCGCCGCCATCGTCGTCACCTACCGCAGCACCGAGACCATCGCGCTCTGCCTTTCGCGCCTGCTCGCCGCCGATGGCGTCGGCGCGGTGCGCGTGGTCGACAACGGTTCCGACGACGGCACGCTGGAGATCGTCGCGCGCGTCGCCAGCGCCGATCCGCGCCTGCGCTTCATCGCCAATCCCGACAACCCCGGCTTCGCGGTCGCCTGCAACCAGGGCGCGGCGGACGTCGACCTGCGATGGCTCGCCTTCGTCAATCCCGACTGCCTTGTGGAGCCTGACACGCTCGCGCGCCTGCGCGATGCCGCGGCGCAGCTCGAACCCGCGCTGCTCGGCGCGGATCTCGTCGACGAGGACGGCCGGCGCGACGGCGCGGCGCGGCGCCGTGATCCGGATTTCGGCGCGATGCTCGGCGGCCTGCTCGGGCGGGGGCGTGGCACCGATCTGGCGCTGCCCGTATCGGACGAGCCCGTGCAGCGCGTCGATGCGATCTCCGGTGCGCTGATGCTGCTGCCGCGCACGCTGTTCGAGCGCATCGGCGGCTTCGACGAAGGCTACCGGCTGCACGCCGAAGACCTCGATCTCTGCCGCAGCGCGCGCGGTGCGGGTGCGGCCGTCGCCGTGGCCAACGACGTGCGGGTGGTGCATGTGCGCGGCGTGTCCAGCCGGTCGCGGCCGCTGTTCGTCGAGTGGCAGAAGCACCGCGGGCTGTGGCGCTATTTCACGAAGTTCGAAGCGCCGCGACGGGGCGTGCTCGTGCGCGGCGCGGTGTGCGCCGCGATCGCGTTGCGGTTCGGCGTGGCCGCGCTGCGCGCATGGTGGCGCACGCGCGGCTGAGGTCAGCGGCCGAAACGCAGCTTGAACTGCAGCGCGAGCGTGTTCGGCGTGATGTCGGAGATCTTCGGCAGGTAGATCAGGTTGACGCCCGCGCGTGCGCCTTCGATCTTGGCCACGAGGCCACCCGCGGGCGCGATGCCGCCGTCGTTGTAGCCGGGGTAGCCCGTCACCACGCCCGCCATGGCGCCGACGCGCACATGGCGCCCCAACTGCAGCGGCGTGTAGTGGTAGAGCGCGTACCAGGAATCCTCGTCCACCGAATTGCGGTAGTAGCCGGCCGATGCCGCATGCCGCGGCTGCCACTGCAGCTCGACGCCGGCGCCCCAGTTCTCCTGGTTGAAGTTTTCGCCGGCTGCAAGGAATTCGTCCTCGTCGCCGAAGTGATGGGACACCAGGTTGAGGTTGCCCCACCACTCGGGCGCGGGGCGCGCCTGCTGCGCGCGGGCGGTGCCGGCGGCCACGAGCAGCAGCAGGGCGAGGCAGGGGCGGAGCAGGCGGACGGCGGCATTCATGGCGATCTCCACGCGGCCGGCCGAGTGTGGCGCGGGGGGCGTCGACTGCGGGTCACGGCAGGAATGCGTGGAGCCGGTGCCGCCATGCCGCTGTGGGGTCCTTGCCGTCATGTGTGGGCAGCGCGCACGCCGCTCACAGCCCACCATGCGCCCACGCGCGGTGCGTACGCCGCACGCGGTCTACCGGTTCAGCGATGCACGTTGATCGCGTCGCGCAGCTCGCGTGCCGCGCGCGCGGCGGCCCCGGCATAGTCCTCGCCATTCGATGCGTAAAGCACCGCGCGCGATGAACTGATCATCAGGCCGCCGCCGTCGGGCGTCTTCGCGT
>CAZNRZ010000057.1:0-13344 GCA_964575535.1 uncultured Lysobacter sp. | reverse complement strand
GTGGCCTTGTCGAGGAACAGGCCGGTGGATTCGATGACGACGTCAGCGCCGACCTCGTCCCACTTGAGGTTCGCGGGATCGCGCTCCTGGGTGAGGCGGATCTTCTGGCCGTTGACGACGAGCTGGCCGTCCTCGATCGACACGTCGCCGTCGAAACGGCCGTGCACGGAGTCGTAGCGCAGCATGTAGGCGAGGTAGTCGGGCTCGAGCAGGTCGTTGATCGCGACGATGCGGATGTCGTCGCCGAAGTTCTGCACGGCCGAGCGCAACACGTTGCGGCCGATGCGGCCGAAGCCGTTGATGCCTACCTTGATCGTCATTTCTGCAAGCTCCTGCGGGGGCCCGGCGCGGCCGGGAAACAGGCGCGCATTCTAGCAGCGGCGCCGCTGCCACGGCTTGCGCAAGGCAGGTTTGAAACGTATCAAACGAGTGTTTGAACGCGCGCGGAAGAACGGAGGAAGTCCACGCACGAGACGTTCCTCATGAAGCCCGTTCGCGCCGCCGTCGCGCTCGTCCTCGCGGCCCTGCCCGCCTTCTCCCAGTCGCCGGGCGATTTCGCCGTCGGCGTCGGCGCGCACCCGATCAACCCGAAGTCGGGCAACGGCGCGCTCGCCGGCGGCAGCCTGCCGCTCGACATCGGCTTCGACGCGCGCCCGGCCTACCCCGGTGAATGTTTCATCGTCGATGGCATCGGCATCGAGGTGCTGGCCGCGCTGCCCGTCGATCACGACATTGACGTCATCGGAGTGGGCAGGGTCGGAAGCACGAAGCACCTGCCGCCCGCGGTCGCGAGCCGGTACCACTTCAACCACGGCGGAAGGGTGTCGCAGCTGCTCGGCGTCAGCCGGAACTACACGGCGTTCTTCGAGGCGGACACCACCGGCGCGCTGGCCGGCACCCGGCTCGAGCTCGACGATTGCTGGGACGCGGCCGTGCATGCGGGCGTCGATATCCGCATCGGCAAGCACGACGCGCTCCGCGTCGACGCGCGCCGGATGGGCATCGACACCGACGTATCGGTGAACGACGCACACATGGGCACCGCGCACATCGACCCGCTGCCCGACGGCCTGTCGCGGATCCGCAGGTTCCGACCAGCGCCGGGCGCGTCGTGGCTTACCATTCGGGCATGACGCGCCCGCTTCTCGCCCTGTTCCTCCTGTTCCTCGGCTGCACGTTCGCCCCGCCCGCCGCGGCCTGGGGCGCGCTCGGGCACCGCGTGGTGGGCCAGCTCGCCGAGCACGAGCTCGCGCCCGGGGCGCGCGCTGAAGTGGACCGGCTGCTCGCGGGCGAGCCCGAGCCCACCCTCGCCGGCGTCAGCACCTGGGCCGACGAGCTGCGCGCGAAGGATCCGGGCCTGGGCCGGCGCAGCGCGCGCTGGCATTACGTCAACCTCGGCGAGGACGCCTGCGCTTACGACGCCACGCGCGACTGCGCCGGCGGCGACTGCGTGGTCGGCGCGATACGCACGCAGACAGCGATCCTGCGTGACCGCCGCCAGCCCGACGACGCACGGCGTCGCGCGCTGAAGTTCGTCGTGCATTTCATCGGCGACGTGCACCAGCCGCTGCATGCGGGCCATGCGCGGGACAAGGGCGGCAACGACGTGCAGCTGCGCGTGCCGTCGGTGTCCGGCGAGCGCGGCAGCAACCTGCATGCGTGGTGGGACAGCGGCATGCTGGAGCGCGCCGGCCTCGACCTGCCCGCCTACGCCGCGCGCCTGCAGGCGATGCCGCTGGCGGTGCGGATCGCTGAGCCGGCATTGCCGCCGGACGCCGCGGCATGGGCCGAGGCGTCCTGCGCGATCGCGCTCTCGCCGGGCTTCTACCCGGCCGGCGCGCGCTTGCCGGCCGGCTATTCCGACACCTGGACGCCGCTGGCGGACGCCCAGCTGCGCCGCGCCGGCACGCGGCTGGCGCAGGTGCTCAACGCGGCGCTCGCGCCGTGAGCGGCGCGCGGATCCGTCGCCGGCGTGCCATGCGGGCACCGGGCGTCGTAGGCTAGGGCGTGCCGGCCCGGGAGGGGCGGCGCACAGGGGGCGGGATGGCGGTCGAAGAGCGGGAAATCGGCGTCAACGATGTAGCGATCGGCATGTTCGTATGCCGGCTCGATCGCCCGTGGACCGAGACCCCCTTTCCGCTGCAGGGCTTCGCCGTTCGCGACGTCGACCAGCTGCGGACGCTGCGCGATTACTGCAGCCGGGTCTGGATCGATGTGCACCGCGGCCGTGCCGACAACCGCCTCACCCTGCACGTGATGGAACGCGAGGCCCCGCGCGCGATCGCGCCGGCGGCCCCGCCCGCACCGCTGGTGGAGAACGCGCAGCACTACGTCGACACCGCCACGCTCGACGAGGAGCGCCCCGCCGCGCTCGCGGCCATCGACGACGCGCGGCGCATCGGCGCGCGCATCATCGAGGAACTGCATGCCGGACGCCTGCTGGTCCCGGCCGATGTCCGCGCCGCCGCCGAGCCCATCGTCGCCAGCGTGCTGCGCAACGCCGACGCGCTGTTCTGGGTCAACGCGCTGCGCGAGCAGGACGCCTACGGCTACAGCCACGCGATCAACTGCGCCACGCTCGCGGCTGCGTTCGGCCGGCACCTGGGCCTGCCGCAGGAGCTTCTCGTGCGCGTGGCCTGTGGCGCGCTGCTGCTCGACATCGGCAAGACCCGCGTGCCCGCGGACATCATCAACAAGCCCGGCCCGCTCAATGCGCTGGAAATGGCGAGGGCGCGGCGTCACGTCGAGCTCGGCCTGCAGATCCTCGACGAGGGCGGGGAGCGGGACGCGATCGTGCGCGAGATGATGCAGGGCCATCACGAGCGCTTCGACGGCAGCGGCTATCCGCAGCGCCTGCATGCAATGCGGATTCCGCTGTACGCGCGCATGGCCGCGATCGTCGACAGCTTCGACGCGATGACCAGCGATAGACCGCATGCCGCCGCCCGCGCGCGCTATGACGCACTGCAGGAGCTGTACGAAGGCCGCGACGTGCTCTATCACGGCGAACTGGTCGAGCAGTTCATCAGCTGCCTGGGGGTCTATCCCACCGGATCGCTGGTCGAGCTCAATACAGGCGAGGTGGCGGTCGTGATGACGCAGAATCCGACGCGTCGCCTGCGCCCGCGGATCATGGTGCTGACGTATGCGGGCAAGCGCCTGCGCGAAGGCTTCCGCACGGTCGACCTGATGGACCAGCCGCTCGACACGCCATCGCTGGAGATCCGGCGGCCGCTGTCGCCGGGCGAGTTCGGCATCGACCTTTCCGAGCTCTACCTGTGAACCGTGGCGAGCTGGCGCAGCGGCTCGCCGCGCGCATCGCCAGCGGCGAGGACGGCCTGCTCGGCATCATGCTGGTGCGCCTGCAGCGCCTGCAGGAATTCCGGCTCGTGCACGGCTACGAGGCCAGCGACGCGGCGGGCTCGGCGGCGTTCGCGCGCACGCGCGAGCTGATGCGGCCGGTCGACGAGGTGGTGCAGGTCGCCGAGAACGAATTCATCGCCCTGATGCCACGCCTGCGCGACGCGCAGCACGCGCTGCTCGCCGGCGCGCGCGTGGTGCGTGCGTTCGAGGAAACGCTGGGAGTGGGTGGGCACTCGGTACTCGCGCCCGTCGCCGTGGGCATCAGCCTGCACCCCGAACACGGCGACAACCCCGATACCCTGCTGCGCCGCGCCGAGCTCGCGCTGCGCGACGCCAAGCGCTCCACCGACCGCTGCGCCGTGTTCGAGCCCGGCACCGAACGCATGGCGGTTCCCTACGAGAGCCTGCACGACGCCCTGCGCAACAACATGCTCGAAGCGCACTTCGAGCCCATCGTCGACCTGCGCAGCGGCACCGTCGCGGGCTACGAGTCGCTGGCGCGCTGGACCCGCTCGGGCTTCGGCGAAGTGCGTCCGGACGTCTTCATCCGCCTGGCCGAAGACACCGGGCTGATCGCGGAACTCACCCGCTGGAGCGTCAACACCTCGCTGCGCCATGCCGCGCAGATCCGCGCCTGCGGCGTGCCGACGCACGTGTCCATCAACATCTCGCCGCGCGTGTTCGGCCAGCGCGACATCGTCGCGCAGGTCACCAGCGCGCTGAGCGTCTGGGAAGTGCCGGCCGAGGACGTCACCCTTGAAGTGACCGAGAGCGCGCTCATGGAAGATCCCGTCGCGAGCCTGCGCCTGCTCGATCGCCTGCGCGGCGTCGGCCTGGGCATCGCCATCGACGATTTCGGCGCCGGCTATTCGTCGCTGGCCTACCTCAAGCAGTTCCCGGCGACCGAGCTGAAGATCGACCGCGGCTTCGTCACCGACATGCGCGAGGACCAGCGCTCCGCGCGCGTGGTGCGCTCGATCATCGACCTCGGCCATCACCTCGACGTGTCGGTGGTGGCCGAAGGCGTGGAGGATGCCGAGACCCTGCAGCTGCTGCGCGCGCTCGGCTGCGACCGCGCGCAGGGTTACCACGTCGGCCGCGCGGAGCCGGCCGACGCACTCGTCGAACGGCTGCGCGCGGGCACCTGATCAGCGCAGCGCGCGCGCCGCCTCGACCACGCGCTCGACCGTGAAGCCGAAGTGCGGGAAGAGCTTCTCGGCCGGTGCGCTGGCACCGAAGCCGTCCATGCCGATGATCGCGCCGTCGAGGCCGACGTACTTGAACCAGTAGTCGCGGGTAGCCGCTTCGATGGCGACGCGCCGGCGCACGTTCGACGGCAGCACGGACTCGCGGTACTCGGCGTCCTGGCGATCGAACACGTCGGTCGACGGCATCGAGACCACGCGCACGCTGCGGCCTTCGCCGGCGAGCACGTCGGCGGCCTGCATGGCGAGGCCGACTTCCGAGCCCGTGGCGATGAGGATGACATCGGGTGCGCCGCTGCCATCGCGCAGCACGTAGCCGCCGCGCGCGATGTCCGCCAGCTGCTGCGCATCACGCGCCTGGTGCGGCAGGTTCTGGCGCGAGAAGACGAGGCAGGCGGGGCCGTCGTTGCGGCGGATCGCCTCGCGCCAGGCCACGGCCGACTCGACCGCATCGCAGGGGCGCCAGACGTCGTTGTGCGGGATGTAGCGCAGGGACGCGAGGTGTTCGATCGGCTGGTGCGTCGGGCCGTCCTCGCCGAGGCCGATCGAGTCGTGCGTGTAGACGTGGATCGCGTGCGCGCCCATCAGCGCGCTCATGCGCACGGCGTTGCGCGCGTAGTCGCTGAAGACGAGGAAGGTGGCGTCGTACGGAATGAAGCCGCCGTGCAGCTCCAGGCCGTTGTTGATCGCCGTCATCGCGAACTCGCGCACGCCGAAATAGATGTAGTTGGCGTTCGGGTCGTCGCTGGCGACGGACTTGCTGCCCTTCCACAGCGTCAGGTTGGAGTGCGCGAGGTCGGCGCTGCCGCCGATCAACTCCGGCAGCAGCGGCGCGAAGGTCTCGATGGCCATCTGCGAGGCCTTGCGCGAGGCGACGACGGGGCCGTCGGCCTGCAGCTTCTCGATGTAGGCATCGGCCTGCGCGAGGAAGTCGGCCGGCAGCTCGCCGCGCATGCGGCGCGAGAACTCGGCGGCTTCGCTCGGGAAGCGCGCGGCGTAGGCGTCGAAAAGGCGCTCCCAGGCGGCTTCGCGCAGCGTGCCGGCGTCGTTGGCGCGCCAGGCCTGCGCGATCGGCGCGGGGATCTCGAAGTCGCCGCCGGTCCAGCCCAGCTGCGCGCGCGTGGCGAGGATCTCGTCCTTGCCCAGCGGCGCGCCGTGGCTGGATTCCTTGCCCGCCTTGGCCGGCGAGCCGAAGCCGATCGTGGTGCGGCAGCAGACCAGCGTCGGGCGATCGCTGCTGCGGATCGCCTGCTCGATCGCCGCGCGGATGGCGTCGGCATCGTGGCCGTCGACGCCACGGATCACGTTCCAGCCATAGGCCTCGAAGCGCGCCGGGGTGTCGTCGGTGAACCAGCCGTCGGTATTGCCGTCGATCGAGATCCTGTTGTCGTCCCAGAACGCGACGAGCTTGCCCAGGCCCCACGTGCCGGCAAGCGAGGCCGCCTCGTGCGAGATGCCTTCCATCAGGCAGCCATCGCCCATGAAGACCCAGGTGCGGTGGTCGACGATGGAGTAGCCGTCGCGATTGAAGCGCTGCGCGAGCAGCTTCTCCGCGAGCGCGAGGCCGACGGCGTTGGCGAAGCCCTGCCCGAGCGGCCCGGTGGTCGTCTCGACGCCCGGCGTCATGAAGTTCTCGGGGTGGCCCGGCGTCTTGCTGTCGAGCTGACGGAAGGCGCGCAGATCGTCGATGGACAGGTCGTAGCCGGCGAGGTGCAGCAGCGCGTACTGCAGCATCGAGCCGTGGCCGTTCGACAGGATGAAGCGGTCGCGGTTGAGCCAGCCCGGGTTGTTCGGGTTGTGGCTCAGGAAGTCGTTCCACAGCACTTCCGCGATGTCGGCCATGCCCATCGGCATGCCCGGATGACCGGAATTGGCCGCCTGGACGGCGTCCATGGCGAGGATGCGGATGGCGTTGGCGAGGTCGCGACGGGTCGGCATGGTCATCGGGCGTGGGGTCCGGGATCACCGGGGCGGGCGGCGGGAGCCCGCTATTGTCCCACGCCCGCGCGCGGCGACGGCCGGTTGCCGCCCGGCGCGATCAGCCCGGCTGCGATTCGGGCAACGCCTGCGTCGAGGCCTCGCTCTCCCCGCGCGACACCAGCGTCGCGATGGCGAGATCGCCGGTCACGTTGAGCGTGGTGCGGCACATGTCGAGGAAATGGTTGACGCCGAGGATCAGCGCGATGCCCTCGGGGCGGATGCCGACCATCGCGCAGATCATCGCCACCACCGGCAGCGAGCCCGAGGGCACGCCGGCGGTGCCGATGCCGCCGAGGATGCAGACGAACATCACCAGCGCCTGCTGGCCCAGTGTCAGATCAACCCCGAAGAACTGGGCGAGGAAGATCACCGTCACGCCCTCGAACAGCGCGGTGCCGTTCTGGTTGGCGGTGGCGCCGACGGTGAGCACGAAGCGCGAGATCTTCGGCGGCAGGTGCAGGCGGGTGTCGGCCACCTGCAGCGAGGTGGGCAGCGTGGCGTTGCTGGACGCGGTGGAGAAGGCCAGCAGCATGGCTTCCTGCACTGCGCGGAAGAACGCGAACGGCGAGCGCCCGGCGATCAGCTTGAGCGCGATCCCGTAGCTGACGAACAGGTGCAGCGCCAGCGCCAGCACCACCACCGCGACGTAGCCCGCGAGACGTGCCAGCAGGTCCCAGCCGAAGGTCGCCGCAAGTTCGAGCATGAAGGCGAACACGGCATAGGGTGCGAGCCGGATCACCAGCCCGATCAGCGTCATCGAGACTTCGAACAGGCCCTGGATCGCCGCGCGCAGCGCGTCGGTGCCGCGGCCCGGCGTGAGCACCATGCCCAGCCCGAGCATCAGGGCGAAGAACATCACCGCCAGCACCGTGCCCTCGGCCGCGGCCTTGACCACGTTGCTGGGCACGATCGACATCAGCAGGCCGATGCCGGCCGGCGCTCCGGCGCTGTCCTCGACGATGCCGCGCGCACGCTCGGCGTTTTCGCTCAGAAGCTGCTGCGCCAGCGCGGGGTCGACGCCCGCGCCCGGCTTGAACACGTTCACCAGCACGAGGCCGATGAACACCGCGATGGCCGACATCAGCACCGTATAGCCCAGCGTGCGCCAGCCGATGCGGCCGAAGGAGCGCACGTCGCCCATGTCGCTCACGCCGATCACCAGCGCCGAGAACAGCAGCGGCACCACCAGCATGAAGATGAGATTGAGGAAGAGCTGACCGATGCTGCCGCTGAGCAGCTCGACGAGTGGCGTGCAGGTCCAGGGCGCGTTCTCGACGGCGCAACGCGCGGGATCCAGGCCCGCCGGCGCGAGCTCGCCATAGCCCGCGGCATACATCGCCAAGCCGATCGCGAGGCCGGCGACGAAGCCGATGGCGATCTTCCAGTGCAGCGGCAGGCCCCTGCGCATGGGCGACGGTGAGGCGGTGCGCGCGGCGTCGGACATCTGGAGCTCCCCTGTGCGAGCGGGAAGCGTAGCAAACGGCCGCGGCGGCTCAGGACCGCGGATACAGCGGCGGAAGCGGCTCGCGCGGCGCGGCGGCGGGCGTCTGCCAGCGCGGCCCGTGCGCGAAGGCGGTGCGCAGGCGCAGGCGCGCATCGGCCGGATCGCCTCCGCCCCAGCGCGCCGCGCGCAGGGCGAGCACGGCCTCGCGCTGGCCGTCGTCGGCGAGCATGGCGGCGAGCGTGTCGAGGTCGCCCGTGACAGGGGCGGATGCACGCAGCGCGGCCTCCACATCCGCGAGATCGCCCAGCGCGAGCGCGCGGGCGAGCGACGGCGCGTCGGTTGCGGTCGCGGCTTCCGCGTTCGCGCTGCGTGCGGGGCCGGCGTCGACGGGGCCGGCCACCGCGCGCCTGCGCCGTCGATGCAGGCCGAACGCGATCAGTGCGAGTGCCACTGCGAGGGCCGAGGCGAGTCCCCACGCCAGCCGCCGGTCGACCTCGCGCGCGGCGGGAATGCCCGCTGGGCGCGGATCGCCGGTCGCGGGCTCGGCGGCGACGGCCGCGCCCGGGGCGACGACGACATCGATCGGCGCCAGGCGCGTGACGCGCGCACGGCCCGCGCGCACGTCCCACCAGGCCAGTTCGGGCCCCGCGATGCGCAGGGGCCCTTCGCGCGTGGGCACGATGGAGAAGCGCCGCGTGAGGCGGACGCGTGGGCGGCCCTCCACCACGGCCTCGTCGACCTGCGCGCGCTCGGCGAACACGTCCGCGCCAACGGGTGCCGGTAGCTCGATGTCCGGCATCTGCGCGCGGCTGGCGCCGTCGGCGAGCACCTGCACTTCCACCACCGCCGCCTCGCCGACGCGCGCAGCCTGCGGGCGCTGGCGGTAGTCCATCGTCAGCGCATGCAGCGGCAGCCACGGCAGCGGCGCATCGGCGGGGATCGGGCGTACGCGCAGCACGCGCGGCGCGGCGCGCGCGCTCAGCTCGATCTGGCCATCGCCGAAGAGGCGATCGAAGACGTTGCCCACCGCGCGGCCCTGGAAACGCGCCGGCGGCATCGCCAGCTCGCCGCTGCGCTCGGGAATCAGCAGGTAGCGCCGCTCGATCACCTGCCAGGTGCGGCCGCCGATGTCGCGGCGGTACTGCACGTCGTCGCCGATGCGCTGCAGGCTCGCGCCATCGGGCGCGTCCTGGTCGAGCCGGCCGGAGACCAGCGACGGCAGCGCGTACAGCCGCACCGTCCAGCCCACGGACTGCTGCACGTAGGGATCCTGGTCGTCCGCCTCGCTCTCGATGAAGACGTTGCGTCCACCTGCCTGCGGCGTGCGCGTCGCGGTCGGCGCGGTGACGAGCAGCGTGAGAGGCGCGCTGCGCTGCGCGCCCACGCGCAGCGCCGGAATGCGCAGCAGGCCGGTGCCGCGCGGGCGCAGCACCACGCCGTGGACGCTGCGCGCCTGCATGCGGCCCTGCACCCAGTCGAACTGCTGGCGGCTGACGTGGCCGCTGAGGTCGAAGTCGGACAGCAGCGGCGCATAGTCCGGCGAGGCGTTGCCGGTGGATTCGATGTTGAGCGTGGCGGTCTGCCCGAGCTCGATGCGGTCGCGGTCCAGCCAGGCGCGCACCTGCGCGGCCGCGGGCGTCGACGCGAGCAGCGCGACCAGCATCAGTACCGCGTGCAACACGCCCGCCCGACCCATCAGCGCCCGCCTCCGCGCTGGCGGCGCTCGTACTCGAGGCGGAACTTCTCGCGCAGCAGGCTGCCGGGCTCGTCCGGGATGCGGCGCAGCGCGGCATCGTTGGACAGTTGCCGTTCGCGCTGCCCGGGCGTCTGCGTGGGCTGCGCATCCTGCCGCGCGCCGCGCGCAGCCTGCGACTGCTGCGCGCGCGATTTCTGCAGCTCGCTCTGCATGCGCTGGCGCTGGGCCGCGTCGGCGCGTGCCTGTTCGGCGGCGTCGGGCGGTGCCTGCTGCTGCCGGCCCTGCCCGCCGCGCGATGCGCCCTCGCCCTCGCCCTTCGGGTTGCGACGCGACTGGCGGTCGCCGCGGTCCGACGCGCCGCCCTGCCGATCGTTGCCCTGGTCGCTGCGGCCGCTGCCCTGGCGCTGCATCGCCGCGGCTACCGTGGCCCGGTTGGCGCGCGCGTCGGCCATGCCGGGCGCGCGACGCAGGGCTTCGTCGTAGGCGGCCACGGCCTCCTGCAGCTGTCCGTCCTTGGCGAGCGCGTTGCCGCGGTTGTAGTGCGCGGTCGCGGTGTCGCCGCGTGCGAACAGTTCCGCCGCGCGATCGTAGTCGCGCCGGCGATAGGCCTCGACGCCGCGCAGCACGTCCGCGTGCGCCTGCTGGTCGGGGCGACGCAATGCATCGGCCGCCTCCGCGGGCACCGGTCGCGCGAGGCAGACGATGAGAGCGAGCCCGAGCATGCCGCGCCCCGGCCGCAACCAGGCGAAGAGCGCGAGCAGCATCACCGCGGGCAGCAGCCAGTAGCCGCCGTCCTGGCGCACCTGCGCGCCGCCGCGGGCGTTGGCGGCGCGCTCGGACGACGGCGGCGCGAAGGCGCGATCGTCGCCGTCGCCGAGGCGCGCATAGCGCCCGCCGCCGGCGCTCGCGAGCGCACGGAGGGAGGACTCGTCCAACGCGACGCGCGCCGGCGCGCCAGCCAGGGTGCGCACCTCTGCGCCACGCGGCGTACCCACGCCGACCACGGACACGGTGTAGCCCGCGGTGCGCGCTTCGGTCGCGGCGCGTTGCGCGGCCGCGTCGGCGCGGTCGGTCAGCAGGACGATGTGCCCGCGCTCGAAGCCGCCGCGTTGCATGAGCTCGCGCGACCACGCGATCGCGCGGTCGGCCGCCTGCCCGTCGACCGGCATCACGTCCGGCTCCAGGGCGTCGAGGAACAGCGCGATGTTGGCGACGTCCTCGGTCAGCGGCGTCACCGTGAAGGCATCGCCGGCGAAGACCACCAGCCCGAGCGGCCCGCCCGGATGGCGCTCCAGCTGCGCTGCGATGCGCGCACGCATCTGTGCGAGGCGCGTGGGCGGCAGATCGGTGGCGAGCGACGCGCTGGACAGGTCGGCCGCCAACACCGTCGGCACGCGCGTCTGCCACAGCGGCTGCTCGACCTCACGCCAGCTCGGCCCGGCGAGCGCGATCACCGCGAACGCGCAGGCGAGCGCGGCGAGCCAGGCGCCGACGGCACGTCGCGGCTCGTTCCCGCGTTCGATGAGATGCGGCAGCAGGTGCGGATCGACCGCCTTGCGCCATGCGTCGGCGACGCTGGCGCGGCGCCGCGCCAGCACGAACAGCAACGGCAGTGCCAACAGCGCGAGCAGCCACGCCGGCCTGAGGAACTCGAGCGCACCGGGCAGCGTCACCGGCGGACTCCACGCGCCACCAGCAGCGCCGCGAGGGCCAGTGCCAGCGCCGCCGCCAGCGGTACCCAGTAGCGCTCGATGCGCGGCCGCACCGCCTGCCCCGGTCGTGCGACGGGTTCGAGGCGGTCGATCTCGGCGTAGATTCCGGCGAGCTCGCGGGTGTCCTTCGCCTGGAAGAAGCGCCCGCCGGTGATCGCCGCGACGTCGCGCAACACTTTCGGGTCGGTGTAGTCGCCGCCAGGCATCGGCAGGCGCAACCCGAACAACGACATGCTGCCGTCGCCGCCGAAGGCGATCGCATGGATGCGCACGCCTTCGTCCGCGGCGATCCGCGCCGCCTTGATCGGATCGAGCGAGCCCGCGGTATTCACCCCGTCGGTGAGCAGCACGAGTACGCGCTGGCCCGATTCCTGCGCGCGCAGGCGTCGCACGGACAGTCCGATCGCATCGCCTATCGCCGTCTCCTGCCCGGCCAGCCCGACCACCGTGTCGGCGAGGTGGTCGCGCACGGTGTCGCGGTCGGCCGTCGGCGGCGTGAGCACGTGCGCCTCGCGGCCGAACACGAGCAGGCTCAGGCGGTCGCCGGCGCGGCGGTCGATGAAGTCGGAGATCACCGCCTTGGCCGCGGTGAGCCGGTCCACGAGAGCGCCGCCGAGTTCCATGTCGGGCTCGCTCATGCTGCCGGAGAGATCCAGCGCGAGCATCAGGTCGCGCCCCTGCACCGGGGGCTGCACGGGCTCGCCGAGTTGCTGCGGCCGCGCGGCGGCGATGCACAGCAGCAGCCAGACCAGTGCCGCGACGACGCCCGGGCGTCGCCCGCCCGCGGCGCGTCCGGGCCCCGCGGCGAGCTGCTCGATGCGATCGGAGATCGGCAGGCGAAGCGCGGCGCCGCTCGCGGGCGGCACCCGGCGCCAGCGCGCGAGCAGCCAGGGCAGAGGGAGCGCGAGCAGCGCCGCCGGCCACGCGAAAAACGCGAGCAGTTCGCGCAGGGCCTCGATCATCCGCGCGGACCCAGCGACGCGAACCGCCTACGCGCCAGGACGATGGCCGCCTCGGCCTGCGCGGGATCGACGTCGGCGCGGAACGGGCCGTCCAGCAGGATGCGGCCGTCGCCACGGGTGAATGCGCCGTCGCCAGCGTCGAGGAAGGCGAGCCAGTCCTCGCCCTGCAGGCGGTCGGCGTCGGGCCGTGCCTGCCGCGCAGCACGGCGCAGCAGTTCCGACGCGATCGCCAGGCGCGTGGCTGGCGTCGTCGCATGGGCGATCCCGGCGTCGAACCAGCGCAGGGCACGCGCCCGTCGACGCGCGCGTCCGCGGCCGTAGACGAGCCAGACGAGCAACGCCGCCAGCACCAACGCCGCGAGCACCCACCAGCCCGGCGCCGGCGGCCACCACGGCGGCGCCGGCGGCACGTGCACGTCACGCAGGACGAGGCTTCCGCTCATCACGCTACCCGTGCGACGGCGCCGCGCATCAGCGCAAGGCAGGCATCGGAGGGATCGTCGGTCGACAGCGCCATCGCACGCACACCCCGCGTGGGCAGGTCGCGCACGGCGTGGCGCAGAGGCGCGGCGAAGGCGTCGAGCCAGCGCTGGCGCACTGCCGCGGTGTCCAGCGCGACCTCCGCGCGGCCTCCCGCCAGCGCGAACGGCAGGGACAGGCGTGGCGGGTCGAGTTCCAGCGGATCGCAGAGCGCGATCAGCAGCATTTCGTGATGGCGGGCCAGCGCGGTCCAGCGATGCGCGGGCACGTCCGCGAGGCTGGAGGCGTCGGCGAGCACCACCAGGCGCGCGCCGGGGCGCATCAGCCGCTGCGCGTGGTCCAGCGCATCGGGCAGGCCGGTGTCGTCCTCGGGTGGCTGCGTGTACCAGCGGCGCAGTGCGTCGAGCACGCGCAAGGCGCCGCGCGGCCCGCCCGCGGGCGCCACCGGCGCCTCGCGCGACGTCGCACGCAGCGCGGCGACGCGGTCGCCGTCGGCCACCGC
>CAZNRZ010000056.1:11160-13389 GCA_964575535.1 uncultured Lysobacter sp. | reverse complement strand
CGAGTGCCGCCTGCGTGGCCGGAGCGCAACTGGCGCCGCCGGCGGTGCCGAGGTTGAGATCGGGAAGGCGTCCGTCGAACAGGAACGGCAGGTCGCTGCCGCGGATCGAATGGCCTTCCCAGAGCACGACGCGCCCGTGCGCCGCGCGCAGGCGCGCGAGCTCCGCGGCCAGCGCGTCGTGGTAGGGGCGCCAGTACGTCTCGCGCCGCGCGGCGATCTCGGCGGCGTCGGGCGCGAGGCCATCTCGATAGATCGCCTCGCCGCTGAAGCACTGCGTGGGGCACAGGCCGGTGGTGTTCTGGCCCGGATAGAGCGAGGCATCGTCCGGCGGGCGGTTGAGGTCGACGACGTAGCGCGAGAAACGCGGCACCAGCATCGACGCGCCGAGTTCGTCGCGTGCGAAGGCGTAGAGGCGCGAGACGTGCCAGTCGGTGTCGGGCGCGCTGCGCGCGCAGTCGGCCATGCGTTGCGCGAGATCGGCGGGGATCTCGCTTCCGTCGTGCGGCAGGCTGACCAGCAGCGGCGCGCGGCCGCGGTACAGCGTGTAAATGGCGGTGCGGACGGTGTCGGTCATGGCGTTGGGATTCCTTGCGGATCTGCGGCGTGCGTCGAAGGGCGATCGCACCGAAGCGTCACCGCTTCGTGGCGAATGCATGCGTTGCAGTCGCATGCGACGCCGCACTCAGCGCATCAGCACCACTTCCTCGGCGCTGGTGGGGTGGATGGCGATCGTATCGTGCAGGTCGTCCAGCGTGACGCCGGCGCGCAGGGCGACGGCGAACCCCTGCAGCATCTCGTCGGCGGCCTCGCCGAGCAGGTGCACGCCGACGACGCGGCGCTCCTCGCCCACGCAGACGAGCTTGAACAGGCTGCGCTGTGGGGAATCCGCCAGCGCGTGCAGCATCGGGCGGAAGCCGGCGCGCAGTACGTGCACGTCGCCGCCGTAGCGCTCGCGCGCGGCGGCTTCGGTGAGGCCGGCCTGGCCGATCGGCGGGTGCGAGAACACCACCGTGGGCAGCATGTCGAAGTCCAGCGCGCGGCGTTCGCGGCCACCAAAAACGCGGTCCATCAGGCGGCGCGCGGCGGCGATCGCCACCGGCGTGAGTGCGGGCATGGGCGTGATGTCGCCCACCGCGTAGACGCCGGGCGCCGACGTGGCGCCGAAGGCATCGACGGGAACGTGCCCGCGCGCGTCGGTCGCGATGCCGGCGGCGTCGAGGCCGAGGTCCTGCGTGGCCGGGCGGCGGCCGGTCGCGAACAGCACCTGCTCGACCGGTTCGCTCCAGGCGCCATCGGCATCCTGGCAGCGCACTGCGCCGGGCGTGCCGTCGAGCGCCTGCGTAGCGGTGCCGAAGCGCAGGTCGATGCCGTGGTGGCGGTAGTCCTCGGCCAGCTGCGCGGTGATGTCGGCATCGAAGCTCTCGATCAGCCGCGGGCCGCGCACGCGCAGCGTCACCCGGCTGCCCAGCGCCTGCAGCACGCCGGCGAGCTCGACCGCGATGTAGCCGCCGCCAACGATCGCCACGCTGGCGGGTGCGACGGACCAGCCGAAGAAGTCGTCGGACACGCCGCCCAGTTCGGCGCCCGGAATCGCCGGCTTCACCGGCGCGCCGCCCGTAGCCAGCAGCACGTGCGTGGCACTGAGCACGAGGCCGGTGTCGGTGCGCACGCGGCGGGCGTCGAGCAGGCGGCCGCGATGCGGCATCAGCGCGACGCCGGCGGCGTCGAGCCGGCGCAGGTAGCTGGCATGGATGTTGGCGATGTAGCGCGCGCGGTGGGCGATGAACATCGGCCAGTCGAGCGCCGCCGGCGCGGTGTCGAAGCCCAGCGAGCCGGCCATGCGCAGCTTGCCGGCCACTTCTGCGGCCAGCCACATCGCCTTCTTCGGCACGCAGCCGACGTTGACGCAGGTGCCACCGAGCGCCGACGGCTCCAGCAGCGCGACACGCGCGCCGTACTCGGCCGCGCGGAAGGCGGCGGCGAGGCCACCGGAGCCGCCGCCGATGACGATGAGGTCGAAGTCGGTGGACGCGGGCGGTGGCGTGGTCATCGACACGATGAGGTCCGGCTCCGGGGGTGGACGGTCAGCCTACGCGAAGCGGTGATGGAACCCGTCGATCCAGGCGCGACGGCGCGTGTATCCGAGCGTGCGCGCGCACTCGGCCTCCATCGTGTCGGGCTGCGGCAGTGCCTCGGTTCTCTCGATGCGCTCTCTCCCGCGACGTTTTC
>CAZNRZ010000056.1:1333-11060 GCA_964575535.1 uncultured Lysobacter sp. | reverse complement strand
TCGGGCTGCGGCAGTGCCTCGGTTCTCTCGATGCGCTCTCTCCCGCGACGTTTTCTCGATGGCTGATCCGGGTCGTCGACTGCGACATCGCCACGGAGCATGTCCGTGGCAGCGCGGGTGCGTGCGCTCGCGGCGCGAAGGCTGCGTCCACGATCGTCCGCATGACGAATCGCGTGGCTCGGGGTTGTTGCGTCATGCGTCGCCGCTCAGCAATGACGGCAACCGCGAAGGTTCCGCACCGCTTCGGGCGTCAGGCGTCAGACCGAATGCCCGGACGCCAGCTTCATCCGCATCAAGCTGCCGCGACAAACCATACCCGTCGCGACAGTCGCCCTCGCCCTCCGCAGCCCTGCCTCAGACGAACCGCGCAGGCGCATACGGCGCGGGGTCGATCGACGGCGAGGCGCCGGTCATCAGCTCCGCCAGCAACTGGCCGCTGCCCGCGCTCATGCCCATGCCCATCATTCCGTGGCCGGTGGCGAGCCAGAGGCCGTCGCGGCCCGGCACCGGGCCGAGGATGGGCACGTCGTCCACGCACATCGGGCGCCAGCCGTACCAGCGCTCGCGCACCGCCGGGCCGGTGGGCACGTGCAGGTATTCCGCGGCGCCGCGCTCGAGCGCGGCCAGGCGGCGGGCGTTGAGGCTCTCGTCGAAGCCGGAGAATTCCATGGTGCTGCCCAGGCGGAAGCCGCTGCCCCAGGCGGTCACGCAGACCTGGCGTTCGCGCAGCACCAGCGGCCGGCGCGGCGCGCGCTCCGGCGCGTCGTAGGTGATCGAGTAGCCCTTGCCGGGTTGCAGCGCACGACGCAACCACGGCATGCCGAGGGCCACGGCCTCGCGATGCGCCCAGGCGCCGGTGGCGAGCACCACGTCGGACGCGGTGAACGCGCCGCGCGGCGTATCGACGGACCAGCCATCGCGCTCGCGCCGCAGGCCGCGCATGGCGCAGTCCGCCTCGAGCGCGACGCCACGCGACGCCGCCACGCGCGCGAGCTCGGCGACGTAACGATCCGGCCGCAGCATCGCGTCGCCGGCGAAATGCAGCGCGCCGGCCACGCCCGCCTTCAGCGCCGGCTCCTGGGCCTGGTAGACGGCGCCGTCGATGGCCTCCACTGCAATGCCCAGCTCGCGCAGCAGCGGCATCTCGCGCTGGCCGTGCGCGAAGGCGGCGGGGTCGCGGTAGACGTAGTCCAGGCCGGTCTCGGCGAACTCGGCGTCGATGCCGTGGCGCGCGATCCAATCCTTCATGCGCGCCAGCGAATCGCTCAGCAGCGCGCCCTTCGCCAGCGCGCTGGCGTGCCAGTCGCGCGCATTGGCGCGGGCGGCGAAGCGCAGCAGCCAGCTCCACAGCGTGGGGTCGATGCGCGGGCGCACGTACAACGGCGCGTCGGGGGTGAGCATCCAGCGCAGGGCCTTGAGCGGCACGCCGGGCGCGGACAGCGGCGCGGCATGGCTGGGCGTCAGCGTGCCGCAGTTGCCGTGCGAGCTGCCGCCGCCGACGCGACCGGCCTCGACCAGGCGCACGCTGCGGCCGGCCTCGGCCAGTGCGAGCGCGACCGACAGGCCGATGACGCCGCCGCCGGCCACGAGCACGTCGCTATGGGTCGCTGTCATCGATGTCGACTACCGGAACGGAAGGCTGCGGCGCATGGCCGCGGTCGCGCATTGTCCCGCCGCGGGCGCCGCGCGCAAACGGGTTGACCGGTCACGCTGCGCCCGTCGCGGCCGCGGGCGTGCGCGGCTGGCCGCGATAGGTCCAGGCGCGCCACAGGCGCTCCATCGGGCCATGGGAGTGGCGCGACAGCCACCAGCGGCTCAGCAGCACCTGCAGCGCGAACAGCGCGACGGCGAACAGCGGCTGCCAGGCGCGCGGCATGCGCTCGAACTGGTCGAGCCCGTAGCCGTAGAACACCAGCGTGCAGACCAGCGACTGCATCAGGTAGTTGGTCAGCGCCATGCGCCCGGCCGGCGCGAGCCAGCCCAGCAGGCGTTCGCCGCGACGCGTCTGCAGCGCGGCCATGATCCAGCCGACATAGCCCAGGCACATCAGCAGGCTGGCGACGGCGTGCAGGCCGAAGGCGGTGGACATGCGCAGGTCCATGCGGTCGTGCGCCATCTCCGGCTCCAGCCACCACGAGGCCAACATCAGCACCAGGCCCACGGGCAGCGCGACCCAGCGCAGCTTCGCGTAGAGCCCGGCGAACTCCGCCGGCCGCGCGATCGCGCCGCTGCGCACGAACCAGCTGCCGAGCACGAACATGCCGAGCACGTGCCAGCCGAAGAACAGCAGGCTGAGGAACATGGTGCCGGTGTCGCGCAGCCGCTGCAGCGTGGCGGCGCCGTAGCCGCCGTCGCCATAGGCCTGGCGCTGCGCCTCGATGCTCGCCAGCGTTTCCGCCGCCTGCTGGTCCAGCGCCGTGCGCATGTGCGCCGCAGCGGTGGGCTCGAGCTGCATGAGCGAACCCAGCGCCCCGAGCAGCAGCATCAGCCCGACCGGCACCAGGTAGACGATCACCGCCCACCACGGCAGCCAGCGCGGGGTCGCGGTGCGGAACAGCAACAGCAAGGGGAGCGACATCAGCGCATAGGCCACCAGCACGTCGCCGGCCCAGATCAGGATCGCGTGCACCAGGCCGAACGCGAGCAGGCCGGCCGTGCGGCGCAGATAGACGCCGGCGAACGGCCGGCCGGCGCGCGCGGCGCGTTCCATCATCACCGCGAAGCCCATGCCGAACAGCAGCGAGAACAGCGTGTAGAACTTGCCCTGCACGAATATGTAGGTCAGCGCATCGACCGTGCGGTCGGCGCCCGTAAGCGACAGGTCGGTGCCGGTCATGCCCCCGAACAGCGGCCCGGCGATGGCCTCGACGTTCATCAGCAGGATGCCCAGCAGCGCGAAGCCGCGCAGCACGTCCATGGCCTGGATGCGCTCGCCGGCGGCGACCGGGTGCAGCAGCGTCGGTGCGTTCACGGC
Source organism: uncultured Lysobacter sp. (assembly GCA_964575535.1). GTDB lineage: Bacteria > Pseudomonadota > Gammaproteobacteria > Xanthomonadales > Xanthomonadaceae > Cognatilysobacter. The sequence continues at coordinate 8,086 of CAZNRZ010000056.1, read as the reverse complement.
TTTCCTCCCCGAAAGACCGCGGCAGCATGCCGCCTGCGCGCCGGAATGCCTATGGCTCCGAAGTCATGCGCCCGTGTCCACTGCCCGCAAACGCGAACGGCCCGCCGAAGCGGGCCGTCGGGCGTCACCGGCGGAACCGGCTCAGTGGTGGTGGCCACCCTCGCCGTGCACATGGCCGTGCTCCAGCTCCTCGGCGCTGGCCTCGCGCACTTCGACGATCTCGATGGCGAAGTGCAGGTCCTTGCCGGCCATGGGGTGGTTGAGGTCGACGTCGACCACCGTCATGCCCACCTTCTGGATGGTCACCGCGCGTGGGCCGAAATTGGTGTTGAGCACGACCTGCATGCCCGGCTGCAGCGGCTGGCCCTCGAAGTGCTTCTTGGGCACGCGCTGGGTCAGGCCGTCGCGGCGCTCGCCATAGGCCTGCGCGGCGGCTACGTCGACCTCGAACTTCTCTCCGGCCGCCTTGCCCATCATCGCCTCCTCGAGGCCCGGGATGATGTTGCCGTGGCCGACCAGGATGGCCAGCGGCTCGCGGCCCTCGGAGGTCTCCATCGACTCCTGGCCCTGCTCGGACACGGTGTAGTGGAAGCGGACGACGCTGTTCTTGTCGATATTCATTGGATAGGTGTCTCTTAGCCGCCGGGGGCGGAGGGATGCGCCCGGTCGGGCTGGACGGGCGGTGTTGATGCGCCGTGAAGCAGGCGTCAGAGTACCGGCCGATGGGGAACACGCATTATCCGGACAAGGCATGGGCCACGCCAGCCACGGCCTGGCGGCTCGTGGGGTTGCTCGCGTGCGCCATGCTGCTGGTGGCCTGCGGCGGACGCGCGAAGACCATCCGCCCGGCGGCGGCGCGGGCAGCGCTCCCCGCCGCGTGGCCCGCGGTGGCGCCCGCGGACCCCGGGTCGGCCAATGCCGTGCTGATGCGCGCGCTTTCGCTGGTCGGCACGCCCTACCGCTACGGCGGCAACACGCCGGAAACCGGTTTCGACTGCAGCGGGCTGGTGGCCTACGTCTACCGCGACATGCTCGACCGCGCCCTGCCGCGCCGTACCACCGACCTTGCCCGGCTCGGCGACGGCCTGACTGCCCCGCAGATCGCCGCGGGCGACCTGGTGGTCTTCGGTCCCGCAGGCACCGTCAACCATGTCGGGATCTATGTCGGCGAAGGCCGTTTCGTGCACGCCCCGAGCACGGGCGGCACCGTCCGGCTCGACCGCATCGACGGGCCGTACTGGCGCGAGCACTTCCGCGAAGGCCGGCGGCTGCTGCAATAGCCGCTGTCACTTCCCTGACCGCGTTTCTGCGACCGGTGCCTCATTCATTAACGGCCATATAACGAGTTGCTAACCAAACGGCTCCGTCCGGGCGGCATGATGGCCCCGTGACGAAATCGTGAGGCCCCGGTGATGACCGGAAACAATTCCAACCGTTCCTTCACCGCGACGCGCTGGCTCCTGGCGGGCGTCCTGGCCCTGGCAGCGCTGCCCGCGCTCGCCCAGCAGGCCCCGGCGACGGCAACGGCGACCGTGGCGGCGGCCGATGCCCGCCCGGTGTCCCCCGAATCCATGACCATGTCCGACCGCGCCTTCATGCTCGCGACGGACATCAACCGCCTCGTCGGCACCGGCGCCGCGCGGGCGGACGAGCCGGCCCCGGGCCGCGTGCAGTCCGTGCTCTCGCGCGCCCTGGCGCTGCTGGGCACGCCCTATCGCTGGGGCGGCACCTCGCCGGAAGGCGGCTTCGACTGCTCCGGCCTGGTCGGCTACGTCTTCCGCAATGCGCTGGGCATCGAGCTGCCGCGCGTCTCGCGCGACATGGCCAAGACCGGCGAGCTGGTCGCCAGCAAGACCCAGCTGACCAAGGGCGACCTGGTGTTCTTCGGCAAGGGCAGCACGGTGGACCACGTGGGCATCTACGTCGGCGACGGCAAGTTCGTGCACGCGCCGCGCACCGGCCGCGACGTCACCGTCTCCACGCTGGAAACCGGCTACTGGGGCGCGAAGTTCCTGCAGGGCCGCCGCGTCGCCGGCATCTGACCCGCGCCGCGTCGCGTCGACGAAGGCCGCCTCCGGGCGGCCTTCCGCGTTTCAGGCCTCCGGCGCCCGGGTGGTGTCGAGCAGCGATTCGATGCCGCGGCCCAGCGCCATGACGTCGCGCGCATAGGCGGCGAGGCGGCGGTCCTCGTCCGTGGTCGGTGTCCAGGCGGGAACCGGCACCGGCGTGCCCTCCGGCGCATCGAGCGCGACGAAGACGATGACGCAGTGCGTGCACAGCCGGTCGGCCTCCGCTCCGCCCTTGGGGTCGCGGGCGCGCACCTCGACGGCGAAATGCATGCTGGTGCTGCCGGTATGCACGAGCTTGGCGCGCAGGGTGACGAGATCTGAGATGCGGATGGGCGCGAGGAAGCGGATGCCGCCGACCGCCACGGTCACGCAGTACTGCCCGCTCCAGCCGACCGCCGCGGCGTAGCCGGCCTGGTCGATCCATTTCATCACCGCGCCGCCGTGCACCTTGCCGCCGTAGTTGACGTCGCCGGGCTCGGCGAGGAATCGCAGGCTGAGTTCGCGCTCGGCCATCAGCGCGGCTCCGGCTCCGGCGTCACGCCGACCTTGGTGAGCCCTGCGTCGTACACCGCGGTATCCAGCAGCCCGGTCTCGCGCGCGACCAGCACCGGCACCAGCATCTGCCCGGTGACATTCGTCATCGTGCGCATCATGTCGAGCACGCGGTCGATGGCGACCAGGTAGCCGATGCCCTCCAGCGGCAGCCCGGCCGCGTGCAGCACCAGCGTGACCATCACGATCGCGGTGCCCGGCACGCCGGCGGTGCCGAAGCTGCCCAGCACCGAGGCGATGAGGATGATCAGGTACTGGGTCGGCGCGAGGTCGAGCCCGAAGTACTGGGCGACGAACATCGCCGTCAGCGCCGGATAGATCGCGCCGCAGCCGTCCATCTTGATGCTGGCGCCCAGCGGCACCGCGAAGGCGGCGTAGTCGCGGTCCACGCCGAGGTTGTGGGTGACCGAACGGATCGCCGCGGGCAGCGCGGCGAAGCTCGACGAACTGACGAAGGCGACCTGCATGCCGGGCGCCGCGCCCTTGAAGAACTTCAGCGGATTCAGGCCGTGCGCCAGCAGCAGGCCGCCGTAGACCACAACGATCTGCAGCGCGCAGGCGAGATAAAGCGCGAACACGAAGTTGCCCAGCGGCAGCAGCTTCTCGAAGCCGTAGGCGCCGACCAGCCCGGCGATCAGCCCGAAGGTGCCGATCGGGGTCATCTCCAGCACGAAGCGGGTGACCTGGATCATGGTGTCGCTGGCTTCGCCGACCAGCTTGCGCAGGCCGGTCGTGCGCTCGCCCAGCTTCACCAGCGCGAAGCCGACCAGCCCGGCGAAGAAGATCACCTGCAGCACCGTGCTGCTGCCCGGCACCACCGCGTTCGCGCCGGACGCGTCCTTGCCGATGGCCACGCCCGCGAGCGCCTGGAACGGATTGGAGGGCACGATGTTGAGCAGCACGTCGACGATGCGCGGCAGCGTCCGCGGCGTGTAGGCCGGATCGGCCTGCAGGCCGGTGACGCCCGCGCCCGGCTGCAGCAGCCAGCCGATCCCGAGCCCGACCAGCACGGCGAGCGTGGCGGTGGCAGCGAACCAGGCGAAGGTGCGCCCGCCCAGCGCGGCCACGGATTTCTGCCCGTGCAGCGAGGCCACCGCGTTCATCACCGCGAAGAACACCAGCGGCACCGCGATCATCTTGATGAGGTTGACGTAGAGCGTGCCCAGCGGGCCGAACCAGGCTTCGGCTTCAGGGCCCAGCGCCCAGCCGGCGAGAGCGCCGAGCACGAAGCCGGCGAGCACGCGTTGCCAAAAGGGGATCCGCAGCCAGCCGTGTACCAGGGCCATGGGAGTTCTCGTCGAGTCCGTCGCGCACGATACGCGCGCGGGGCGCAAGGCTGCGACACCGTCGCCGGCATCCCAGCGTGCCACCGGTGCAACCGCGCGGCGGATCGTCATCCGGGGCCGGCATAATCGACCACCGCATCCGCTGCCGCGACCCGCCATGCACCGACCCGCCCCGCTCCGTCCCGCCCTCGCCTGCGCCGTGCTCGCCGCGCTCGTTGCCGGCTGCGCGACCACCGCGCCGTCGCCGGCGACCCACGCAATCGCCGTGGACGTGCCCACGGTCGAACACCCGGCCGGCGAGACCGCCGCATGGTGGTTCCGCGACGGCGCCGCGCAGGCTGCTGCGCGCGGCGCAATGGGCGGGCGGGCGAAGAACGTGATCCTGTTCGTGGGCGATGGCATGAGCCTGACCACCGTCGCCGCCGCGCGCATCCTGCAGGGCCAGCGCGCCGGCCGGCCGGGCGAGGAGAACCGCCTGTCCTGGGAGCGCTTCCCGCAGACCGCGCTCAGCAAGACCTACAACACCGACACCCAGACGCCGGACTCGGCCGGCACCATGAGCGCGATGGCGACTGGCGTGAAGACGCGCGCGGGCGTGATCTCGGTCGGCCCCGACGTGGCCTTCGGCAACTGCACGCAGGCACTGGCCTCGCCGATGACCACACTCTGGCAGCTGGCCGTGGCGCACGGGCTCGACGCGGGCATCGTCACCACCACGCGCGTCACCCATGCCACGCCGGCCGCGGCCATCACCCATTCGCCCGACCGCAACTGGGAGAACGACGCCGCGATGCCGCCGGCCGCGCACGAGGCCGGCTGCGTGGACATCGCCCGCCAGCTGGTCGAATCGCCGCAGGCCGCCGGCCTGAAAGTGCTGATGGGCGGCGGCCGCGCCAACTTCATGCCGGCCACGCAGGAAGACCCCGAATACGGCGACAAGCGCGGGCTGCGCCTGGACGGGCGCGACCTCGTCGCCGCCTGGAAGCAGAAGCATCCGGCCGGCCACTACGCCTGGAACGCGCTGCAGTTCCAGGCCGCGCCGCCGGACGCGCCGCTGCTCGCGCTGTTCGAGCCCGGCCACATGCGCTACGAGCACGACCGCGCGCAGGACAGCGCCGGCGAACCGGACCTGGCCGCGATGACGCGTGCGGCGATCGCCCGCCTCTCGCGCGGCGCGAACGGCTACGTGCTGCTGGTGGAAGGCGGGCGCATCGACCATGCCCACCACGAGGGCAACGCCTACCGCGCGCTCACCGACGCCATCGCGCTCAGCGACGCGGTGCAGGCCGCCGCCGAGGCGACCTCGGCCGACGACACGCTGATCCTCGTCACCGCCGACCACGCGCACACGCTGAGCTTCTCCGGCTACCCGGTGCGCGGCAACCCGATCCTGGGCAAGGCGCGCGGCAGCAGTGGCGAGGGCTTCGGCGCGACCGGTTACGCGAAGGACGGCCTGGGCCTGCCCTACACCACGCTCAACTACGCCAATGGCCCCGGCTATGCCGGCGCGACCGACCAGCAGCCCGAAGGCCCCAAGCGCCATCCGCATCTCAATGGCGGCGTGCAGCCGGCCAGCGGGCGCCCGAACCTCACCGATGTCGACACCGAGGCGCCGGACTACCTGCAGGAGGCGATCTTCCCGCTGGCCAACGAGTCGCACGGCGGCGAGGACGTGGGCATCTGGGCGCGCGGCCCGGGCAGCGAGGCCGTGCGCGGCAGCCTGGAACAGAACGCGATCTTCCACCTGATGCTGCAGGCGACGCCGCGGCTGCGGGAAGCCGTCTGCCGCACCGGCGGCTGCGATGCCAGTGGCGTGCCGGTGGAGCTGCCGAAGCTGCCGGTGCGTTGAGAAAGGCGCGGCTGCGGCGCGCTTTGCTTCGCTGGAATGAAAAAGGGATCCGTCGCGCCTTCGCGTGACGGATCCCTTCATGTATGCGGTCTTCGATCGGACGATCGCGCCGCGCCGCCTGCGATCGCATCGCGCCCGCGGCGACGCGCGTGCACCCGGCGAACGCGAATCAGAACGGCTTGGCCAGCACCAGATACACGATCCCCACCAGCAACAGCACCGGGATCTCGTTGAACCACCGCAGCATGCGGCCGGACGGCAGAGCCCCGCCTGTCGCCGCGCGCTTGAGCCAGCGCCCGGTCACGATCGACAGCGCGAAGATCACCGCCACCAGCGCCAGCTTGGCGTGCAGCCAGCCGCCGATCATGCCGAAGCGGAACGACAGCACCGCGCCCAGCACGACCGCCACGCCGAACACCACGTGCCCGAAGCGGTAGAGCCGGCGGCCCATCAGCACCAGGCGATCACGCACGGCCGCGTTGTCGCCTGCCTCGGCGATGTTGACGAGGATGCGCGGCAGGTAGAACACCGCGGCCATCCACGCGATCACGAAGACGAGGTGGAAGGTCTTGGTCCAGAGATAGGCCATGCGGGATCCGCGTTCGGTGGGCGCGCTAGCATGCCACGCCCGCCACGAGCCCCGATCCGATGACCAAGCAGTACGACCGCGACTACTTCGAACGCTGGTACCGGGATCCCGCGCTGCGGAACGAAGCGATCGGCGGACGCGCGCGACTGGCGCGCAAGGTCGCGCTCGCCGTGGCGACGGCCGAGTACTGGCTCGAACGGCCCATCCGCAGCGTGCTCGATGTGGGCTGCGGCGAAGGCGCGTGGCAGCCGGTGCTGGCGAAGCTGCGGCCGAAGGCCATCTACCTCGGCTTCGACAGCAGCGAGTACGCGGTCGCGCGTTTCGGCGCGCGCCGCGGCCTGCATCGCGCGGCCTTCGGCGACTTCGCGCAGCTGCGCCCCTGCCCGCCCGCCGACCTGCTGGTCTGCA
>CAZNRZ010000056.1:0-1233 GCA_964575535.1 uncultured Lysobacter sp. | reverse complement strand
GGCCTGCCGGGGCTCGCCGAACTCTGCGGCGGCATCGCCTTCCTCGAGACCTTCACCCGCGAGGACGGCGTCGATGGGGACACCGCCGGCTTCCGTCGCCGCCCCGGCCGCTTCTACCGCGAGCGCTTCGCCGGCGCGGGCTTCGTCGCGCTGGGCTCGCACCTCCATCTCGGCCCGGCGCTCGCAGACATGGCGTCGACACTCGAAACAGCCCGCTGAACAAGCCTGACGCGTTTCACGGTCCGGCGTGGAACACCGGGAGTATGCTGCGTCGCAACAAGGGGATGCCGATGCTCTATCAGATGCACGAACTCGGCCGCGCCTGGCTCGCGCCGACCACCTACTGGGCCGATGCGATGAGCAAGGCCTTCAGCGCGCAGGGCAGCTGGCTGTCGTCGCTGCCGGGCGCGCAGCGCGTGTCGGCCGGCTACGAGCTGTTCTACCGGGTCGGCAAGGACTACGAGAAGCCCGAGTTCGGCATCCACTCGCTGGACATCGACGGCGTCGCCTATCCCGTGGTCGAGCGCGTCGAGCTGCACAAGCCGTTCTGCCGGCTGCTGCGCTTCAAGCGCTTCGCCGACCAGGCCGAGGCCATCGACAACTTCCGCGACGATCCGCCGGTGCTGGTCGTCGCGCCGCTCTCCGGCCACCACGCCACGCTGCTGCGCGACACCGTGCGCACGCTGATGCGCGACCACAAGGTCTACATCACCGACTGGGTCGACGCGCGGATGGTGCCGGCCAGCGAAGGGCCGTTCCATCTCGACGACTACATCGCCTACGTCGAGGAATTCATCCGCCACATCGGCGCCGAGAAGCTGCACGTGATCAGCGTCTGCCAGCCGACGGTGCCGGTGCTCGCGGCGGTGTCGCTGATGGCCGCGCGCGGCGAGGCCACGCCGCGCTCGCTGGTGATGATGGGCGGGCCCATCGACACGCGGCAGAACCCCACGCAGGTCAACGACCTCGCCACGCACAAGCCGATGTGGTGGTTCGAGAGCCAGCTGATCCATCCCGTTCCGCCGCCGTATCCGGGCGCGGGCCGGCGCGTGTATCCCGGCTTCCTGCAGCACATGGGCTTCGTCGCCATGAACCCCGAACGCCACTTCGAATCGCACTGGGATTTCTACCAGCACCTCGTGCAGGGCGACCTCGAGGACGCCGATTCGCATCGCCGCTTCTACGACGAATACAACGCCGTGCTCGACATGCCGGCCGAGTACTACCTGGACA
>CAZNRZ010000055.1:0-13499 GCA_964575535.1 uncultured Lysobacter sp. | reverse complement strand
CGAACACATCGCCGCCCGGGCCCGCGGCCTGCGACGCACGCACGGCGAACTCCTTGAGACCACCGCCCGCCGGCAGCAGGCCGACGCCCGCCTCGACGAGGCCGACGTAGCTCTCGAGCCCGAAGACCGTGCGCGCAGCGTGCATCTGGAACTCGCAGCCGCCGCCGAGCGCGAGGCCGCGAACGGCTGCGACCACCGGCACCAGCGCATACTTGATGCGCTGGCTGGTGCGCTGGAAGTTCTCGACCATCGCCTCGAAGCCGGAGACGTTGCCCGCCTGCAGCAGGCCGAGCGCACCGGCGAGGTCGGCACCGGCAGAGAAGGGCTCCTTCGGCTGCCAGATCACCAGCCCGCCGAAGTCGCGCTCGGCGATGCCGATCGCTTCCTGCAGGCCGTCGAGCACGTGGTCCGACACCGTGTGCATCTTCGTCTTGAAGCTGACGACGGCGATGTCGTCCTCATCGGCCCAGAGACGAACGCCATCGTTCTCGAACAGCGTCCTGCCCGTGGCGAACTTCTCGCCCACCAGCGGATCGGGAAAGCGCTGGCGCGCATAGACGGGGTTCGACGAGCGCGCGACCGCAGCATTCCGCGCCGGGCTGAAGCTGCCGCCGGCCTCGTGCACGCCCTCGCGTCCATCGACCCATCCCGGCATGGCCGCATTCGCCATCGCCTTGCCCGCCGCGATGTCGTCGGCGATCCACTGCGCCACCTGCTGCCAACCGGCGGCCTGCCACGTCTCGAACGGGCCCTGCGACCAGCCGTAGCCCCATCGCATCGCGAAGTCGACGTCGCGCGCAGTGTCGGCGATGTCCTTCAGATGGAAGGCGCTGTAGTGGAACGTGTCGCGGAACACCGACCACAGGAACTGCGCCTGCGGATGCTCGCTGGCGCGCAGCGCGGCGAACTTCTTCGCTGGATCGCGCTCCTTCAGGATGGCGGCGACATCGGCATCGAGCTCGCCCGCCGTCGGCCGGTAGTCGCGCGACTGCACGTCGAGCACGAGGATGTCCTTGCCGCGCTTGGTGTAGAAGCCCGCGCCGCTCTTCTGGCCCAGCGCGCCCTTCTCGACGAGGCCCGTCAGCCACACCGGTGGCTTGAAGTACGAATGCCACGGGTCCTCCGGCAGCGTGTCGGCCATCGTCTTGATGACGTGCGCCATCGTATCCAGCCCGACCACATCCGCAGTGCGATACGTCGCCGATTTCGGGCGGCCGATCGCCGGGCCGGTCAGCGAATCGACCGTGTCGAAGCCCAGGCCGAGGCGCTCGGTGTGATGCATCGCCGCCAGCATCGAAAACACGCCGATACGGTTGCCGATGAAGTTCGGCGTGTCCTTGGCGATCACCACGCCCTTGCCGAGCGTGCTGGTCAGGAACGTCTCGAGGCCTTCGAGCACGCCGGCGTCGGTGGTCTTCGCCGGGATCAGCTCGGCCAGGTGCATGTAGCGCGGCGGGTTGAAGAAGTGCACGCCGAGGAAGCGGTGGCGCATCTCTTCGGGCAGCACATCGGCCAATGCATTGATGCCGAGGCCGGACGTGTTGCTCGCCAGCACCGCGTGCGCCGGCACGAACGGGGCGATCTTGCGGTAGAGGTCCTGCTTCCAGTCCATGCGCTCGGCAATGGCCTCGATCACGAGGTCGCAGTCGCGGAGCAGCTCGAGCCCCGTCTCGTAGTTGGCCGGGGTGATGCGCTCGGCCAGCGCCTTGTCGGCGAGCGGAGCGGGGGAGAGCTTCGCGAGGTTCGCGATAGCCTTCGTCACCACGCCGTTGGGGTCGCCCTCCTTCGCCGGGAGGTCGAACAGCACGGTATCGACGCCGGCGTTGGTCAGGTGGGCGGCGATCTGCGCCCCCATGACGCCGGCGCCCAGCACGGCGGCGCGGCGGACGAGCAGTTTCTTCGACATGTCGTTATCGGTCCCGGTTGGTCAGGCAGGATCCGTCGTCGGGCACTGGATGCCCGCGGCGGCGAAACGGATGAGCTCGCGCGCGGCGCGGGCCCGGTGGGCGGGTTCGGATGCGCCGGTCGGCCGCTTGATCAGGCCGAAGTCGGACATCGCATAGGTCAGCGCGCCCGACAGGAAATCCAGGCGCCAGTACAGCGTTTCCTTGCTAAGCCCCGGTACGACCGCGCCGATCGCCTTGGCGAAGTCGCGCAGCACGTGGCCGTAGTGGTCGGAGAGGAACTTGCGCAGCGCGTCGTTCTTCTCCGCATAGGCGCGGGCGATGACGCGCACGAACGAGGCGCCGCCATGGCGATCCTGCGCCATCGCGAGGGCCGGCTCGACGAACGCCGCGAGGATGGGCTCGAGCTCGCCGGGCCGGGTTTCGATGGCCGATTTCAGCGCCGTCAGCCGCTGCGCGCTCATCTCGTCCATGCGACGCCGGAACACCTCGTTGACGAGGTTCTCCTTGCTGCCGAAGTGGTAATTCACGGCGGCGATGTTGACGTCGGCCCGGCTCGTGACCTGACGCAGCGACGTTCCGGAGAAGCCGTACTGGGCGAATAGCTCCTCGGCTGCGCCGAGAATGCGGTCCTTGGTGGAGAAGGGGGCAGGAGAGGACATCGGTCACCCAATCAAACGCTTGTTTGATAGTAGGCGCCGACCGTACGGGGGTCAATGGGCCGCTCGTCCGGAAGCACCGGCGTTGCGGCCGCTTTCAACGCGCCCCGCTGAACGCGTAGAATCCACCGCTGCCAGTTCGGCTAAACCCGCGTCGCTACGCGGGTTTTTCTTGTTATCTTGGGCGCTGAGACGCATCCGGCGCCCGCCAACCTCGGAGAGCAGTCCCATGGCGCTGGAGCGCACGATTTCCATCATCAAGCCCGACGCGGTCGCCAAGAACGTGATCGGCCAGATCTATGCCCGTTTCGAGCAGGCCGGTCTGAAGGTCGTCGCCGCGAAGATGAAGCAGCTGTCGCGCCAGGAGGCCGAAGGCTTCTACGCCGTGCACCGCGAGCGTCCGTTCTTCAACGCGCTGGTCGAGTTCATGGCGTCCGGCCCGGTGATGATCCAGGTGCTGGAAGGCGAGAACGCCGTCGCGAAGAACCGCGAGCTGATGGGCGCCACCAACCCGAAGGATGCGGAGAAGGGCACGATCCGCGCCGACTTCGCCGATTCCATCGACGCCAATGCCGTGCACGGCTCGGACAGCCAGGAGAACGCCGCGATCGAGATCGCGTACTTCTTCCCGCAGACCGACGTCTACGCGCGATAAGAGAGAAGTGATGAGCACGTCCCGCGACATCGACGCCAGGCTGATCGACACGGCACCCGCCGTGGCGACGGATGCCGCCGTGCGCTTGGACGTGCCCGTCATCTCCAGGCCCGAGGCGAAGAGGACCAACCTCTTCGACCTCGAGCGCGTGCAGCTGGAAGACTTCTTCGAGCAGGTGCTCGGCGAGAAGCGCTACCGCGCGCACCAGGTGATGAAGTGGATCCACCACCGCTACGTCACCGATTTCGACCAGATGACCGATCTCGGCAAGGCGCTGCGCGCCAAGCTCGAGCAGCATGCCCACGTACATGCGCCGTCGGTGGTGTTCGACAAGGCCTCCGAGGACGGCACGCACAAGTGGCTGCTCGGCATGGACCCGAAGAACGCCATCGAGACGGTCTACATCCCCGACAAGGGCCGCGGCACGCTGTGCGTGTCCTCGCAGGTGGGCTGTGCGCTCAACTGCCAGTTCTGCTCGACGGCCACGCAGGGTTTCAACCGCAACCTGTCGACCGCCGAGATCATCGGCCAGGTCTGGGTGGCGGCGCGACACCTCGGCAATGTGCCGCACCAGCAGCGCAAGCTCACGAACGTCGTGATGATGGGCATGGGCGAGCCGCTGGCGAATTTCGACAACGTCGTGCGCGCCATGTCCATCATGCGCGACGACCTGGGCTACGGCCTCGCCAACAAGCGGGTCACGCTCTCGACCGCGGGCATGGTCCCGCAGATCGACAAGCTGGGCGAGCTGAGCGACGTGTCGCTCGCGGTGTCCCTGCATGCACCGAACGACGAGCTGCGCAGCGAGCTGGTGCCGCTCAACAGGAAATACCCGATCGAACAGCTGATGGAGTCCTGCGTTCGCTATGCGTTGCGCAAGCCCGGCACCTCGGTGACGTTCGAATACACGCTGATGAAGGGCGTCAACGACCAGCCGCACCACGCGCGCGAGCTCGTGCGTCTGCTCAGGGCGTTCGACCGCTCCGTCCAGATGAAGGGCGCTGCGAAGATCAACCTGATCCCGTTCAATCCGTTCCCCGGCACGCGCTTCGAACGCCCGACGGACCAGGCCATCCGCGCCTTCCAGAAGCTGCTCAATGAGGCCGGGATGATCGCGCCGGTGCGCCGGACCCGTGGCGACGACATCGACGCCGCCTGTGGCCAGCTCAAGGGGCAGGTGATGGACCGCACGCGGCGTAACGCGGAATTCCGTCGCGGCCTTGCGCAGCAGGGCATCGACGATGCGGCCTGAGTACCGTCCTCTATCGGTTCTTTGCTGTCTTGCAGTCGTTCTGGCGTCACTCGCGGCCTGCAGCCGCGTCACCCTGCTTCGGCCGGACACGTCCCGCGGTGACTTCCGCCGCACGACGCCCGAAGTCGAGATCCGTAACCATGGCGGCCCGCGTGCGGGGGCGATGACGCTGGTGCAGGCTGCACAGTCGCGGCTGCGTGCCGGAGATGCGAAAGGCGCGCTCGATGCGGCGCAGCGGGCGATCCGTGCGGACGGCAGTGTCGCGGAAGCGCACACTCTCGCTGCCCTCAGCCTCGACGCGCTGGGCCGGGCGCGCGACGCCGGCGTGCACCATCGGCGCGCCGCGCAACTCGCGCCTACGCACGGCGCGATGCTCAACAACTACGGCGCATGGCTCTGCACGAACGGCCGCGCCGCGGAATCGGTTGGCTGGTTCGAGCGGGCAGTCGCCGCACCCGGGTATGCCACGCCCGATGCCGCCCTCGCCAACGCGGGTGCGTGCGCGCTGGAGGCGGGGGACGTCGGGCGTGCCGCGGAACTGCTGCGTAAGGCGATCGAGGTCGCGCCGACCAATCCGGTCGCCCTTGAAGCCCTGGCGGAACTCGAGTTCGGTCGCGACCGGGCGTTCGAGGCCCGCGCCTTCATCGAACGTCGCCTCGCGGCCGCCCCCGCCGACGCCGAGTCATTGCTGCTTGCGTCACAGATCGAAGAAAAACTCGGCGACACTGCCGCGGCTGCACGCTACGTTCACAGAATGAGGGCGGAGTTCCCCCGGGGCTCCAGCTCCGCCCCAGAGGGCGGGAACCAATGACCGATCCGCAAGCAGCCGATTCTGCCATCGGCGAGCGCCTGAAGAAGGCACGCGAAGCCGCCGGCTACAGCCTGGGCGATGTGTCCGCGCGCTCGCGGATGCCGGTCCGGGTGCTGGAGACGCTTGAATCGGGCGACTGGTCGGCGCTCGGTGCGCCGGTGTTCGTGCGCGGGCAGGTACGCAGCTATGCACGCGTGCTCGGCATGACGCTCGACGACCAGGCGCTGCCGAGCCCGTTCACGACGTCGCAGATTCCCAGCCTCGTCAGCCACTCGCACGTGCCGCGGTACCGGCACGTCGCCGAGAACCTGGGCCGGCGCGCGGTCTACATCGTTCTTACCGTCGCGCTGGTAGTGCCCGTGTGGCTGGCGACGCGTGGGCATTTCGATGCCAACGGCCCGGCCGTCGCGCCCCTGGACCTCCCGGCCGTTGGAACCGCTGAACCGGCCAATGCCGTCGCGCAGCAGCGCCCCATGGTGGCCTCCATCGCATCGCTGCCCGCGCAGGAGGCTGCGGCCCCGGCGACGACGCTCGAATTCACCGGCGAAAGCTGGCTGCAACTGTTCGACGACAAGGGCGGCGTGATCGAACGCGGCCTCGTGCGCTCAGGCGAGCGCCGTGACCTTCGTGCGCTCGACGCTTCGCGTGTCGTGCTCGGCAATGCCGCCGCGGTCCGGGTGATGCGGGACGGCGCGACCGTCGACCTCGCGCCTTACAGCCAAGCGAACGTCGCCCGCTTTACGCTATCCTCTGACGGCTCCCTCGCACCGATCGCGCCTGCAGGGCCCTGACGTCCGCCTCTGTCGGTCGGGTTCACGGCCGGCGCCCGCGGGGTCCATCCCTCCAGCGGTTCCCGTCGACGACGGGACGAGACAGCATGGCGATCGACGATCTTCTCGACGAACACGAACAGAGCCGACGCGTCCAGGAATGGCTGCGTCGCAACGGTGCCGGCCTGGTCGGCGGCGTCCTGCTGGGCCTCGCGGCCGTCTACGGCTGGCGCTGGTGGCAGCAGCAGCAGGTCGAGGAGAACGCGCGCGCAGCCGATGCCTTCCAGAAGGCCGTGCAGGCGGTGGAAGCGCGCGGCGCGGCTGCGGCCCCCGACGTCGCCGCACTGCCGCAGGGCACCTATCGCACGCTGGCCTCGCTCACCCTTGCGCGCGCACAGGCCGATGCCGGCCAGCGCGACGCCGCGATCGCGACACTGCGCGGCGCGCTGCCGGCGCAGGGCCCGCTTCGCGAAACCATGGAGCTGCGCATCGCGCGCCTCCTGCTCGACGGCGGCAAGGCCGACCAGGCGCTGGCCACCGTGAAGGGCGATTCGGCCGCCGCCGAGGAACTCCGCGGTGATGCGCGGGTCGCACAGGGGCGGCGCGACGATGCCCGGGAGGCCTATCGCAAGGCGCTGGCCAAGGCTGGCGTCGGCTCGCCGCAGCGCAGCCTGATCGAATTGAAATACACCCAGGTGGGCGGTGTGCCCGCCGCGCCGACGACTCCGTGAGGTCCGCCTGATGAATCATCCGTTCTCCCGTTCCGTCCCATCGCCGCGTAGTGCGGCAGGCGTGCTCTCGAAGGCGGCCCTGCTGGTGGCGATCGCCGGTGTCGTGACGGGCTGCTCGACGGTGCGGGGGTGGTTCGGCAAGGACGAGGCCAAGCCGACCGAACCCAATGCGCTGGTCGAGTTCACGCCGTCGCTGACCGTGACGCCGCTCTGGAGCGAAAAGCTCGGTGGTGGCGAAGAGGGCCTCGGGCTGGGGCAGGGTCCGGTCGTCGATGGCGGGCGTGTCTACGCCGCCGCGGTCACCGGCGGCGTTCGCGCGCTGGACCTGCAGACCGGCAACGTCGCGTGGCGTTATGAATCCAATGCCCCGCTCAGCGGCGGCCCCGGCGTGGGCGAGGGCCTGGTCGTGGTCGGCAGCCTCGAGGGCGACGTGATCGCGCTCGATGCCGCCAGCGGCGTCGAGAAGTGGACGGCGAAGGTCGGCAACGAAGTCATCGCGGCACCCGCCATCGGGCAGGGCCGCGTCTTCGTGCGCTCCAATGACGGCCGCATCACCGCGTTCGACGCCGCCACGGGCGAGCGTCGCTGGTTCTGGAATCACGACCTGCCCAGCCTGACCGTGCGCGGCAACGACGCACCGGCGCTCGGCCCGGGCGTGGTCTTCGTCGGCAACGACGACGGCACGCTGACGATGCTGGCCATGGACGACGGCCGTCCCCTTTGGGATGTTCCGGTCGGCCAACCGGAAGGGCGCACCGAGCTGGACCGCATGGCGGACGTCGACGGCAGCCCCGTGCTGGAAGGCGGCACGCTGTTCGCGACCAGCTACAAGCGTCGTACTGCGGCCATCGACGGCCCGAACGGCCGGCCCGTGTGGGTCGCCGAACACGGCGGTGCCGGCCGCCCGGCCATCGGGCCTGACCGCGTGGTCGTCGCCGAACCGAACGGCAGTGTCTTCGGCCTGGACAAGCAGAGCGGCGCGGCCCTCTGGCAGCAGCCGGGCCTCGCGCGGCGCGGCGTCACGGGCGCCGCGGTCGCGGGCGAGTATGCGGTCGTAGCCGATTTCGAAGGCTACGTGCACTGGCTGCGGCTGGACAACGGCGACTTCGCCGCCCGCAGCCGCGCTGGCCGTGATGCCGTGCGCGCCGCGCCGGTGGTCGCCGATGGAATCGTGCTGGTGCAGAACGTTGGCGGCGGTCTGACCGCGTTCCGCGCCGGCCAGTAAGTCTTTCGCCGGGCCGCACCGGTGGCGCATGCCACCCGTGCGGCCCGTCCGTTTTCCGGAATCCGAGGTCGCACCATGCTTCCGCTCGTCGCCCTCGTCGGCCGCCCCAACGTCGGCAAGTCCACGCTCTTCAACGTGCTCACGCGTACGCGCGATGCGCTGGTCCACGACCAGCCCGGCGTCACGCGTGACCGCAATTACGGCGTCTGCCGTCCCGAAGGCCGCCCGGCCTTCGTCGTGGTCGACACCGGCGGCATCGCGGGCGAGGACGAGGGCCTGGCCGGCGCCACCGCGCGCCAGGCGCGTGCCGCGGCGGAGGAAGCCGACGTCGTTCTGTTCGTGGTCGACGGCCGCGAAGGCCCGTCGTCGCTCGACGACGAGATCCTCGCCTGGCTGCGCCGTAGCGGCCGCCCCACCATTCTCGTCGTCAACAAGACCGACGGCATCGACGCGCAGCAGGCGGTCAACGAATTCGCGCGCTACGGCCTCGACGACCGCATCGCGGTGGCGGCCTCGCACCGCCACGGCACCGACGCGCTGCTCGATCGCGTCTACGCGCGCCTGCCCGACGAAGGCGCGGCCGTTGTCCCCGACGACGATCCAAGCCGCATCCGCGTGGCGTTCATCGGGCGCCCGAACGTGGGCAAGTCGACGCTGGTGAACCGCGTGCTGGGCGAGGAGCGGATGATCGCCTCCGACGTGCCGGGCACCACGCGCGACTCGGTGTCCATCGACATGGAGCGCGACGGCCGCCGCTACCGCCTCATCGACACCGCCGGCCTGCGCCGCCGCGCGCGCGTGGAGGAGGCCGTCGAGAAGTTCTCGGTGTTCAAGACGCTCGCGGCGATCGAGCAGTGCCAGGTGGCGGTGGTGATGCTGGATGCCTCCGAAGGCATCACCGACCAGGACGCGACGGTGCTGGGCTACGCGCTCGATGCCGGCCGCGCGCTGGTCATCGCCGTCAACAAGTGGGACGGGCTCACGGACTACCAGCGCGAGCAGGCGGCGTCGCTGCTCTCGCGCAAGCTGGGCTTCGTCGAGTGGGCCGAGGCGGTGCGCATCAGCGCCAAGCACGGCTCGGGCCTGCGCGAGCTGTTCGCCGCGGTGCATCGCGCGCATGCCTCGGCGACGAAGGAATTCAGCACCAGCGAAGTGACGAAGGCGATGGAGATCGCCTACGAGACCAACCCGCCACCGACCGTGCGCGGGCATGTCGCCAAGATCCGTTTCGCGCATCCGGCCGGCAGCAATCCGCCGACGTTCGTCGCCCATGGCACGCGGCTGCGCACGCTGAGCGACACCTACCGCCGCTATCTCGAGAACTTCTTCCGCAAGCGCTTCAAGCTGGTCGGCACGCCGGTGCGGTTCGTCTTCAAGGAAGGCACGAATCCGTACGAAGGCAAGAAGAACCCGCTGACGGAACGGCAGGTGGCGAAGAAGCGACGCCTGATCCGGCACGTCAAGCGCAGGTAACGCGCGGCAGCGATGGCCGGGCGGCGCTGCGCCCGCGGCCGCGCCCGGATGTACCGCCGGCATCGCCCGCAACGCAGCGGGCCGGGCGGGGCAGCGCCAGCGTCTGCAGCCGCGCGACAATGACCGCATGATCCCGACCCTCTCCCCCGACGAAGCCCGCCAGCGCCAGCAGGCGGGCGCCGTCCTGGTCGACGTGCGCGAGCCGCATGAGCGCGCGGCAGGCATGGCCATGGGCGCCATCGGCTGCGCGGCCGACGACATCGATACGACATTCACCGACCGCGACCGCGAGGTCGCCGTGATCTGCGAGGCCGGCCAACGCTCCGCGAAGGCCGTATCGCGGCTGCTGGAACTCGGTTACACGCGCGTGGCGTCGGTCGACGGCGGAACACGCCGGTGGCGCGCGGACGGACTGCCGGTCACGGCGCCCGATGGCGACGCCGACTTCCACGATCGCTACTCGCGCCATCTGCGCCTGCCGGAGGTGGGTGTCGAAGGGCAGAAGCGCTTGCAGGCGGCGCGCGTGCTGGTCGTCGGCGCGGGCGGCCTGGGCTCGCCCGCGGCGTTCTATCTGGCGGCGGCCGGCGTGGGCAGGCTGCGCATCGTCGACGACGACGTGGTGGATCGCAGCAACCTGCAGCGGCAGATCCTTCATACCGATGCGGGCATCGGCATGCCGAAGGTCGAATCGGCGGCGCGGACCCTGCAGGCGCTCAACCCGCGCGTGAGCCTGGAAACCGAACGCCTGCGCGTTACCGCGGGCGACATCGACAGGCTCCTGGCCGATGTCGACGTAGTGCTCGACGGCTCCGACAACTTCCCGGTCCGCTACCTGCTCAACGACGCCTGCGTCGCCCATGCCAAACCGCTGGTGCACGGCGCCGTGCACCGCTTCGACGGGCAGGTGTCCGTGTTCGACGCCGGCCGCCATCGCGGAATGCAGCCCTGCTATCGCTGCCTTTTCCCCGAGCCGCCGCCACCGGAGGCCGCGCCGAACTGTTCGGAAGCCGGGGTGCTCGGCGTGCTGCCGGGTGTGATCGGCCTGCTGCAGGCGACGGAAGTGCTGAAGCTGCTGCTCGGCATCGGCGAGCCACTCACGGGCCGCCTGCTGCATTTCGATGCGTTGTCGATGCGTTTTCGCGAGACGCGGCTGTCGCCGGATCCCGACTGCCGCGTCTGCGCGCCCGGTCGCCCGTTTCCGGGCTACATCGACTACGCGGGTTTCTGCGCCGGCTGATCGCGCCACGTCGCGTCCCGCGAGCGGCGATAATGCGCGCCCCGCAGACCGCCGCCGCCGATGAACGCCGACCGCCCGACCGCCCGCATCCTCGACGGCAAGCGCATCGCCGAGACCCTGCTCGACGAGCTCAAGGCGCGGGTAGCGGTGCGGACCGCCGCGGGACGCTGCGCCCCCGGCCTTGCCGTGGTCCTCGTGGGCGACGACCCGGCGTCGGCGGTCTACGTGCGCAACAAGCGGCGCGCGGCGCGCAAGGTCGGCATCCGCGCGATCGACCACGACCTGCCCGCGGATGCGACCGACACCGAGATCCTCGCGCTGATCGACCGGCTCAACGCGGACCCCGCCATCCACGGCATCCTGCTGCAGCTGCCGCTGCCCGACCGCCGCGATGCATCCGCGCTCATCAACCGCATCGACCCGCGCAAGGACGTCGACGGCTTCCATCCGCAGAACGTCGGCGCGCTGGTGCTGCGCGAGTTCGGCCTGCGCCCGTGCACGCCGCGCGGCATCACCACGCTGCTCGGCTATACCGACCGCCCGGTGCGCGGCCAGAGCGCGACCATCGTCGGCGTGAGCAACCATGTCGGCCGGCCGATGGCGCTGGAGCTGCTCATCGCGGGCTGCACGGTGACGTCCTGCCATCGCTTCACCCCGCCGGCGGTGCTCGAAGCTGCAGTGCGCGGCGCGGACATCCTCGTCGTCGCCGCCGGCAAGCCCGGCCTGATCCCGGGCGAGTGGGTGAGGCCGGGTGCGGTGGTGATCGACGTGGGCATCAACCGGCTCGACGACGGCCGCCTGGTGGGCGACGTCGGCTTCGAAGCGGCGGCCGCTCGCGCCAGCTGGATCACGCCGGTGCCGGGCGGGGTGGGGCCGATGACCGTCGCCACGCTCATGGAGAAC
This sequence comes from uncultured Lysobacter sp., assembly GCA_964575535.1. Taxonomy (GTDB): domain Bacteria; phylum Pseudomonadota; class Gammaproteobacteria; order Xanthomonadales; family Xanthomonadaceae; genus Cognatilysobacter. The sequence continues at coordinate 1,879 of CAZNRZ010000055.1, read as the reverse complement.
ACGCTCGAGGCCGCCGAGGCGCTGGATCCGTAGCCCGGACAAGCGAAGCGCACCGGGGATCCCACACGCCGGGCGCGCGCTTCGCTTAGCGGGCTACGCAGGCTTCCGCACTACCGCCCCACGGCCGCCGCCGACCTGTGACGCGCTACAATGACGCGCTTCATCTTCCCGGGGCCGCCCATGCTGCGCATCCAGGCTGAAGCACTCACCTTCGACGACGTCTCGCTCGTCCCCGCGCACTCGACCGTCCTGCCCAAGGACGTCTCGCTCGCCACCCGCCTCACCCGCGACCTCACCATCCGTCTGCCGATCGTCTCGGCGGCGATGGACACCGTGTCCGAAGCCCGCCTCGCCATCGCGATGGCGCAGCTGGGCGGCATCTCGATCGTCCACAAGAACATGACGCTCGAGCAGCAGGCCGCGCAGGTGGCGCAGGTCAAGAACTTCGAAGCCGGAGTCATCCGCGAGCCGTTCACCGTCGGCCCGGACACGACGATCGCCGAAGTGCTCAAGCTCACGCGCGCGCGGAACATCTCCGGCGTGCCGGTGGTGGACGAAAGCGGCCAGCTGGTCGGCATCGTCACCAGCCGCGACATGCGCTTCGAGACGCAGCTCGGCGATCCCGTGCGCAACATCATGACGCGCAAGGATCGCCTCGTGACCGTGCGCGAGGGCGCGCCGGACGACGAGGTGCTCGGGCTGCTGCACAGGAACCGCATCGAGAAGGTGCTGGTGGTCAACGACGACTTCGCGCTGCGCGGCCTCATCACCGTCAAGGACATCCAGAAGAAGCGCGACAACCCGAACGCTGCCTACGACCCGAGCGAGCGGCTTCTGGTCGGCGCGGCGGTCGGTGTCGGCGGCGATACCGAGGCGCGCGTCGAGGCGCTGGTGGCCGCGGGCGTCGACGTGATCGTGGTCGATACCGCGCACGGCCATTCGCAGGGCGTGCTCGACCGGGTGAAGTGGGTCAAGGCGAACTTCCCGAAGTGCCAGGTGATCGGCGGCAACATCGTCACCGGCGATGCGGCGCTCGCGCTGATGGACCACGGCGCCGACGCGGTGAAGGTCGGCGTAGGGCCGGGCTCCATCTGCACTACGCGCATCGTTGCAGGGGTCGGCGTGCCGCAGATCACGGCGGTTTCGATGGTCGCCGAAGCACTGCAGGACCGCATTCCGCTGATAGCGGACGGCGGTATCCGCTACTCGGGCGACATCGGCAAGGCGATCGTCGCGGGCGCGTCGACGGTGATGATCGGCGGCCTGTTCGCCGGCACCGAGGAATCGCCCGGCGAGACCGAGCTCTTCCAGGGCCGCAGCTACAAGAGCTATCGCGGCATGGGCTCGCTCGGCGCCATGGAGAAGGGCTCGAAGGACCGCTATTTCCAGGATGCGAGCGATGCCGACAAGCTCGTGCCCGAAGGCATCGAGGGCCGCGTACCGTACCGCGGCCCGCTGCGCGGCGTGGTGCACCAGCTCGCCGGCGGCCTGCGCGCGACGATGGGTTACGTCGGCTGCGCGACCATCGAGGAGATGCGCAGCAAGCCCGGCTTCGTGCGCGTCACCAGCGCGGGCACCCGTGAGAGCCACGTGCACGACGTACAGATCACCAAGGAACCGCCGAACTACCGCACCTGATGCTGCTGCGGGATTCGGGATTCGGGTTTGGCGATCCGTGAAAGCGGCACCTCCAACCCGGCGCGGATCCACACGAGATGGCTGCACCGCTTTTCCGATCCCCAATTCCGAATCCCGAATCCCGTGCACGACATCCACAGCGACAAGATCCTGATCCTCGACTTCGGCGCGCAGTACACGCAGCTAATCGCACGGCGCGTGCGCGAGTTGGGCGTCTACTGCGAGGTCTGGGCCTGGGACC
>CAZNRZ010000054.1:11506-13685 GCA_964575535.1 uncultured Lysobacter sp. | reverse complement strand
TCCCGGCGTCCGTCGGCCGGACGGCCGACCATCCCGGCCCCACCGACCACGTCTTCATCGAAGGGCTCGAGATCGACGCGCTGATCGGCATCTACGACTGGGAGCGCCGCGTGCGCCAGACGCTGGTGTTCGACCTCGAGATGGCCTTCGACAACCGCGTGCCCGCGGCGACCGACGACATCGCCGACACGCTCAACTACAAGGACGTGAGCCGGCGCATCGAGGACTACGTGGCGCAGTCGGGTTTCGGGCTGGTGGAGACGCTGGCCGAGCGCATCGCGGAGATCGTGCTCGCCGAATTCCCCGTGCAGCGCCTGCGCCTGAAGCTGAGCAAGCCCGGCGCGGTGCGCGGCGCGCGCGCGGTGGGCGTGGTGATCCAGCGCTCGCGCGGCGCATGAGCGGGCGCGCGTATCTCAGCCTCGGCAGCAATGTCGAGCCCGAAACGCACCTGCGCGCGGCGGTCGACGCGCTGCGCGCGCGGTTCGGCGACATCGTCGTATCGCCCGTCTACCGCACGCCCGCGGTCGGCTTCGACGGGCCGGATTTCCTCAACGCCGCCGTGGTGATCGACAGCGACCTCGAACCCCAGCCGCTCAACGACTGGCTGCACGCGCTCGAGGACGCGCACGGCCGCGATCGCAGCGGCCCGCGTTTCTCCAGCCGCACGATCGACATCGACATCGTGCTGTTCGACGACCGCATTCTCGAAGGCGCCGGCAACCTGCGCATTCCGCGGCCCGAACTCATGCACGCCTTCGTACTGCGGCCGCTCGCCGACATCGCGCCGGAGGTGGTGGTGCCGGCCGATGGCCGCACGCTGGCAGCGCTGTGGGCCGCGCACGCGGACCACGGGACGCAGGCTGCGACCGTCACTCTGGGCGACTGAGCGGCCTCAGCCGCGCCCGCGCGGTCGCGAGGCTTCGAGCTCGGCGCCCAGCCAGGCCAACGCCTCGTCGACGTCGCCGAAGACATTGAAGTTGAAGCCGAGCCGGCTGCCGAGGACGGGGCCGATGCGGCCCGGGTCGACCATCGCCGGCGGCATCACCAGCGCCAGGGCGAAACCCGGTACGGACGCCGCGGCCGCGGACCATTCGCGGGTGCTGTCGATGCGCATGGTGAGCGAGGGCGAGTCACCGGCGCGCCAGTCGTGGAAGTCCGCCAGGAGCCCGCGTGCGCCGGCGGCGCAGGCCTCGCGCACCGCGACGGTCACGCGCTCGCGGGCCGCGTGCAGCGGCAGGTCGTTCCCCGGGGCGATGCGCACCAGGCCCTCGGGTCCGGGTTCAGGCATCGGTCGACTCCTTCGGCGAGTCGTCGACTCTAGGCCGTGCGCACCGCCGTGGTCGAGTGCATCAGCCCGCCAGCTGCCGCCCGCCGTCGACCGCGATCACCTGCCCGCTGCAGTAGGTCGCATCGAACAGCAGCCAGCGCACGGCCTCGGCCACTTCCTCCGGCGTGCCGGTGCGGGCAAGCGGCGTGCGCGCGAGCATCGCCTCCCGCGCGGCGGCGTCCGTACCGCTCTCCGGCCACAGGATCGCGCCCGGCGCGACGGCATTCACGCGCACCTGCGGGCCGAGCTCGAGCGCCAGCGCCTTCGTCGCCATCAGCAGCGCGGCCTTGGCCATGCAGTAGACGCTGTGCTGCGCGAGCGGGCGGCTCGCATAGATGTCGACGAGATTGACGATCGCGCCGCGCGTGGCGGCCAGGTGCGGGGCCGCGGCCTGGGCGAGGAAGAAGGGTGCACGCGCATTCGACGCGAAGAGCCCGTCCCAGTGCGCGGGCGTCACCTGACCGATCGGCGTGGGATGGAACGAGGAGGCGTTGTTGACCAGCCCGTCGAGGCGCCCGAAACGGCCCACGGCCTTCGCGACGAGCTCGGGCAGGCGATCGAATTCCGACAGGTCGGCCTGCAGCGGCAGCACGCTGCCGGCGCGTTGCGCGTCGAGCTCCGCATACAGCGCGTCGAACTCGTCCCGCGAGCCGCGGTAGTGCAGCGCGAGATCGCAACCGGCCGCGTGCAACGTGCGCGCGATGCATGCGCCGATGCGCCGGGCCGAGCCCGTCACCAGCACCACCGGGCGCGATGCGCCGTCGTACGTCGTCCGCATGCGCGGCTCCTTGAGGGACCCTGCCGTATCCTGACGAAGTCTCCCATGCACGCCGTCCCGATGCCGATCGATCC
>CAZNRZ010000054.1:0-11406 GCA_964575535.1 uncultured Lysobacter sp. | reverse complement strand
TACATGGAACTCGCGCTCTACGCGCCGGGCCTGGGCTACTACAGCGCGGGCGCGACCAAGATCGGCGCCGCGGGCGACTTCGTCACCTCGCCCGAGCTCGGCCCGGTATTCGCCGCCTGCGTGGCCGATGCCGTGGCGCCCGTGCTGCGGCAGCTGGGCCCGGGCGCGCTGATGTTCGAGCTCGGCGGTGGCACCGGCGCGTTCGCGCAGGTCGCGCTGATGCGGCTGATGGAACTCGACGCCCTGCCCGCGCGCTACCTCATCCTCGAACCCAGCGCCGAGCTGCGCCAGCGCCAGCGCGCGCGCCTGTTCGAGCAGCTGCATCCGATGCTGTTCGAGCTGGTCGAGTGGATCGACGGCCCGGTGCCGCACGACTGGAACGGCGTGCTGTTCGCCAACGAGGTGATCGACGCGCTGCCCACGCCGCGCTTCTCGATCCGCGGCCGCGAGGTGATGGAACAGCACGTGGCCGCCGACGACGGCCGCTTCGTGACGCAGTGGCGCCCGGCCGATTCGATGCTGCTGCAGGCCGTTCGCCACGTCGAGCGGCGCATCGGCCGCGAGCTGCCCGACGGCTACACCTCAGAGCTGCTGCCGCAACTGCCGTACTGGATCCAGGCGGTGGCCGGCGGCATGCAGCGCGGCGCGATGCTGTTCGTCGACTACGGCTACGCGCGCGCCGAGTTCTACCAGCCCGACCGCAGCGACGGCACCCTGCGCGCCTTCTATCGCCACCGCATGCACGACGACGTGTTCGCCTGGCCGGGCCTGCAGGACATCACCGCGTCGGTGGATTTCACCGCGCTCGCCGAAGCCGGGCTGTCGGCCGGGTTCGACCTCGCCGGCTACTGCTCGCAGGCCAGCTTCCTGCTCGGCAATGGCCTGGCCGCGGTTCTCGCACGCATCGAGAAGATCGAGGACGAGGCCGAGCGCCTGCGCCGCACGCAGGAGGTCAAGCAGCTCACCCTGCCCAGCGCGATGGGCGAGCGCTTCCAGGCGATGGGCCTGGCCAAGGACGTGGAATTCGGCGCCGCCTTTCTGGCCGGCGATCTCAGCTACCGGCTGTAGCGATGTCGGCCCTGCCGCTGTTCCGGCCGCGCCACCGCCCGGCGCGGTGGCTCGCACTGTGGCTGGCGTTGCTGGTCGCGGTCGCCGCCGGTTCGCTGATGCCGGCAGGCGAACTGCCCCGCATGCCGCTGCCGGGCCTCGACAAGCTGCAGCACCTGCTCGGCCACGGCGTGCTGTCGGCGTACGCGGCGATGCTGTTCCGCCCCGTCCGCGCGCGCCTGGCGGCGGCGGTCGCGATCCTGCTCTACGGCATCGGCATCGAGTTCGCGCAGGCCGCGCTCACCGCTACGCGCGAGGCGGACGCCTTCGACGTGGTCGCCAATGCGTTCGGCATCGCGCTCGGCCAGTGCGTCGCGGCCACGCCACTGGTGCGTGTGCTCGCGCTGATCGATGCGCGACTGCATGCATGAACCATCGCCGTGCAGCGGCCGTGCGTCATAGGGCACCGCAAAATCGCGTGCTAACCTCGATCCGATGACGACGACCCGCCCCTTCGCACGCATCGCCGCCGGAACACTTGCGCTCGCACTCGCCGCCTGCGCGGTACCGCCGCCGGCCTCGATTCCCGGCGCCGACGCGCCTCCGGCGGCCGCACCGGGTACCGATCCGCTGCCGCCGCCGCTGCCGAAACTGCCGTTCGAACAGGCGCGTGCACAGTTCGTGCGCGACACGGCCGAACGCACCGGGCTGGCGCCCTCCGTCATCGAGGCCACGCTCGCGAAGGCGCAGAAGCGCGACAGCATCATCAACGCGATGGCGCGCCCGGCCGAAGCCAAGCCGTGGCGCGACTACCGGCCCATCTTCATGACCGACGCCCGCATCAACGGCGGCCGCGCGTTCATGGAAAAGCACCGCGCGGAGCTGTCGTCGGCGGAAGCGCGCTACGGCGTGCCCGCGGAGATCATCACCGCGATCATCGGCGTGGAAACCTCCTACGGCGCCAACAAGGGCAGCTACGCGGTGCTCGATGCGCTGTACACGCTGGCCTTCTGGTATCCGCGCACCGGCGATCCGGCCAAGGCCGACCGCGAGGACCGCCGCGAGGCCTTCTTCCGCAACGAGCTCTACAACCTGTTCGCGCTCGGCAAGGAAACCGGCTTCGACATCACCCAGCTCAAGGGCAGCTATGCCGGCGCGATGGGCTGGGGCCAGTTCATGCCGTCCAGCTACCGCGAGTTCGCGGTGGACGGCGACGGCGATGGCCGCCGCGACCTGTTCGACAGCACCGACGACGTCTTCCACTCCATCGCCAACTACTTCGTGAAGAAGGGCGGCTGGACGCGCGGCGGCACCGTCGCCGTGCGGGCCCTGCGCGACCCGACCGTGCTGCCCGCATTCGAACCCGACGCGCTCGATCCGATCTATTCGCTGGCCGAGCTGCGCGCCAAGGGCTACACGCCGCTGGGCGCGGTGCCCGCCGGCGTGCCCGCCGTGCCGCTGCGCTTCGACGGCGCCGAAGGCCCGGAATACTGGATCACGTTCCGGAATTTCTACGCGATCACGCGATACAACATCTCGAAACACTATGCGATGGCGGTGTACCAGCTGGCGGAGTCGATCGCCGGCCGCCCGATCCCGCCGCGCCCCGCCGATACCGGAGCCTCCACGGTCCAATGAGACACCTCGCCGTCGCGCTGCTGTGCGCGGGCCTCGCGGCCTGCGCAGGCGCTCCCCGCAAGTCCGCGCCGCCGCCCGTTGCCGCGGTCGCTCCGCCTTCCACCGGTACCGCCGCGCGCTGCGCGGGCGTCGTGTATTCGCCGGCGCAGGAAGACCTGAGCAAGCGCGGCGATTACGTCGCCGGTGGCCTGTTCCGCCCCGGCGAACGCGACAGCATCCCCGCGGCCGTGCCGGACGTGGACTGCATTCCCGAGCCGCAGGTGATCGCGCTCGAGCGCTCCAAACTGGGCAACCGGCCCGTCTACACCGTGCTCGATCGCGAATACCGCGTGCTCGACGACACCCGCGGCTTCGCCGAGGAAGGCCTGGCCTCCTACTACGGCCAGAAGTTCCATGGCCGCCGCACCTCGAACTGGGAGGTGTACGACATGTACGCCTTCACCGCCGCGCACAAGACGCTGCCGCTGCCCAGCTTCGCGCGCGTCACCAACCTCGAGAACGGCCGCTCGGTGATCGTGCGCGTCAACGACCGCGGGCCCTTCCACGAGGGCCGGGTGATGGACCTGTCCTTCGCCGCGGCGGTGAAACTGGGCGTCTATCCCGCCGGCACCGGCCGCGTGCGCGTACAGGCGCTGCAGCCGGGCGACGTCGACGCCACGCCGACCTTCGCCGCACAGGCCTCACCGCCATCGACGATGGATTCCCTGGTGACACGCCTGCCCGCCGACGCGCCGATGGTGGCGCAGGACGCATCCGCGCAGCCCATGGCTCCCACGCCGGCGGCGGCGTCCGCCGAACCCCGTCCCGGGCATCGCTTCGACATGCGTGCGGGCGATCCGGCCGCGACCGCCGAGCGCTTCGATGCGTGGATGAAGGAAAACGACGTGCGCGTCGCCACCGGCCGGCCCATGGCGGTCGAGCCGCCCGCGGTGGCGGTCGAAGCGCTGCCGGCGCCGTCGCGGCCTGCCGTCACCGCGCGCGCGCCGCCGGTCGCGAACACGCTTGCTTCCCTGCCGTCGCACGGCGCGTCGCCCGGCGCAGCGGGGGCCGTCACCCTGCAGGTCGCCAGCTTCTCCACGCGCGACAATGCCGACCGCGCGCTTGCGATGCTGCAGCGCGCAGGCATCGCGCACGCGCGCCTGCTCGATGCGCTCGTGGGCGGCCAGCCGATCTGGCGCCTGCGCGTGGGCCCGCTCGCCGCGCATGCCGAACCCGACCTCGTCGCACGCCTCGCCGGCCTGGGCTTTTCCGGCCCGCGCCGCGTCGCCGACTGATCCCGAATACCGATTCACCGCCGGCCCGCCGGCCCGGAGCCCCGCATGAAGATGTCCACCCGCCTCAAAGGCCTGCTGGCCACGGCCAGCCTCACCCTCACGCTCGGCCTGGCCGTCGCGCAGGACGCGCCGACCCCCGCCGCGGCCGCGGCCCGCCCGGCCAGCGATTCCCTGCCCGTCCCGCCGCCGCCTGAGCCCGTGGCCAAGTCCTGGGTGCTGATGGATTTCGCCAGCGGCAACGTGCTGGCCGGCGAGAACATCGACATGCCGGTCGAGCCGGCGAGCATCACCAAGGTGATGACGAGCTATGTCATCGCCGCCGAACTCAAGGGCGGGAAGATCAAGCGCGACGATCCGGTCATGATGACCGAGAACGCCTGGCGCGCCGGCGGCGCCGGCACCGACGGCTCCTACTCCGGCTTCGAGGTCAACAAGACCGCGCCGCTGGAGATGATGGAAAAGGGCATGGTGGTGCAGTCGGGCAACGACGCCGCCATCGCGCTGGCCGAGCACACCGCCGGCAGCGAGCAGGCCTTCGCCGCGCTGATGAACCAGTACGCCAAGCGCATCGGCCTGAAGAACACGCACTGGGTGAATCCGCACGGCCTGCCGGCGGAAGGGCACATCTCCACCGCCCGCGACCTCGCCCTGCTCGGCCGCGCGCTCATCCGCGATTTCCCCGAGGCCTACAGCTACAACAAGATCCGCGAGTTCACCGTCGGCCCGATCACACAGAGCAACCGCAACCGCCTGCTCTGGCGCGATCCCAGCGTCGACGGCATCAAGACCGGCCACACCGGCGCGGCGGGCTACTGCCTGATGGCCTCGGCCGAGCGCGGAGACCAGCGCCTGATCTCGGTGGTGATGGGCTCGACCTCCGACGACCAGCGCACCAACGATTCGCAGGCGCTGCTCAACTGGGGCTTCCGCTTCTACGAGACCCACAAGATCTACGACGCCGGCAAGCAGGTGGCGGTGCAGAAGGTGTGGAAGGGCGCGGCCGACCAGGTGCGCCTGGGCCTGACGCAGCCGCTGCTGGTTACCCTGCCGCGCGGGCGCTACCAGCAGCTCAAGCCGGTCATGGACGTTCCGCAGTCGCTGGTCGGCCCGGTCGCCAAGGGGCAGAACATCGGCACGGTGAAGGTGATGCTCGACGGCAAGGTGCTGGCGCAGCGTCCACTCGTGGCGCTGGAGGCCGTCGAGGAGGCCGGCTTCTTCAAGCGCCTCTGGCACGAGCTGCTGATGTGGTGGAACAGCTGACACCCGCTCGCGTGACGCGCGGCCTGCGCTGACGCCGCGCCCGGGCGCCGGCCGGGCCCTGGCGTCCTGACCGCTCGTCGCCGCGGGCCATCGCCCGCCGCCGCCGGCGATATGCTCGGCCCGGGGCGCCGCGTGATGGCGCATATACGGACCGTAAGCCATGTCACGACGCTGGACCCGAAACCTTCTCCTTCCGCTCATCGCCTGCATCGCCGCTCCTGCGGCCGCGCAGACCGAGCTCGCCGCCACCGGTACGGACGTGGTCCGCTGCCAGAAGCCGCTCGGCAGCATCTCGGTGGTCGAACCCCGCGGCGGCAACTGGTGGAGCGGCCACGGCCTCAACTCCCCCGCCGCGCTGATCAAGCTGTTCGTCAACCGCTCCGGCTGCTTCACCCTGGTCGACCGCGGGGCCGGGCTGGCCGCCGCCGAGCGCGAGCGGTCGCTGGCCTCGCGTGGCGAGCTGCGCAACCAGTCCAACATCGGCAAGGGCCAGATGAAGTCCGCGGACTACGTGCTGGTCCCCGACCTCGTCTCGCAGAACCGCAACTCGGGCGGGAATTCGTTCGGTGGCGTGCTGGGCGGGCTCGTCGGCGGCCGCGCCGGCGCGGTCCTCGGCGGCATCGACCTCAAGCGCCAGACCGCGGACGTGCTGCTCACGGTGACCGACGTGCGCTCGTCCGAGCAACTGGCGATGGCGCAGGGCAGCGCGAAGAAGACCGACCTGCGCTGGCGCGGCGGCGGCATCGGCGGCGTACCCGGCGGGGTGCTCGGCGCCGCGGCCGGCGGCTACTCGAACACCGAGATCGGGCAGGTGATCGGCCTGGCCTACATCCAGGCCTACAACGAGCTCGTCGGCCAGCTCGGTGGCCTGCCGGCGAACGCCAGCGCCGCGAACGCGGCCCAGGCCGTGCGCCTGGCCAAGCCGGCGCGCCTGCTTTCGGATCCTGCCGGCAAGTCGGCGGTACGCGAGCTCGAGGTCGGGATGATGCTCTACCCCACCGGCAACAAGCAGGGCGGAATGTGGGAAGTGGAGGACGAACTCGGCCACCGCGGCTGGGTCTCCTCCACGCTGCTGGAACTGGCCCGCTAACCGGCCTGCCTGCGGCCGCCATCGACGATGGCGGCCGCTTCCGCGGCCTAACGGCAGCCGAACACGCGGTGCCTGCCTGACCATCGGCCTATGGAACGCGCGGCGCATCGGGGGCAGGCTACAGGCCCGGCACGCAATGAGTTTTCGCCCATGATGTTCCGCGCACTGGCCCTCGCCCTGCTCGTTTCCGCCGCTCCGGCCTTTGCCGGCACTAACGACGCGGCCCAGTCCGCCGCCACGCCGGCCACGGCCGCCGAGCCCGCGGACGCCGCGAAGGCCGATCCGAACGAGAAGGTCTGCAAGCTCGAGCGCCAGCTCGGCAGCAACAAGATGAAGCGCGTCTGCCGCACGCGCGCGCAGATCGAGATCGACCGCGAGGCCGCCCGCGAGGCGCTTTCGCGCGAACAGCGCCGCTGACCGGCGGCGCACCCCGGAAAGGGCCGGCGCTGCCGGCCTTTTCCGCTTGTGGAAACCACAAGCCGACTCCATCTTCCGGGCCATGGACCTTCATTCCGACAATCCCGGGCACGGCTTCCAGTTCCCCGGCGAGTTCGAGCTCTGCGCGATGGGCCTGGCCACTGCCGGCCTCGAAACGGGCCTGCCGCGACAGCTGGCCGACGCCGGCATCCAGGTGCTGCACGGCGGCGTGACCGCGAAACCGTCCTCCAACGGCAAGTACGTCTCCGTGCGCATCCCCTTCCTGGCGCCCGACCGCGAGGCGCATGACCGTGCGCATGCGCTGCTGCGCGCGCATCCGGACGTGAAGTGGACGCTCTGAGCGAGCCCACGCCGCACTGCGCCACGGCCGCTCCGCCGGCCCCGGCCGCGCCTGCCGCGCATGTGCGCGATCTGGGACGCCGCGCCTACGAACCGGTCTGGCGCGCGATGCAGGCCTTCACCGATGCCCGCGACGAGGCCACGCCCGACGAGCTCTGGCTGGTCGAGCACGAGCCCGTGTTCACCCTCGGCCAGGCCGGCAAGCCCGAACACGTGCTGATGCCCGGCGACATCCCGGTGATCCACGTCGACCGCGGCGGTCAGGTGACCTACCACGGCCCCGGCCAGGTCGTGTTGTATCCCCTGCTGGACCTGCGCCGGCTGAGGATCGGGGTGAAGGACACCGTCTGCCGCATCGAGCAGGCGATGATCGACACGCTGGCCGACTGGAACATCGAGGCCGCGCGCCGCGACGGCGCGCCCGGCGTGTACGTGGGCGGCGCGAAGATCGGCGCCCTCGGCATCCGCGTGCGCAACGCGCGCACCTTCCACGGCCTCGCGTTCAACGTCGCGATGGACCTCGAGCCCTTCCATCGCATCAATCCCTGCGGTTATGCCGGCCTCGCGGTGACCAGCATGGCCGACCTCGGCGGCCCGTCGACGCCCGATGCGGTGAAGGCGCAGCTGCTCGAGCACGTCGCCCGGCAGTTCGGTCTATCGACGGTGGACGCTGGCAACGCGCTGCCGGCGTTGTCAGAGCCGCAACCCGCCGTTTGACCCGCGTCATTTGGGTTTCCCGCCGTGGCGCGGGACAATGCCGACGCGCAATCCGCCGCAGCCGCCGCTCCCGGCCGTCGTCATGACCGACCCCGCACCCCGCACCATTCCGCTCGCCGTCGTCGAAGGCGCCGCCGCGTCGCTCGCGGAGGGCGTGAAGCAGCTCGGCGGCGACAAGATCGGCCGTAGCCCGGTGAAGTTCGAGGACGCCCCGGTGCTGCGCAAGCCGTCGTGGATCCGCGTGCGCATCCCCTCGGGCAATGCGGTGGCCAACCTCAAGGCCAAGCTGCGCGAGAACCGCCTGGTCACCGTCTGCGAGGAGGCCAGCTGCCCGAACATCCACGAGTGCTTCAGCCACGGCACCGCCACCTTCATGATCCTGGGCGAGGTCTGCACGCGCCGCTGCAGTTTCTGCGACGTCGCCCACGGCCGGCCCAAGCCGCCGGATGCGGGTGAACCGCTCAAGCTCGCGCAGACGGTCGCCGACATGGGCCTGCGCTACGTGGTGGTCACCAGCGTCGACCGCGACGATCTTCGCGACGGCGGCGCCCAGCATTTCGTCGACTGCATCCGCGAGATCCGCACGCATTCGCCGCGCACGAAGATCGAGGTGCTCACGCCGGACTTCCGCGGCAAGGGCCGCATGGACCGGGCGCTGGAGATCCTCGCCACCTGCCCGCCGGACGTGTTCAACCACAACATCGAGACGGTGCCCGACCTCTACCCGAACGTGCGCCCGGGCGCCGACTACCAGTGGTCGCTGACGCTGCTCAAGCGCTTCAAGGCGCAGCACCCCGACGTCGGCACCAAGAGCGGGATCATGCTCGGCCTCGGGGAGACGATGGAGCAGGTGCAGGCCACGCTGCGCGACCTGCGCGCGCACGATGTCGACATGATCACCGTCGGCCAGTACCTGCAGCCCACGCCGCACCACCACCCGGTGATGAAGTACTGGACGCCGGACGAGTTCAAGCAGATCGAGGACTTCGGCTACGCGCTCGGCTTCAGCCACGTGGCTTCGGGTCCGCTGGTGCGCTCGTCCTACCACGCCGACCGCTCGGCGGCCGAAGCCGGGCTGGTCGAAACCGCCTGAGGCGCGTTACCGCCGCTTGCCCGCGGCCGTTCCGGGACCGGCATCGCGATCCCGGCTGAACCGTGCCGGGCACGCGGCGCGACATCGCTTGAATGCCGCTTGCGCAACGCCGCGCGGCGCGTTCAACTGCGGCCATGCCATGCAACTTTCGGCACTGGGACGCAGTCTGACTCCGCGTCCACTCTGGCATCCCGGCTGCGGCCGGTCCTCCTGCTTCGGCCCACGCCCGGTTCGATGAAACTCAAGACCCCCCTGCTCGCGCTGCTCCTCGTCGCCCCGCTCGCGCTGCTGGCGCGCACGGAGTCCACCGCGCTGTCGATGTCGCCCACGCCCGACCAGGCGCAGGCCGCGCAGCTGCTGCACGGCTGGCTGTCCGACAGCCGCTTCGCCTACCGCCCGCGGGCGCTGGACGATGCGCTGAGCGCGGACATCTACACGCGCTATCTGGAGTCGCTGGACCCGAACCGGCAGTTCTTCACCGCCGCCGACATCGCGCGCTTCGATGCGGTGAAGACGCGGCTCGACGATGCCATCCGCAGCGGCGACCTCAGCCCCGCCTACGCGATCTTCGCCGCCTACCGCGAACGCGCGAACGCGCGCTCGGCCCATGCGCGCGACCTGCTCAGGCAGGACATCTTCGACTTCGCCGGCAGCGACCGCTTCCAGTTCGACCGCGAGGACGCGCCCTGGGCGGCCGACGCGGCCGCGCTCGACGCGATCTGGAAGCAGTCGGTGCGCAACGACTGGCTGCGCCTGAAGCTCGCTGGCAAGCAGCCCGACGAGATCCGCAAGACGCTCGACAAGCGCTACGCCAACCTCGCCGACTCGATCGCCGAGCTCAAGGGCGAGGACGTCTTCCAGACCTTCCTCAACAGCTACGCCAACGCGATCGATCCGCACACCGACTACTTCACCCCGCGCTCGGCCGACAACTTCAACCTCTCGATGAGCAATACGCTCGAGGGCATCGGCGCGGTGCTGCAGAAGCAGGACGACGTGGTCGCCATCCGCGAGATCGTGCCCGGCGGCCCGGCCTCGAAGACCGGCAAGGTCAAGCCCGGGGACCGCATCGTCGCGGTCGGCCAGGGCGAGAGCGGCGCGATGGAGGACGTGGTGGGCTGGCGCATCGATGATGTCGTCGCCAAGATCCGCGGCGCCAAGAACACGCGCGTGCGGCTGGACGTCGTGCCGGCCGAGGCCGCCCTCGATGCCAAGCCCGATCGCGTGGTGATCGTGCGCGAGCGTGTGCGCCTCGAGGACCAGGCGGCGAAGGCCGAGGTCATCGACGTGCCCGGCGCGAACGGCTCGCCCGCGTCGAAGATCGGCGTGATCAAGCTGCCGACCTTCTACCAGGACTTCGAAGCGCGCCGCCGCAACGTCAAGGACTACGCCTCGGCCACGCGCGACGTCGCCAGGCTGCTCGGCGTGCTGCGCGAGCAGAACGTCGACGGCGTGGTGCTGGACCTGCGCAACAACGGCGGCGGCTCGCTGGACGAGGCGGTCGAACTCACCGGCCTGTTCATCGACCAGGGCCCCGTGGTGCAGGTGCGCGAATCCGGCGGCCGCGTCACCGTCAACGGCGACGACGACGACCGCATCATGTGGACCGGCCCGCTGGCGGTGCTGATCAACCGCGGCTCGGCCTCGGCCTCGGAGATCTTCGCCGGCGCTGTGCAGGACTACGGCCGCGGCCTGGTGATCGGCGAAACCAGTTTCGGCAAGGGCACGGTGCAGAACCTCGTCGACCTCGACCGCTGGCCCGCCAACGAGACCCCGCGCTTCGGGCAGGTCAAGCTGACCATCGCGCAGTTCTTCCGCGTCAGCGGCGGCTCCACGCAGCACAAGGGCGTGGTGCCGGACATCGCCTTCCCGGCGTCGGTCGATGCCAGCGAGTTCGGCGAGAGCACCTACGACAACGCGCTGCCGTGGACGCGCATCGCCGCGGTGCCGCACACGACCTATGGCGACTTCCGCCCGATCATGCCGGTGCTCCAGCAGCGCCACGCCGCGCGCACGGCCGCCGACCAGGAGTTCCAGTGGTGGAGCGAGGACGTCGCGCAGTTCCGCAAGGAACGCGCGGAGAAGTCGATCTCGCTCAACGAGACCGAGCGCCGCGCCGAGCGCGACCGCGAGGACGCCAAGCGCAAGCAGCGCCAGCTGGCGCGGCAGGAACTGGGGCTGGCACTCGACCCGCTGGCCGACATCGACGACGACGGCCTGCAGGCCAACGAGCGCGACATCGCCAAGGACACGCAGCGCGAGAAGCTGGCCGAAAAGCGCCCGGACCCGCTGCTTCGCGAGGCCGCGACGATCCTCGGCGACGCGGTGCGCCTGCTCGAGTCGGACCGGCAGCTGTCGGCCAAGGTGCTGCCGACGGCACGCGAGCCGGGGCACTGGGCGGATTGAGTGGTCGTGATGCGTGATCGTCGGCCCTCCGGCTGACGAGAAGCGGTGAGTCGTGATCGGCTTGAAGAGCATCCAACGCGCCGGGCAACCGGCGCGTTTTCTTT
>CAZNRZ010000053.1:0-13687 GCA_964575535.1 uncultured Lysobacter sp. | reverse complement strand
ACCGCCGCGCAGGTGGATGCGCTGCTGCAGGCCATGGACGCACCCAGGGCGATGGACGGCATCCTCGCGCAGATGAGCGCGTCGAGCCGGCAGATGGGCCAGGCGATGCTGCCTGCGGACGCTACCGCCCCGCAGCGCGCGACGTTCGATCGCGTGATGCAGGAGCAGGACCGCGTGATGCGCGAAGCGCTGCGCTGGGACACCCTCGCGCCGATCTACCGCACGGTCTACACCGAGACCTTCACAGCCGGGGAGGTGGAGGCGATGACGCGTTTCTACTCGAGCCCCGAAGGTCGCTCGATCATGGCCAAGCTGCCGCAGGCCATGGGCCGCACCATGCAGGCGATGCAGCCGATGATGCAGACGCTCATGCAGCAGGTGCAGACGTCGATGCAGAAGGAACTCGGTACGCCGGCCGCGGTGCCCGCGGCGCCCGCCGGGGGCGGCTGAACTAGTTTTCGCGCGGCGCGTCGTCGAACAGCGCCAGCGCCTTCGCGAACTGCGCGTCGACGGGCGCCTCCACGACGAGGCACGAGCCCGTCGCCGGGTGCGCGAATGCCAGGCTGCGTGCATGCAGCAGCATGCGGTGCACGCCCATCATGCGGAACGCGCGGTTGTGTCGCCCGTCGCCGTGGCTGGTGTCGCCGATCAGGTGGTGCGAGAGATGCTTGAGATGGCGGCGGATCTGGCGGAAGCGCCCGGTCTGCGGGCGCGCTTCGAGCAACGCATAACGCGACGTGGGGAAGCCGGCCGACGGCTGGTCGATTTCCGCGGCGGCGAGGCGGCGGAAATGCGTAATCGCCGGCTTCTTCTGCGGCTTGCCGGGCCCGCCGTCGAGGTCGTGGTCGACGGTGAATCCGGCTTCGGCCGGCCAGCCGCGGCAGATCGCCCAGTAGGTCTTCTCGAATTCCTGCGACATCAGCGTGCGCCCGAGCGTGGACGCCGAATCGCGATCGAACGCCAGCAGCAGGCAGCCGCTGGTGGCGCGATCGAGCCGGTGCACGAGGAAGACCGGACGGCCGAACTGTTCGCGCAGGCGGTCGGCGGCGAAGTCGGTCTCGCCGCGTGCCAGCGCGCTGTCGTGGACCATCAGGCCCGCGGGCTTGTCGACGACGGCGAGATGCTCGTCGACATGCAGCACGGACAGGGCGAGGTCGGTCATGGGCGCTCCGCGAAGGCGCACAGCGTGGGTGAAGTGCCGGAGCGGCGCAACGCCGGCGCGAACATCCGCGTGCAGCTGCGACGCGGCGGGTGTCGCCTGGTGCCGTTCGACGAACCACCGTCGCGCGCCGCGTTGGCGGCAACGACGACACCTGGCGATCCACCACGCGCCGACCCGGGCGCGACGCTCGCGCTCGCTAGAATCGCCGGATGACCACGCCGCTTCCCGACCTCGACACCGTCCGCACGTATCTCACCGGCCTGCAGGACCGCATCTGCGCGGCCATCGAGGCCGCCGACGGCGGCGCGCGCTTCATCGAGGACACGTGGACGAAGGACCCGGCCTCGCCGACGCCGATCCAGGGCGGCGGGCGTACGCGCGTACTGCGCGACGGGGCCGTGTTCGAGCAGGCCGGCATCGGCTTTTCCGACGTCTCCGGCAGCACCCTGCCGCCGTCGGCCACCGCGAACCGGCCCGAGCTCACCGGCGCATCGTGGCGCGCGGTCGGCGTCTCGCTGGTCTTCCATCCGCGCAATCCGTTCATCCCCACCACGCATGCCAACGTGCGCCACTTCCGCGCCGAGCGCGACGGCGAGACGGTGGCCTGGTGGTTCGGCGGCGGCTTCGACCTCACGCCCTTCTATCCCTTTGATGAGGACGTGCTGCACTGGCACCGCACCGCGCGTGCGCTCTGCGAACCCTTCGGCGGAGAGGAGCGCTATGAGGCGCACAAGCGCTGGTGCGACGACTATTTCCTCCTCAGGCACCGCGGCGAGACGCGCGGCGTGGGCGGGCTGTTCTTCGACGATCTGCACGGCGATTTCGACGCCGCCTTCGCCTACCTGCGCGCGGTCGGCGACGGCTTCCTCGACGCCTACCTGCCGATCGTCGAGCGCCGCCGCGACACGCCCTACGGCGACCGCGAGCGCCAGTTCCAGCTGTACCGGCGCGGGCGCTACGTCGAGTTCAACCTCGTCTTCGACCGCGGCACGCACTTCGGCCTGCAGTCCGGCGGGCGCACGGAGTCGATCCTGATGAGCCTGCCGCCGCTCGCCCGCTGGGAGTACGGCCACGTACCGGCGCCGGGATCGCCCGAGGCACGGCTGCAGGACTTCCTGCGCCCGCGGGACTGGCTGGCGGAACTGCAGGGCTGAGCCCGCACCGGATCGGAGGCAATAAAAAGCCCCGCAGGCAGGGGGGGCCGGCGGGGCTGGAGGAACGGGGCCTGGGGAGGGGCCTTACGTTCCGGGGATCACTCCAGGGGAGGGAGGATCAGCGTCGGGCGTTGCACCCGGCGCACGCAAATAAGAACACTTCGCAGATGCACGATTCGTGAAGGCAACGGTTAATGAACCGTGTGGATTCATGACTGATTAAGCGCTCAATGGCCGCTTGTGAAACAGGTCACACGGCCGCTTGCTCGCTGGCCTATCCAGCAGTTCGAATGCGTTCCTCAAGCATGGCGTCATGTGCGTGCACGACGCCGTCACACGATGCCCCGAGCGTTGCGGTGCCGGCCCCGACGTCCGGCCGACGGACGGTCAGTGCGCCTGGTCCCAGTTGAGCCCGACGCCCGCCTCCACCTCCAGCGGCACCTTCAGGTCCGCCGCCGCGGCCATGCGACGCGTGACCTCGCCGATGAGCTCGGGCACGAAGCCCTCGTCGACCTCGAACACGAGTTCGTCGTGCACCTGCAGCACCATCAGCGCGCGCCCGGCATGCGGCTGCAACCAGTCGTGGATGTCGATCATCGCGCGCTTGATGATGTCGGCCGCGGTGCCCTGCATCGGCGCGTTGATCGCCGCGCGCTCGGCGCCCGCGCGCAGCGACTGGTTGCGCGCGTTGATGTTCTCCAGGTACAGCCGGCGGCCGAAGACGGTTTCGACGTAGCCCTGGTCGCGCGCCTGCTGGCGGGTGCGGTCCATGTATTCGCGCACGCCCGGATAGCGCGCGAAATAGAGCGCGATGTAGTCCTGCGCTTCGCCGCGCGAGATGCCCAGGCGCGTCGCCAGCCCGAACGCGCTCATGCCGTACATCAGGCCGAAGTTGATCGCCTTCGCGGCGCGGCGCTCGCCCGCTTCCACGGTCTCGATGGTCTTGCCGAACACTTCCGCGGCGGTCGCGGTGTGCACGTCGACGTTCGAGGTGAACGCGCGCAGCAGCGCGGGATCCTCGGACAGGTGCGCCATGATCCGCAGCTCGATCTGCGAGTAGTCGCAGGCGACGATGCGGCGGCCTTCGGGCGCGACGAACGCGGTGCGGATGCGCCGGCCGTCCTCGGTGCGGATCGGGATGTTCTGCAGGTTCGGATCGGACGAAGCCAACCGCCCCGTGGCCGCGCCCGCCTGGTGGAAGCTCGTGTGCAGCCGGCCGCTGCGGGGATTGAGCATCTCCGGCAGCTTGTCCGTGTACGTGCCACGCAGTTTGGCAAGGCCGCGGTAGTCGAGGATCAGGCGAGGCAGCTCGTGCTGGTCCGCGATCGCCTCCAGCGCCTCCTCGTTCGCCGACGGACCGCCGCTGGGCGTCTTCACCAGCGCCGGCAGCTTGAGTTCGTCGTAGAGCAGCGCACAGACCTGCTTGGGCGAGTCGAGATTGAAGGTGCGGCCCGCCACTTCGGTCGCGCGCTGCTGCAATTCGAGCATGCGCCGCGCGAGATCGGCCGACTGGCGGCGCAGCTCGTCCGCATCGATCATCACGCCATTGGCCTCGATGCGTTCGAGCACCGGGATCAGCGGGACCTCGATGTCGCGGTAGACGCGCTCCAAAGCTGCAATTTCGCGCAGTTTCGGCGCAAGCGCGCGATGCAGGCGCAGGGTGACATCGGCGTCTTCCGCCGCATAGCGCGTGGCGTCGTCGAGCGCGACCTGCGAGAACGGGATCTGCTTGGCGCCCTTGCCGGCCACGTCGGCGTATTTGACCGTGTCGTAGCCGAGGTACTTCTTCGCCAGCGAGTCCATGTCGTGGCGCGTGGCGGTGGCGTTGAGCACGAAGCTCTCGAGCATGGTGTCGTCCGAATAGCCGCGCACGTTGACGCCATGGCAGCGCAGCACGTGGATGTCGTACTTGCCGTGCTGGCCGAGCTTGTTCTTCGACGCATCCTCCAGCAGCGGCGCGAGCGCACGCAGTACATCGGCCCTGTCGAGCTGCGCCGGCGCGCCCGGATAGTCGTGCGCGACCGGGATGTAGCAGGCGCGGCCGGGCTCCACGCAGAGGCTCAGGCCGACGAGGTTGGCGCACAGCGCATCGAGCGAATCGGTCTCGGTATCGAAGGCGAACTCGTCCGCCGCGTGCAGGCGTTCCACCCAGGCCTCGAGTTGCGCCTGCGTCAGCACCATCTCGTACTCGCCCGGCGCCGACAGCGCGGGATCCATCGCATCGGCGACCGGCGCGGCCTCGCGTCCGATCGACGAAATGCCCGGGCCCGACGGCACGTCGCCGCTTTCCACCTCGCGCAGCGCCGAACGCAGGCCGTAGCGGCCGAACAGCTCGCGGATCTGCTCCATGTCGCGCTCGCGCAGGCCGAGATCGGTGGGGCCGACGTCGAGCTCGCAGTCGATGCGGATGGTGGTGAGCGTGCGGTTCAACGGCAGGCGATCGAGCACGCGCTTGAGGTTCTCGCCGACCTTGCCCTTGATCGCATCCGCGTTCGCGACCACGCCGTCCAGCGAGCCGTATTCGGCCAGCCACTTCGCCGCGGTCTTCGGCCCGCACTTCTCGACGCCGGGAATGTTGTCGACGCTGTCGCCCATCAGCGCGAGGTAGTCGATGATCTGGTCCGGGCGCACGCCGAACTTCTCGATCACGCGCTGCGTGGTGTCGAGGCGGCTGCCGCTCATGGTGTTGACCAGCGCGACGCCGCGGCCGTCGACCGGGTCGCGCACGAGCTGCGCGAAGTCCTTGTCGGACGTGGAGACGATGACGTCGAGGCCTTCGTCGAAGCCGCGCAGCGCCAGCGTGCCGATCACGTCGTCGGCTTCCACGCCGGGGACATTGATGATGCTGATGCCCAGCGCGCGCACGATGTTGCACAGCGGCTCGACCTGCGCGCGCAGCTCGTCGGGCATGGGCGCGCGGTTGGCCTTGTAGGTCGGGTCGAGTTCGTCGCGGAAGGTCGGGCCGGAGGCGTCGACCACGTAGGCCACGTAGTCCGGCTTCTCGGCCAGGATCGACTTGAGCATGTTGACCACGCCGAACAGAGCGCCCGTGGGTTCGCCGTGCTCGTTGGTGAGCGGCGGCAGGGCGTGGAAGGCGCGGTAGAGGTAACTGGAACCGTCGATCAGGACGAGCTTTTTCATGCCGTGATTGTAGGCCGGGCCGGTCGCGTGGCCTGCGTCGGGACTTCACGCGGGACCAGCCGTAGGATGGACGCCCGCCCCGGAGATCACCGCCATGCGCAGCGCCTTGCCCGTCCTCGCCGCGCTCCTGCTCGCCGCCTGCGCGAGCGTGCCGGACGACCCGACCACTGCGCTGGCCGATGCCGACGTGGTGACGCGCACGGAGCGCAATGGCGACGTCATCAGCGAGTACCGCGTCGCCGGCCAGCTGCGCATCGTCCGGATCGTGCCGAAGGTCGGCGTCACCTACTACCTCATCGACGACGACAACGACGGCCGGCTGGACCGTCGCCGCGGCGACGGCCCGATCTCGCCGGTGAACTACACGCTGTTCAAGTGGTGAGGCTCAGCGCTTGGGCGGCGCGCCGAACAGCATGGCGCGTTCGGCGTCGGTGAGCGGCTTCGAATAGGAGGCCGCCGCGTCGGCATAGGTGCGCTGCGTCGCCGGTCGCTGGCCGACCTGCAGGAACCAGCGCTTGAGGTGCGGGGTGGCGTCGAGATCCTGCTTGTGGGCCTCGTGCGGGACGATCCAGGGGTAGATGGCCATGTCGGCGATGCTGTACCCGTCGCCGGCGACGAACTCGCGATCCGCCAGCCGCTTGTCGAGCACCCCGTACAGCCGCGCGGTCTCGCGCACGTAGCGGTCGATCGCATAGAGCACCTTCTCCGGCGCATAGACGTTGAAGTGCCCGTTCTGCCCGGCCATCGGGCCGAGCCCGCCCATCTGCCAGAACAGCCACTGGAGCACCTCGGCGCGGCCGCGCACGTCGGCGGGAATGAAGCGGCCGGTCTTCTCGGCGAGATACAGCAGGATCGCGCCGGATTCGAACAGGCTGACCGGCTCGCCGCCGCCCTCGGGCGCATGGTCAACGATCGCCGGGATGCGGTTGTTGGGGGCGATGCGCAGGAAGTCGGGTTCGAACTGCGCGCCCGCGCGGATGTCCACCGGCACGATGCGGTGCTCGAGCCCGGTTTCCTCGAGGAACAGGCGCGTCTTGTAGCCGTTCGGGGTGCCCCAGTAGTACAGGTCGATCATGGCCGGCTCCGTGCGGAAGGAGCGACGATGCTAGGCCTGCGGCATGCGCGCGGCGTGGTCGCGGCGCGCATGCAGCGTTGCAGCGGCCGGCGCTTGATCCGGCGACGACCCGCCCCGCGCTAGCGTCGGGCTTCCTTCCGGGAGGGGACGGCGATGCAGCGGCAGACCGGCGACACCCCGTCTTCGCACGGCCCGTTGCAAACACGGCGCGACGGGCTTCGTCCCGCGCAGGACGGCCTGCCCGCGCGCATCCGCGAGGCCATCGAGCCCCTGCCCGACATCGGCGATCCCGCCTTCGCCGCCGCCTTCGACCGCTATGCAGGCTGCCGCGTTGTGCTGCTGGGCGAGGCCAGCCACGGCACGTCGGAGTTCTACCGGGCGCGCGCGGCGATCACCCGGCGGCTGGTCGAGCGCCACGGCTTCCGCATCGTGGCGGTCGAGGCCGACTGGCCGGATGCGGCCGTCATCGATCGCCACGTCCGCCATCGCGAGCCGGGGGCGGAGCCCGACCCGCCATTCACCCGCTTCCCGACCTGGATGTGGCGCAACGCCGAAGCGGCCGAGCTGTTCCGCTGGCTGCGCGGCTGGAACGAGGGCCGGCCGATGCGCGATCGCGCCGGCTTCTACGGCCTCGACCTCTACAGCCTCCACGCCTCGATCCGCGCGGTGATCGACTACCTCGACGACGTCGATCCGGAAACCGCCGCGGTCGCGCGCGAGCGCTACGCCTGCCTGACGCCGTGGGCGAAGGACCCGGCGCATTACGGCCTTGCCGCGCTCACCCATGGCCACGCCAGATGCGAGGACGCGGTGCTGGCGATGCTGCGCGAGATGATGGAAAAGCGCGTCGAGCTCGCCGGTCGCGACGGCGCGGACTGGCTGGATGCCGCATCGAACGCGCGGCTGGTGGCGAACGCGGAGAACTACTACCGCGCGATGTACGAGGGCGCCGCGGAATCGTGGAACGTGCGCGATTCGCACATGGCCGAAACGCTCGTGCAGGTGATGAAGGCACACGGCGAAACGTCCCGCGCCGTCGTCTGGGCGCACAACTCGCACATCGGCGACGCGCGCTATACCGACATGGGCCGCGAGCGTGGCGAACTCAACCTCGGCCAGCTCTGCCGCGAACAGTTCGGCAGCGACGCCGCACTGATCGGCTTCGGCACCCACACCGGAACGGTGGCCGCGGCGAGCGACTGGGACGCGCCGATGCGGATCATGCAGGTGCGTCCGTCGATGGAAGGCTCCGTCGAACGGCAGTTCCACGACGCCGGCCAGCCGCGCGGCGTGCTGCACCTGCGCGACGCCGATCCGGACCTGCGCACCGACCTGCTGGCCGACCGCCCGGAGCGCTTCATCGGCGTGATCTACCGCCCGGACACCGAGCGCTGGAGCCATTACGCGGAGGCTTCGCTGGCGAAGCAGTTCGATGCCTACGTGTGGTTCGACGAGACGCGCGCGGTAGAGGCGCTGGACGGCCCGCAGCGCGGCGGCGTGCCCGAGACCTGGCCGTTCGGCGTGTAGCCTCCAGCGTATGGGATGGCCGCTTGGTGTCGCGCTCACCGCGCCTGGCCGAGCATGGGCGCGCGGTCCCGCCCGCCGTC
Organism: uncultured Lysobacter sp.; assembly: GCA_964575535.1. Classification (GTDB taxonomy): domain Bacteria; phylum Pseudomonadota; class Gammaproteobacteria; order Xanthomonadales; family Xanthomonadaceae; genus Cognatilysobacter. The sequence goes on along the minus strand of CAZNRZ010000053.1, from coordinate 5,548 downwards.
ATGCGAGGTGCCGCGCTGTGGAGGTTGCCGGGCGGTGGTCCTGGCGGTGTGGCTGGCGGGCGGCCTGGTCGACCAGACCATCCTCTGCGGCCTGACCCCTCGCTGCTGGAACTGCGGCGCGCACGCCGGGAAGCGGTGTCGGCGCCGCGTCACCGAGCGGTGACTGCCGGCGTATCCCTGACGGCCCGCATCCGACACGGCGCGATGCGCGGCCTCAAACCGCTCGCGTCGCCGCGGCCGCGCATGCATGCGGCACACTGGCGCGGCCCGCTTTCCGGAAAGCCGTCATGTCGCACCAGGACGTCCATCCCGTCTCCCCGGCCTTCGCCGCCACCGCGCGTACCGACGCGGCCGACTACCAGCGCCTCCATGCCGAGTCGCTGCGCGATCCGGACGCGTTCTGGCGCGAGGTCGCCACCCGCATCGACTGGATGCGCGAGCCCACGCAGATCCGCGACGTCAGCTTCGCGGCCGACGACTTCCGCATCCGCTGGTATGCCGACGGCGAGCTCAACGCCAGCGTCAACTGCCTCGACCGGCACCTGGCCACGCGCGGCGACAAGGTCGCGCTGATCTGCGAGGCCGACGATCCCGCGCGCGAGCCCGAACGCGTCACCTACCGCGAGCTGCATGCGCGCGTCTGCCGGCTGGCGAACGCGCTGCGCAACCTCGGCGTGGCCAAGGGCGATCGCGTCACCATCTACCTGCCGATGATCGCCGAGGCGATCGTGGCGATGCTCGCCTGCGCGCGCATCGGCGCGGTGCATTCGGTGGTGTTCGGTGGCTTCGCGCCGCAGTCGATCGCCGACCGCATCCGCGACTGCGCGAGCAAGTTCGTCATCACCGCCGACGAGGGCCTGCGCGGCGGCCGTCGCGTCCCGCTCAAGGCCTGCGTGGACGCCGCGCTGAAGCTGCCCGGCACGAATTCCGTGGAAACCGTGCTGGTGGTGCGCCATACGGGCGCTGCGATCGACATGCAGATGCCACGCGATCGCTGGATGCACGCGATGGTCGAAGGCCAGGCCGACACCTGCGAACCCGAGCGCATGAACGCCGAGGATCCGCTGTTCGTGCTCTACACGTCGGGCAGCACCGGCAAGCCCAAGGGCGTGCTGCACACCACCGGCGGCTACCTCACCTATGTCGCGTACACGCACGAACAGGTGTTCGACCTGCGCGAGGACGATGTCTACTGGTGCACCGCCGACGTCGGCTGGATCACCGGCCACAGCTACATCGTCTACGGCCCGCTCGCCAACGGCGCCACCTGCGTGGTCTTCGAAGGCGTGCCGACCCATCCGGACGCCTCGCGCTTCTGGAACGTGATCGACCGCCATGGCGTCACGATCTTCTACACCGCGCCGACGGCCATCCGTGCACTGATGCGCGAGGGCGAGGAACCGGTGAAACGCAGTTCGCGCGCATCGCTGCGGTTGTTGGGCACCGTGGGCGAGCCGATCAATCCCGAGGCCTGGCGCTGGTACCACGAGGTGGTGGGCGACTCGCGCTGCCCGGTCGTGGATACCTGGTGGCAGACCGAGACCGGCGGCATCCTGATTTCCCCGCTGCCGGGCGCGACGCCGCTCAAGCCGGGCTCGGCGACGCGGCCGTTCTTCGGCGTACGCGCGGCGCTGGTCGATGCGCACGGCGCGGTGCTCGAGGGCGCGGCCGAGGGCAACCTGGTCCTGCTCGATTCGTGGCCCGGCCAGATGCGCACGGTGTACGGCGACCACGCGCGCTTCATCGACACCTATTTCCGCGCGTATCCGGGCATGTACTTCACCGGCGACGGCGCGCGCCGCGACGCCGATGGCGACTACTGGATCACCGGGCGCGTCGACGACGTCATCAACGTCTCCGGCCACCGCATCGGCACGGCCGAGGTCGAGAGCGCACTGGTGGCCGATCCCCGCGTCGCCGAGGCCGCGGTCGTCGGCTTCCCGCACGACATCAAGGGCCAGGGCATCTACGCCTTCGTGACGCTGAAGGCGGGCATCGAGCCGGGCGAGGCGCTGCACACCGCACTGGTGCAGGGCGTGCGCGGCGCGATCGGCCCGATCGCCACGCCCGACGCGATCCAGTGGGCGCCGGCGCTGCCGAAGACGCGCTCGGGCAAGATCATGCGGCGCATCCTGCGCAAGATCGCGGAGAACCAGCCCGACCAGCTCGGCGATACGTCAACGCTCGCCGATCCCGGCGTGGTCGAGGCGCTGGTGGCGAACCGCGTCGGCAGTTGACGGGTCGGTGCGATGACAGGTGCCGGCGTGGGCCGGCACGCGATGCGGGCGTGCCGAAGTCGCCATCACGGATGCCTGCGGATCGGCAGGCATCCGTAGGCGACGCATCGCCGGTCAGGCCGCGAAGCTCGCCCCGTCGATCACGAAGCGGTACTTCACGTCGCTGCGCAGCATGCGCTCGTAGGCCTCGTTGATCTGCTGCGCCGGGATCAGCTCGATGTCGGACACGATGCCGTGCTCGGCGCAGAAGTCGAGCATCTCCTGCGTCTCCTTGATGCCGCCGATCAGCGAGCCGGCGATCGCGCGGCGGCCGAAGATCAACGCGCCCACGTTCGGGCTCGGGTGCGGGTCTTCCGGCACGCCGACCAGGCAGAGCGTGCCGTTGAGCTTGAGCAGCACGGTGAACGCATCGAGCACATGGCTGGCGGCGACGGTGTCGAGGATGAAATCGAAGCTGCCGGCGTGCTGCGCCATCGCCCCGGCGTCGCGCGAGACCACCACCTCCGACGCACCCAGCGCCAACGCGTCCTGGCGCTTGTGCTCCGACGTGGTGAACGCGACGACATGCGCGCCCATCGCCCGCGCGATCTTGATGCCCATGTGGCCCAGCCCGCCGATGCCGACGATGCCCACCTTCGAGCCCGGCCCCACCTTCCAGTGGCGCAGCGGCGAATACGTGGTGATGCCGGCGCACAGCAGCGGCGCGACCGCGGCCAGCTGTTCCTTCGGATGACCGATGCGCAGCACGAAGCGCTCGTCGACCACGATGCGCTGCGAATAGCCGCCGAGCGTATGCCCGGGCGGGTCCTGCGTGCGGCCGTTGTACGTGCCGGTGAAGCCGTTGAGGCAGTACTGCTCCAGGCCTTCGGCGCAGGACGCGCACTGCTGGCAGCTGTCGACCATGCAACCCACGCCGACGGTGTCGCCCACCTTGAAGCCGGCGACGTCGGCGCCGACCGCGCTCACCTCGCCGACGATCTCGTGCCCCGGCACGCAGGGATACCGCGTGCCCGCCCATTCGGCGCGCACCGTGTGCAGGTCGGAATGGCAGATGCCGCAGTAGGCGATCTCGATCTGCACATCACGCGGGCCGGGCGTACGGCGCTGGATGTCGAGCGGCACCAGCGGCTGGTCGGCGGCATGGGCGCCGTAGGCAAGGGTCGTCATGGGAGGCTCCGGGAGGAAAGGCGACAAGCTAGCCGCGGCACGTTAGCAGCGCGTGCCGATGCCGTGGCCAGGGCGCACGCAAGCCGCTGCGCGACGGCCGCACCCAGCGGCACGCGATCCGCGCCGACCGGCAGTGCCGCCCGTCAGGTGTCGCCCAGCGCCTCGGCGAAGTACGCGATCGCCGCACTGACCTTCGGCGGCACGTGGCGGGCATACGGGTGCACCGCATGCACCTCGATGCGCGAGCGCACCGCGCCGTCGAGCACCTGCACCAGCGCGCCGCTGGCCAGGTGCGGCGCGGCGAGGTAGTCCGCCAGCAGGGCGAGCCCGCCGCCGCCGAGCGCAACCTGCAGCTGGCCCAGCGTGCTGTTGACCGCCGGGCCCGGGCCGATCGGCAGTTCCACGCCCGGCACCGACCACGTGCGCACGTGCTCGTCGTAGCGCAGGCAGGCGTGCCCGCGCAGCTCGTCGACCGTCTGCGGCACGCCGCGGCGCGCGAGGTACTCCGGCGCGGCGGCGATCGACCCGGTGATGGCCCCGAGCCGGCGTGCGATCAACCCCGAGTCCGGAAGCCGGCCGATGCGGATGGCCAGGTCGATGCGCTCGCCGACCAGATCGACGACGTCGTCGCTCAACTGCAGCGCCACCTGCAGCTCGGGATGCCGCGCCCCCAACGCCGGCAGCAGCGGTGCAATGCACGCGATCCCGTAGCTCACCGTGGCGGTCATGCGCAGCAGCCCGCGCGGCACGTCGCGCAGCTGGCCGAGGTGCTGCTCGGCGGCGTCGGCCTGCTGCACGACGGTGCGGCAATAGGCCATGAGCGCGGCGCCGGCCTCGGTCGGCTCGACGCGGCGGGTCGTGCGCACCAGCAGGCGCGTGCCCAGATGGCGCTCGAGCCGCGCCACGGCCTTGCTCACCGCGCCCTTGGACAGGCCGAGCCGGCGCCCGGCCGCGGTGAAGCCGGCGGCGTCGACCACGGCCGCGAAGACGGCCATGTCGCCAAGCCGTTCGGTCAGGCGCATCGAGGGATTGGCATCCATCAGGAAACAAAGAAGCGACGGTGGCCGGGATTATCACCGCATCGCGCCGGGTCGAGACTGCGCTCCCGTCCAAGGAGGTCCGCCCGATGCGCCGTTCCGTCTACTTCTCCTCGCTCGCCGCGCTGCTCGCCGGCACCGCCGTTGCCGGTCCGCAGGGCACGCCGCCGTCAGCGTCGACGCGGCCGTCGTGCTGCGCGGACACGTCGGCCGGCGCAGCGGCGCCGCTCGGCGTCCATGCGCTGGCAGCGGCCCCGGTCGCCGCTTTCGCCACCGCGTCGGCCAGCGCTGTGGCGATGTCCGCGAGCACGATCGGCAGCACCGCGCATCCAGCCGTGGCTTTCGCCGCCGGGGCGGGAGCAGCGCCGGGCAAGATCGCCCATGCCTCCAAGGCCTCGGACGACCGTGACACCGCCGAGATCGACGCGCTGATCGACACCCTCTACAGCACGGTCTCCGGCCCGGCGGGCACCCGCCGCGACTGGACCCGCCTCACCCGCCTGCACGCCCCCGGCGCGCGGCTGCACGTCACCCGCGCGGGCGCGGACGGTGCGCTGTCGGTCGACTCCCTGGACTTCGACGCCTTCGTCGCCCTGCACGAGGCGCGCTTCGCCGAGCGCGACTTTTACGAACGCGAGATCGCGCGCGAAGTAGCGGGCTTCGGTGGCGTCCGCCATGTCTGGAGCACGTTCGAAGCGCGCCGCCATCCGGACGACAAGTCGCCCTACGCCCGCGGCGTCAATTCACTGCAGCTCGCCCGCACGGCGGACGGCTGGCGCCTGCTCTCGGCCACCTGGGACTTCGAGACGCCCGATCGCCCGCTGCCGGCGCGCATCCACACCTTCGCGGAGGGCGCCCGATGAGCGCGCGGATCGTTCGCGCCGCCGGCTTCACCGCTGACCGCGCCTGGGGTTCGATCCCGGTGGCCGCCTTCGGCGCCGTGGAAGCGCGCCTGCACTGGACCGACGCAGGCTATCCCTGGCACGCCAACGAGGGCGACGAGCTGTTCGTCGTGCTTGCGGGCCGCGTCGACATGCACTGGCGCCGGCCCGGCGAAGCCGCCGAATCCACGACGCTGCATGCGGGCGATATCTGGTCGGGCGTCGC
>CAZNRZ010000052.1:0-13696 GCA_964575535.1 uncultured Lysobacter sp. | reverse complement strand
GCATGGATCCGAAGATCAATCCCATGCCCTTCGACGGCATGCGGATGATCTACGGGGGATTCGTGCCCGTGGTGGCGCTGGGCGCCGCCGCGTCGGACGAGGCCGCACGCGGCTGAGGCCACGATGCGCCGTGCATGGCGCATCGCGATGCCTGCAGATCGACGCCACGCCGCGTCCGGTCGACAGGCGACGCGCGCTTCAGTCCTCCGCGGCCTCGAACCGCGGGCCACGCCGCAACCGGATCGGCCCGGAGGCCGTGGCCACGTCACCGGCCGCGATGTCCGCATCGCGCTGCGTGACCCGCACGCGACCGGCCTGCGCGAGCCGCGATGCCACGCCCCGCACCTGCGGCATGGCGTTCCGCCACTGCGTCGCGAACAGGGCACGCGCGACTTCGGATGGACAGATCGACGCAGCAGGTGCGCGCGCAACCAGTAGCCCGACGATCGCGCGCTCGATGTCGCGATCGCCTGCCATCGCTCAGCGCGCGAGCATCGGCAGCTTGAGCCCCTGCTCCACCGCGCACTGCTGCGCGATGTCGTAGCCGGCGTCGGCATGGCGCATGACGCCGGTGCCGGGGTCGTTCCAGAGCACGCGCGCGAGGCGCCGGTCGGCGGCCTCGCTGCCGTCGCAGACGATCACCACTCCGGAGTGCTGCGAATAGCCCATGCCGACGCCGCCGCCGTGGTGCAGCGACACCCAGGTCGCGCCACCGGCGACGTTCAGCATGGCGTTGAGCAGCGGCCAGTCGGAGACGGCGTCGCTGCCATCCTTCATCGACTCGGTCTCGCGGTTCGGCGAGGCGACCGAGCCGCTGTCGAGATGATCGCGGCCGATCACGATCGGCGCCTTCAGCTCGCCGTTTCGCACCATCTCGTTGAAGGCGAGTGCGAGCCTGTGGCGCTGGCCGAGGCCGACCCAGCAGATGCGCGCCGGCAGGCCCTGGAAGGCAATGCGCTCGCGCGCCATGTCGAGCCAGCGGTGTAGGTGCGGATCGTCGGGGATCAGCTCCTTGACCTTGGCGTCGGTCCTGTAGATGTCCTCGGGATCGCCCGACAGCGCGACCCAGCGGAACGGGCCGACGCCGCGGCAGAACAGCGGGCGCACGTAGGCCGGCACGAAGCCGGGGAAGTCGAAGGCGTCGCTGCAGCCTTCATCGAACGCCATCTGGCGGATGTTGTTGCCGTAGTCGAAGGTCGGGATGCCCATGCGCTTGAAGGCGAGCATCGCTTCGACATGCGTGCGCATCGACTTCTTGGCCTCGTCGCGCAGGCGCTGCGGATCGGACTTCTGCGCATCGAGCCACTGCTCGACCGTCCAGCCGATCGGCAGGTAGCCGTGCACGGGATCGTGCGCGCTGGTCTGGTCGGTGACCGCATCGGGGCGCACGCCACGGCGCACGAGCTCCGGCAGGATTTCCGCGGCATTGCCGAGCAGCGCGATCGACTTCGCCTCGCCCGCCGTCGTGTACTTCTCGAGGCGCGCGAGCGCGTCGTCGATATCGCTCGCCTGCTCGTCGACGTAGCGGGTGCGCAGGCGGAAGTCGATGCGCGACTGCTGGCATTCGATGGTGAGCGAGCTGGCGCCGGCGAGCGTCGCCGCGAGCGGCTGCGCGCCACCCATGCCGCCGAGGCCCGCTGTGAGGATCCACTTGCCGGTGAGGTCGCCACCGTAGTGCTGGCGACCCATCTCGACGAACGTCTCGTACGTGCCCTGAACGATGCCCTGCGAGCCGATGTAGATCCACGAGCCGGCCGTCATCTGGCCGTACATCATCAGGCCCTTGCGATCGAGCTCGTTGAAGTGCTCCCAGTTCGCCCAAGCGGGCACGAGGTTGGAATTGGCGAGCAGCACGCGCGGTGCATCGGGATGCGAGGGGAAGATGCCGACCGGCTTGCCCGACTGCACCAGCAGCGTCTCGTCGTCGCCGAGCTGGCGCAGCGATTCGAGGATCGCGTCGAAGCATTCCCAGTCGCGCGCGGCGCGGCCGATGCCGCCATAGACCACCAGCTCCGCCGGGTTCTCGGCCACGTCGGGATCCAGGTTGTTCTGGATCATCCGGTAGGGCGCTTCGGTGAGCCAGGAGCGGCAGGTCAGCTCGGTGCCGCGCGGTGCGCGGATGACGCGGGATGGATCGACGCGGGTGGACATCCTGTGCGGTTCCCAAGGCCGGAGAGCCGCGGATTATCGCACCGCCCCAAACGACGACGCCCGGCGCGTGGCCGGGCGTCGGATCCGTCGCGGGGCGATCAGCGGATCGAGACGTCGAGCATGCGCAGCGCGTCGCCGATGTCGGTCTGGCCGGTGCGATCGAGGTCGTCGCGCGTCCACACGCGGCCGGCGAAGGCCGTGCAGCGCCGCTGTCCCTCGCGCACGCGGATGCGCGTGCCGGTTTCGCGCAGGCAATGGCGATCGACGGTGTCGCGCTCCCGCTCGCGATCCGTGTCCGCGACGGACGCAGCCCGGGCGCCATCGTGTTCGGCCGGCGCGGGCGCGGGTTCCAGCGCGAAGGCGGGCGCCGCCGCGGCGGTCATCAGCAGGCTGAGCAGGATCGGATGGATACGCATGGTCGTGCCTCCGGAAGACTCCGCCACGATACGCCCGCGCGGATGCCGCGTCCGCCGCCGCCGATCGGGCGCGCGGGGCTCGTTCAGGACGGACTTAGCGGCCCGGGCAGACGGTTGGCCGCGCCGCGCGGAAGGCCGCTGCAGCCGCCTCGTCGATCGGCTCCGGCGGCGTGCCGCCATCGAATACGACCAGCCAGCGGCCGTCGGCCTGCCGGCGCCAGACCGACTGGAAGGTGCTGCGCGCCAGCCGCGGCTCGCCGCCATCCAGACGTTCCAGAAGCGCCGGGCCGGTCGACCAGGCGACGTCGCCACTGACCGTGGCGCGCACGGGATACCAGTCCAGCCGCAGGCCCTCTCCGCGCACGATGCCGGCCCAGGCGTCCGCGACCGCCGACGCGCCACGCGTGGGCCGGGGCGTGCCGACGGCGAACACGGCGTCGGGCGCGAGATGCGCCGCGAACGCGGCGGCGTCGTGTTCGGCGACCGCGCGCGCGAACGACAGCTCGCGGGCGAACACGGCGCATTCGTCGGCCGACATGGGTTCGGGTGCGGGCGCAGCGGCGCTGGCCGCGGCGAGCAGGGGCGCGAGGAGCATCGAGGCGGGCATCGGTCACTCTCCTGGAAAGCCGCGAGCCTCGCGCGGCCGGACTGTCATCACCAGCGGCTAAAGTCATGGGCCGACACGTTCGACATCCGCGCGCCGTGCTCCGTCCTGCCCTTCTGTTCGCCCTCGCCTTCGTCCTTTCCGCCTGCTCGACCCTCGCGCCGCCAGCCGCGCCAGGCACGCTGCTGCTCGTCTCGCTGGACGGCTTCCGCCCCGCCGACCTCGGCCGCGGCATGACGCCCACGCTGGACGCGATGGCCGCCGGCGGCGTGGTCGCCGAAGCGATGCGCCCCTCGTATCCGGCACTCACCTTTCCCAACCACTACACGCTGGTGACGGGCCTGCGCCCGGACCGCCACGGCATCGTCCACAACAGCATCGAGGACGCCACGCTGGGCAGCTTCCGCGTCGCCGACGCGGACGCGGCGGGCGATGCACGCTGGTGGGGCGGCGAGCCGCTCTGGGCGACCGCCGAGAAGGCCGGGCTTGCCAGCGCGATCATGTTCTGGCCCGGCAGCGAGGCGGCGATCGGCGGCGTGCGCCCCACCGACTGGCGCGCCTACGACAAGAAGTTCGCCGCCGCCCGGCGCGTCGACACGGTGCTCGACTGGCTCGCTCGCCCGGCGGCCACCCGGCCGCGCTTCATCGCCCTCTACTTCGAGAACCTCGACGAGGCGGCGCACGACGCGGGGCCGGATTCGGACGAGGCGCATGCCGCGATCCGCCTGCTCGACGCGCAGATCGCGCGGCTACGCGCTGGCATCGCCGCGCTGGGGCTCGGCGACACGGTCGATATGGTCGTCGTCTCCGACCACGGCATGGCGCCGGTGGCGCCGACGAGCGTCGTCGCGGTCGAGGACATCGTGCCGCAGGCGCTGGCGTCGTACGTCACCACCGGCCAGTCGGTCGGCGTGCGCCCGCACGCCGGACGCGAGGCCGAGGCAGCGCGCGCGCTGGTCGGCCGCCACGACCAGTACGAATGCTGGACGCGCGAAACCCTGCCGGCGCGCTGGCAGTACGGCCGCCACCCGCGCGTGCCGCCCATCGTCTGCCAGATGGACGAAGGCTGGGACGCCAATACACGCAGTCGCATCGAACGCTACCCGCGCACGCACACGCGCGGCTCGCACGGCTACGACCCGGCCCTGCCGTCCATGGCCGCGCTGTTCATCGCCGATGGTCCCTCGTTCCACGACGGCCTGCGGCTGCCGGCCTTCGAAAACGTCCACGTCTACCCGCTGCTCGCGCACCTGCTCGGCGTGGCGCCACAGCCGAACGACGGTGATCCGAAGGCGCTCGAGCCGGCTTTGCGCTGAGCGGCGCCGTTCGAGGCGACGACACGGCAAGCGGTCACCTCCACGAGGCGTCCAGGGACATTGGCCTCGTCAAACTCGATTCCCGCCGCCGCCGGACCTTCACCCGACCCGCTGCGCCCGAGCAGAGCCCGCGGCGTTCGCGCTCGCAGGCGCCATCGGTTCGCAAGCGCACGCATTCGCTTCCCGAGGGCAAAGGGACTCGGACGCACGGCCTGCGGTCCACGATGGCCGCCCCTGGGCCGGATCAACCCGCTTCAGTCCGACAGGAGCCCGCGCATCGCCGCATCGAAGCGCGCGCCGATGCGCTCGCCGTCCACGTGCCGGCCATCGCGCACGCGCGTCACGCCGGCGACGTCGACCCCGTGCACCAGCGGCCGGTTGCCCGCGAAGATCCAGCGGTCGACCACGTCGGCTTCGCGCGCACCCGCGAGCGCGGGCGCGCGGCCATCCAGACGCACGCGGTCGCCGTCCTGAGTCAGCCCCGTCGAATACGCCGCGCTTTCCAGCACGCCCTGCAGCAGCGTTTCACCCACGCTTTCGCGGCCTTCCGCCACCGCGATGCAGCGCCGGCGGGTCGCCAGGCGCTGGCCGTACTCCAGCCAGCGCAGTTCCTCCACCGGCGACACCGACACGTGCGAGTCCGAGCCGATGCCCCAGCGCCCGCCGGCTTCGAGGAAGGCCTGCAGCGGGAACAGGCCGTCGCCGAGGTTCGCCTCGGTGGTGGGGCAGATCGCGACGGTGGCGCGCGATTCGGCGATGCCGGCAACTTCGCCATCATCCAGGTGCGTGGCATGCACCAGCGTCCAGCGTTCGTCCACGTCGGCGTTGTCGAGCAGCCAGCGCACAGGCCGCGCGCCGCGCAGGGCGATGCATTCGTCCACCTCCGGCACCTGTTCGGCGATGTGGACGTGGATGCGCATGTCGGCGGGGAGCGCGGCCAGCACCGTGCGCATGGCATCAGGCGGAACCGCGCGCAGGCTGTGCAGCGCGCAGCCGGTGGCGAACGTCGCGCCGCGCTCCGCGCGCAGGGCATCGACGAGGCGCAGATACGCATCGACATCGTGGCCGAATCGCTTCTGGCGCTCGCCCAGGGCACGACCGTCGAAGCCGCCGGTCATGTAGAGCACGGGCAGCAGCAACAGGCGGATGCCCGTCTCGCGCGCGGCGTCGACGAGCGCCCGCGACATCGCCGCCGGATCGGCGTAGGGCCGGCCATCCGGCGCGTGGTGCAGGTAATGGAATTCGCAGACGCTGGTGTAGCCGGCCTCGAGCATCTCCGCGTACAGCTGCGCCGCCACCGCGCGCAGGCTGTCGGGATCGAAGCGCCCGGCGAAGCGGTACATCGTCTCGCGCCACGTCCAGAAGCTGTCGGCGGGATCCGTGCGGCGCTCGGCCATCCCCGCCATCGCGCGCTGGAAGGCATGCGAATGCAGGTTGGCGATTCCGGGCAGTTCCCAGTGGGCGGACGGGGCGCGCACGGGCGACGGCGATGGATTCATGGCGGAGGGCAGCGGACGCGGTGCGCTAGGCTACCGCCGACGCCCACCGGACGCGCGCATGGCATCTTCCGACTTTCCGCACGGCACCGACACGCGCTGGGACGGCCTGCTCCTCGGCGCGTCGCTGGCCACGCTCGACGGCGCGGGCTACGGCGCGATCGACGACGGCGCGCTGGGCTGGAAGGACGGGCTGCTGACCTACGTCGGCCCGCGCGACGCACTGCCCACGATCGCCCACGCACAGGCGCGCGAAGTCGTCGAGCACCGCGGCTGGGTGACGCCCGGGCTCGTCGACTGCCACACCCACCTCGTCTTCGCCGGCGATCGCGCCGCGGAATTCGAGATGCGCCTGCAGGGCGCGTCGTACGAGGACATCGCGCGCGCGGGCGGCGGCATCCTGTCGACGGTGCGCGCGACGCGGGCCGCGGATGACGATGCGCTGTTCGCGCAGTCGCTGCCACGCGCGAAGGCGCTGGTCGCCAGCGGCGTCACGACGCTGGAGATCAAGTCCGGCTACGGGCTCGACCTCGAGACCGAGCGCCGCATGCTGCGCGTCGCCCGGCGCATCGGCGACGAACTCCGTGTCACGGCGCGCACGACCTACCTGGCTGCGCATGCGTTGCCGCCCGAGTTCGCGGACCGCGCCGACGCCTACATCGAGGCGGTGATCGGCTGGCTGCCGGTGCTGCACGCGGAAGGGCTCGTCGACGCCGTCGACGCGTTCTGCGAGGGCATCGGCTTCTCGCCCGCGCAGACGCGGCGCCTGTTCGAGACCGCGCGCGCGCTGGGCCTGCCGGTGAAACTGCATGCCGACCAGCTCAGCGACCTCGGCGGCGCCGCGCTCGCCGCTGAGTTCGGCGGACTGTCGGCCGACCACGTCGAGCACACCACCGAAGCCGGCGTGCGCGCGATGGCGCAGGCCGGCACCGTCGCCGTGCTCTTGCCCGGCGCTTTCCACGTGCTGCGCGAGACGAAGCTGCCGCCGCTGGAGCTGTTCCGCGCGCACGGCGTACCGATGGCGATCGCCACCGACTGCAACCCCGGCACATCGCCGCTGCTCTCGCTGCGCCATGCCATGCAGCTGGCCTGCACGCATTTCCGCCTGACGCCCGAAGACGCGCTGCGTGGCGCGACGCTGCATGGCGCGCGTGCGCTCGGCCTGCACGACCGCGGCCTGCTACGCGTCGGTATGCGTGCGGACTTCGTGCGCTGGAACGTCGGGCATCCGGCCGAGCTCTGCTACTGGCTGGGCGGCGATCTCGTCGCCGGCATCACGGTTGCTGGCCGACCGATCGACGCGGACGCCGCATGAACCCGGGCGTTCGCGCAGGCGGATTCGGCGATGCCCTCGTCGCCCGCGGCATCGCGGCAGCGATCGGTCGCGGGCTGCGGCGCGTGCCGGCCGCGCGCGCGTCGGCAAATGATCGGCATGGGCGGCGCAGTGCATGCACGACCCCGCAGACCGACGGCGGCGTTGCCGCCATCGCCACCGAACATCGCCTCCACCGCCGCCATCCGCACGCCGCCCGAGGGCCCGCCATGCATCGCCTGCTTCTCTCCACCCTGCTGCTCGCCGCGCTCCCCGCCCAGGCCGACGACGCCCTCGCGTCCGCGCAGCGTCTCGCGCGCGAGGCCGTTATCGTCGACACCCACATCGACGCACCCTCGGAAGTGGTGCGCGCCTGGCGCGACCTCGGCGTCGCCACGCCCGACCGCGAGTTCGACTACCCGCGCGCACGCGCGGGCGGGCTGGATGTGGCCTTCATGTCGCTCTACACCTCGCCCGGCGACGACACGGCCGGTACCGCCCGGCAGAAGGCGCACCTGCAGATCGACGCGATGGAAGCGCTGGCCGCGCGGCATCCCGACCGCTTCGCACTGCTGACGTCGCCGGGCGACGTCGCGCGGCTTTCGCAGGGCGGGCGCGTGCTGCTCGCGCTGGGCATGGAGAACGGCGGCCCGATCGGCGACGACCTCTCCCAGCTCGCCGCCTTCCACGCGCGCGGCGTGCGCTACATCACGCTCGCGCACAGCCACAGCAACCGCATCGCCGACGGCTCCTATTCGCTCGACCGCCCGCATGGCGGGCTGAGCGCGTTCGGCGAGAAGGTCGTCGCCGAGATGAACCGTCTGGGCATCATGGTCGACGTCTCGCACCTGTCCGACGACGCCGTGCGCGACGTGCTGCGCGTCTCGCGCGCGCCGGTGATCGCGAGCCATTCCGGGCTGCGCAAGTTCACCCCCGGTTTCGAACGCAACCTCAGCGACGAACTCGCGAAGGCGATCGCGAAGACCGGCGGCGTGGTGCAGATCGTCTTCGGCAGCGGCTTCATCGACGCGGGTGCAGCGAGCGCCACCACTGCGTATTTCCGCGAGGTCGCACGCGTTCGGCAGGAGATCGCCGACGCGAAGGCGCGTGGCGTCGCGCCGGCGAAGACCATGGAGCAGTTCGAGGCCGAGTGGGAAGCCGCGCATCCCACCCCGGCCACGCACATCGGGCAGGTCGTCGACCAGATCGACCACGCGATCACGCTCCTCGGCGCCGACCATGTCGGCATCGGGTCGGATTTCGACGGCGTCGGCGGCGCCTTGCCGGCCGAACTCAAGACGGTCGCCGACTACCCGAACCTCGTGCTCGCGCTGCGCGAGCGCGGCCATTCCGACGCGGTCATCCGCAAGGTGCTGGGCGCGAACGTGCTGCGCGCATGGACCGCCGTGGAGCGCGCGGCCGCCCGCTGATCGGCCCGCGTCAACCCGCGGGGCAGCGAGGCGTTCCGCTTCCGACGCGCCCGCATCGCGGCGCAGGAGCGGGTCGATGACGAATCGCATGTGGATGCTGGGTGCGTCAGTGGTCGCGCTGGTCGCCGCGGTGGCCGCCGACGCACGCGAGGGGCGCCTGCGCGAGCGCATCGGTGAGCGGCTGCAGGAACGCCGGGTCGCGCCCGCGGCGGCGCAGGTCGATCCGCGTCCGGGCCCGGACGGCGCGATCCGCGCACCCGGGCTGTACCGCTACACGCTGCGCCACGGTGGCATCAAGCGCGAGTACCTCGTGCACGTGCCGCGGGCTTACACGCGGTCGGAGCCGATGCCGGTGCTGTTCGCCTTCCACGGCGGCGGCGGGCACATGGAATGGCAGGCCGGCGACGCGACCTATGGACTCACCGGCAAGGCCGAGCGGGCCGGCTTCATCGCCGTCTTTCCCAATGGTTACAGCCGTTTTCCCGGCGGGAAGCTCGCTACCTGGAACGCCGGCGCCTGTTGCGGCGACGCACGCGACCGCCGCATCGACGATGTCGGCTTCGTGCGCCGCGTGCATGCCGATGTCTCACGGCATCTTGAAATCGACCGCCGCCGCGTCTTCGCCACCGGCATGTCGAACGGCGCGATGATGAGCTATCGCCTCGCCTGCGAAGCGCCAGATCTGTTCCGCGCGATCGCGGCAGTGGCGGGCACCGACAACACGCTGCATTGCCGGCCGTCGCGCGCGGTACCCGTGCTGCACATCCATGCGAAGGACGACACGCACGTGCTGTTCGACGGCGGCGCGGGCCCCGACGCATTCCGCGACCCATCGAAGATCACCGGCTTCACGTCGGTGCCGGCAACGATGGCGAAATGGACCCGCCTCGACGGATGCGCGGCCGCGCCGCGGCGCGTGCTCGAGCGCCCCGGTGCCTGGTGCGAGGTGCATTCACCCTGCGACGGCGAAGCGCAGGTGCAGCTGTGCGTGACGGAAACCGGCGGGCATTCCTGGCCGGGCGGCGGCCGTGTGCGCGGCGGTGCGCCGTCCAGCGCGCTGTCGGCCAACGACGTGATGTGGGAATTCTTCTCGCGCTACTGAGCCGACGCGCACACCAAAGAAAAAGCCCCGCGATGCGGGGCTTTTCGTGTCGAGGAAGGCGTCGCCTTACTCCTTGGCCGCCTTCTTCACCGCCACCTTCTTCGTGGCCGGCGCCTTGGCGACGGTCTTGGTGGCCTTCTTCGCGACCGGAGCCGCGGAGGTGCCGGTGGCGAGCGCGACGGTCTTCTTGCGGGCGTTGCCGTAGCTGGAGTTGTAGCGCTTGCCCTTGGCGGTCTTGCGGTCGCCCTTACCCATGATCGTGTGGCTCCTGACAGTTGTTCGGTGGAATGCGCGCTGGGCGCTGCGAATACGAGGCGGACGCGGTGGATCCACGCGGCTCGCGAGGCGCGAAAGCCTAGCACAGGCGCCGGCTTCCCGGCCGCTGCAGGTCAGGCGGGACGGTGGCTCAGGCGCAGGTTGAGCCCGTGCGCCGCCGCCAGCGCGAAGCCGCCCAGCGTCATCACCAGCACGTGTGCGAGGCCGTGGTCGTGCAGCGGCGTGAACGAGCCGGCCCAGATCAACGCCAGGCCCGGCAGGAGCAGCGCCCAGGCGCGGAACGCGCGATGGCGCCGGTAGCCGAGCGTCATCGTGGTCAGGCCCAGCAGGGTGGCGAAGATGACGAAGGCCTGGTCGATGTCCGTCCAGCCCGCGAACCGCAGCCCGAGCGCGGGCAGCAGCGCCAGCGCGAGCGGGAGCATCGCGCAGTGCACGGCGCAGAGCACGGACGCGGCGAATCCGACGCGGTCGGCGGTGCGAAGGGTGGTGTCGGGCTCGGGCATGACGTTCGGGGGGTGACGAGCGACTATTGAAACAATATAACATTACCTGTCGCCTCCCAGTGTACTGCGCCCATACGCATGAAGCCGTCCAACCTCCCCCGCGCCGCCCTCTACCTCGCCCTCGTCGCCGCTGCCCCTGCCTTCGCGCAGGACGATGCGCATGACCACGCCCACGAGCTCGACCGCGTCGTGGTGCGCGCCACGCCGCTTCCGACCACCGCCGAAGACCTGACGCGACCGGTGGAGGTGCTCTCCGGCGAGGCGCTGGACGAGGCCAAGGCCGCCACGCTCGGCGAGACCGTCTCGCGCCTGCCGGGCGTGCAGACGTCGTATTTCGGCCCCGGCGTCGGCCGCCCCATCGTGCGCGGCTTCGAGGGCGCGCGCGTGCAGGTGCTCAACGATGGCCTGACGGCCGGCGACGTCTCCACCGTCAGCGTCGACCACGGCGTCAGCATCGAGCCCTTCCTCGCCGACCAGATCGAGGTGCTCAAGGGCCCGGCCACGCTGCTCTACGGCAGCGGCGCGATCGGCGGCGCGGTGAACGTGGTCGACGGCCGCGTGCCCGTGCGGGCCACCGACGCGCCCTTCCAGGGCCGCGCCGAGCTCCGCGGCAACACGGTGAACGACGAGCGCACGGGCATGGTGCGCCTCGACGGCACCTCGGCCTCGGGCAGCCTCGTCTTCCACGTCGATGCGCTGCATCGCGAGACCGGCGATTACTCGATCCCCGGCTTCGCAGAGAGCCAGGCGCTCCACGAAGAGCACGGCGAGGAGGAACACGAGGACGAGCCGCGCGCCTACGGCGTGCTGCCCAACAGCGCGCTGCGCACCGACTCGGCGGCGTTCGGGCTGTCCTGGATCGGCAGCCGCGGGTTCCTCGGCGCCAGCCAGAGCCTCTACAGCACGCGCTACGGCATCCCGGGCGGGGCGCATGTCCACGAGGGACACGAGGACCACGAGGACGGGGAGCACGAGGGAGAGGAGCACGGCGAGGACACGCACGGCGACGTGCGCATCGTGCTCGACCAGCGCCGCACCGAAGTGCGTGGCGGCCTCGACCGCGTCGGCCCGTTCGAGACCGCGCGCCTGAAGCTCGCGCGCACCGAGTACAGCCACACCGAATTCGAAGGCGACGCGGTCGGAACGGTCTTCGACAATGCCACCACCGAAGCACGCCTCGAGCTCGCGCACCGCGCGATCGCCGGCTGGGACGGCGCGTTCGGCGCGCAGTGGTCGCGCCGCGACTTCGCCGCCGTCGGTGCGGAAGCCTTCGTGCCCTCGTCGGAGTCGAGCGACGCCGGTGCGTTCTGGATCGGCCGCCGCGACTTCGGCGCCGTCGCCGCCGAACTCGGCCTGCGCCACGACCGCAACGACGTGGACGTGGGCGCCGGCGCCTCCGGGCCATCGCGTTCGTTCGACACCACCAGCGCCTCGGCGGCGCTGCGCTGGGACCTCACCCCCGACTTCCACGTCTCCCTCGGCATCGACCGCGCGCAGCGCACGCCGACGGCGGAAGAGCTGTATTCCAGCGGCCTGCACGTGGCGACCGGCAGCTTCGAGTTCGGTTCGCCCACGCTCGATGTCGAAACCGCCAATCGCGCCGAGTTCGGCCTGCACTGGCACCGGGGCCCGCTGACCATCGGCGCCGCGCTCTACGCAGTGCGCTTCGACGACTTCATCTATCTCGCCGACACCGGCATCGAGGAAGACGCGCCCGTGCGCGTGTGGACGCAGGCCGATGCGCGCTTCACCGGCGCCGAAGCCGAGCTCGACTGGACCTTCTTCGACGACGGCGACGAGCGCCTCGGGCTGCGCGTCTTCGGCGATACGGTGCGCGCGCGGCTCGATGGCTCCGGTACCCGGACGGCGACTGTTTCCGTCCCGCATGGCGACCATGCGCACGAGCACGAAGCGCAGATCGAGCTCACCGGCAACCTGCCCCGCATCGCACCGTCACGCCTCGGCGCGGAGTTGCGCTGGGAGCACGGCCCGTTGCGTGCGTCTCTGGGGGCGATCCGGTACGCGACGCAGGACCGCGTGGCGCCCACCGAGCGCGCGACGCCGGGCTACACGCTGGTCGATGCCCACGTCACCTGGCACATCGACAGCGGCGGTACGACGGCCTGGGAGTTCTTCCTGGACGGCAGCAACCTGCTCGATCGCGAGGCACGCGTGCACACGTCGTTCCTGCGCGACATGGCGCCGCTGCCGGGCCGCGGCGTGGCCTTCGGCGTTCGCGCGTTCTTCTGAGCGCGCGGCCGACCTCGCTCACCTGAGGGCGTCGGGATCGAGCAGATGCGTGGGCGCGTCGGCGTCCAGCAGGTCGACGAGTTCGCCCTGCATGGCCGCCGCGGCGTCGAGCTCGATGCGCACGACGATCACCCGGCCCGGCTGGATGCGGGCCTGCATCGCCGCAAGTTCGTCGCTGTCGCAGCGGCGGCGCAGGCGCAGTGTCTCGGGCACCAGGCGGCCGCCGATCACGCGCCATGCCGGAAGCGCCAGCCGCAGTGTCCAGTCGCGCTCGAAGGCCAGGCGGTCGCCACAGACCCCGGCCGCATCGACGCGGCCGGCGATGGTCGCCCTGACCGCAGCGGCCGAGGGTCGCCGGATGCGCCCCAGCCACTTCGACCATGCGTCCGTCGTATGACGCCGTTCCACGCCCGCTGCCCTCGCTCCGACTCCGTGCCGCGCGGCGATGCCGCCGCCGGCCGTCGCGGCCTTACTCCGCCAGCCCGTCCGCTTCCGGCTGGCGCAGCACTTCGTCCACGCGCAGGCGCGTGCTGCGGCCACCGGGCAGCGGCCAGTCGATGCCGTCGCCGGCGCGCAGGCCGAGCAGGGCCGCGCCCACCGGCGCCAGCACGGACACCTTGCCCTGCGCGGCGTCGGCCTGGTCCGGATAGACCAGCTGCAGCACGCGCTCGGCGCCCGTGGTCTCGTCGACGCAGCGCAGGGTGGAGTTCATGGTCACCACGTCGGCGGGCATGGCCGCCGGCTCGCGGATGTCGGCGCGCAGCAGTTCGCTTTCCAGCGCCTCGGCGATCTCGTCGCCCGAGCCCGCGCGCGACGCGATCAGGGCTTCGAGACGGCGCG
>CAZNRZ010000051.1:9914-13706 GCA_964575535.1 uncultured Lysobacter sp. | reverse complement strand
GCGGATGTACCAGGGCGCCACCGCGTTCACGCGCACGCCGTCCTCGGCCCATTCGCAGGCCAGGTTCTTCGTCATCTGGTGCAGCGCGGCCTTGGCCATGCCGTAGGGCGCACCGGTGCGCACGTGGGTGAGCCCCGACACGCTGCCGACGTTCACGATGCTCGACGCCGCGTGCTGCGTGAGCAGCGGATGCGCATAGCGCGCCAGCTCGAAGGCCGAGAACAGGTTGACCTCGAAGATCTGCCGCCACTCGTCCTCGGCGTAGTCCGTGGTCGGCTTGCCGAGGTTGCCGCCGGCGTTGTTGACGAGGATGTCGAGCTGGCCCTCGCCCTGATCCTCCACCCAGTCCAGCAGTTCGCGACGCTGCTCGTCGATGCCGACGTCGGCGGTGAAGGCCATGACCAGGCGGTCGGGGTATTCGTCGGCCAGCTCCGCGCGCGCGGACTCCAGTGCGTCCGCATCGCGCGCGGCCAGCATCACATCGGCCCCGAAGCCCAGCAGTTCACCCGCGATCGCGCGGCCGATGCCGGCACTGCCGCCGGTCACCAGCGCGAGTTGTCCATCGAGCCGCCAGCGCCGGTCGTCCATCGCATGCTCCTGTGGGTGCGGGGCGTAGGATAGCCACGCGCCCCGTTGGAGAGCGACGCCATGCTCCGATTCGCACTGATCGTCAGCCTCGTGCTGCTCGCCGCGTGCTCGCGGCCGGCGGCGCCGGACAAGGAACAGCCGCCCGAGCCGCAGGCTTCAAACGCCGCGTCGTGACGGGCTCGCGTGGAGATCCCTGACGCGGCGCAGCGTTGACCCGGGGTTGCCTTCGTCCGTGCAGCGGAAGTCACGGCGGTCTTTCCCGGATTCGGTGGAGAAGGCCGGGGCTTACCGCTGTTTTAGACTCCTGCTTTAGCTACCCATCTGACATGCGGCGCAAAGGAATGCACTTGAACAGCCAACCGCTGACTCGTACAGCGCGCGCCACCGCAGTCGCATGCCTTGCCGCTTCCACGCTCCTGGCATGTGCATCGCGTGGGCTCCCTGCTGCCCAGCCGGCTTTCGACGGCGAATGGACCATTCGCTGGTGTGACAAGACGCGCCCCAACGCGGAATGCGGCGGGTTCTGGCTGACGCTTGTCCAGCGTGGCGACACGTTGTGCGGGACGTTCAATGGTGCGCGGGTCAACTTCGCCCAGATCGACGAAGGCCAAGGCATTGCGGTGAGGGGCACGGCCAAGGGCAACGTGGCCGACGTGACCATCGAAAGCGGGCGCAATCTCGCCGTGTACCGCGCCCGCGCGACGGTCACGGGCGGCCGGCTGCACTGGACACTCGGCGAGACGGTGAGCGAGCCCGAATACCGGGACATCCACATCATCGCCACGGATCACGTCCTGCAGCGTGACTCTGGTCCGCAGTCGGAGCGTTACGAGGAAATGAGCGCCGCCTGCTTCGCGAACTAGCAGGCACGGAAGAAATCAGACAGGAGTCGCCATGAAGTACCAGGAGCTGTCGGAACACCAGTACATGGAACGCCTGCGACTGGTCATCGCGGGCGCGGAAGGCCTTCATGAAAAGGCACAGGATGTAAAGGACGGCAAGGCGACGATCGGTTGGGGCTATACATTCAACCGCAATAACAACGTCGACATATGGCGTCGCTCGGGGATCGAGCTCCCCGAAGAGGACTGGATGCTGCTGGCGGATATCGATCGCGCACCCGCCACAGCGCGCACCCCGCTGGGCCTCCGGTTCTCTACGCGTCTCGATGCGGCAGATGCCGATCGCCTGCTGCATGCGTCCCTCGCCGAGTTCGAGCGTCCCGCCGACCGGTTGCGCATGCCACTGTCCGATGAGCGCATCGCACTGACCTCCGTCGCCTACAACCGCGGTCCCGGCGCACTGATGGGACCACGTGGTGGCAAGGAGCACCCCGTCATGGCCGCCATCCGTGATGGCGACCGCGCAGAGGCCTGGTACCAACTCCGCTACAACTGCTGGGGAACACGCGTGGAGGCCGAGGGCGGCCTGCGCAAGCGCCGCTTCGCCGAAGCCCAGGTATTCGGCCTCTATGACGATCCCACGAACGTTTCCGCCGATGAGGCCCGGAATGTCATCGCGATGTTCAATCGCCACAAAGCCGAGATCGACCGCGTCGAGGACCGATTCGGTGATTCACTCGACGCTCCTCCGGCCAAGCCGAATCGCATCGCGCAGGCGAATCGCGATTACCCCGAACTGACCGCGCTGTATGGCCGAGTGCCGACATTGGAGGCCGCATTGGCACCGGCACAACGTGCGTTCGGTCAATCGGCATCCATCGACGCCGACAGCGAGCCGCCACACGTCCGTGCCCATGCCCATGCCGAAATCGGTGGACCGGCTGTCCACTCTCGCGTAGCGACAGGGTCGACCTCATCCGGAAAGCGCGGAGAAGGTGCGGCCGACCCCCTGCTGCAGCAATCACAGGACGCCGTACGTAGGCTGGATGGCTTGCTTGGACGCACCTACGACGACGCGAGTGACCGCATGGCCGCCAGTCTTGCGCAGCTCGCTCGCGCGAACGGCTTCACCCGTATCGACCACGTGGTGCTCAACACCGCCACCGCGTCGCTCCAGAAGGGCGAGAACGTCTTCGTGGTGCAGGGCGGGCTGACCGACGCTACCAACCGCGTGGCCCACATGAAGACGCAGGACGCGATCGCAGCGCCGGTCGAGCAGTCGCTGGAGCGTCTGGCAGCAATGTCGCCCGCGCATGCCTCGCAAACGCACACGCATGAGATGGATGTGCAAGCCCGGCAGGCGGCGCACCGGCTGACGGGATAGGCGTTTCCAGCGATGGCACGGCCGGTGGGCTCGAGCTCGACAGTCCAAGCGCGACTCCGACTCGTGTTTCCAGCCCAACCCCCGAGCCTCAGCGAAGCAGGGATCAGAGTCGCTTTTCCCGGCCCGTGTGGAAGAACTCGACGCCAGCCGAGGTGCAGTCGCTCGTCCGCTTCCATACCGGGCGGGGCAGCACGTGCGCCTCTGCTAGCCTCCCGCTTCCTGACCTGGAGTGCGCCATGACCCGATCCGCTCTCGCGTTGGCCCTCGTTCTCGCGTCGTTCAATGCCAGTGCTGAGCTGATGCCGCGTGTGCCCGGCGACACTACACCGTCGACGTTCACGACGACGACGCTCGGCGAGGCCGCGGCGCGGATCCACGACCTCGGCAAGCCGCTGCGCTTGCAGGTGCGTGTCGTCCTTCCCATGGACAGGACCTTCCCGCTCGAGGCCCTGCATGCGTACCTCAAGGACGAGGGATTCGAGACGGTGGCGGAGGCGCAGCTGGAGAACGGCCGCCCCATCGCCGGCAAGCCGCCGCTGACGCTGGTGGGCACCCGGGTGAGCGTGATGTCGAGCGAGCAGATCGACGGCTACATGACGGGCGTGCGGGGCGTCGTTCCGGAGGGCGTCGATGTGAACTGGGTGTTCTCGACGCCCGAGTGAGAAGCAAGGGCACGGCCCGGGGTGGAGTTTCGTTCCACTCGCGGCTGATCCCGCCAACGCGCATCGAGTGCGGCACCGGGAACGCGTGGTAGTTCCGCTGCACGCCGAGGCGACCCGTGCCCGGGTGCCCGCGGGCGCGCAGCGCCTCGCAGCGCCGAGGCTCCGAGCCTGCCCGTCGAGGCCTGGAGCCTCGTGCATGAGCCTCGAAGCCTGCTCGACGAGGCTCTGGAGCCTCACGCGGCAGGCTCGAAGCCTCAGCGGCGAGGCTCGAAGCCTCGTCGGGTAGGCAAAAAGCCTCATGCATGAGGCTCTGGAG